>JAZRFF010000009.1:0-177779 GCA_045661225.1 Bacteroidaceae bacterium | reverse complement strand
GGTAGACGCGCTGGTCTCAAACACCAGTGGGGCAACCCATCCCGGTTCGATCCCGGGTCTGGGTACTGAAACGGAGAAAGTTGAAAAACTCTCTCCGTTTTCTTTTTTACCCACCCGTAACTCATTGGTTTGCTGATATATCAAATCAAGCACCTTGTTATATTCATTGGTTCGATATTTATTTCCGTCAAACTCTATTTTTTGAGGAAATATAGAACCAAGCAACTTTACCGAAAAAAACAAACAATATAATAAAACAGGCTTATGATACCAAAATACACTGAATGTATGCTACCACTCTTACAATATATGAGTGATAATAAAATACATTCTCTAAAAGAATGTGTTGAAACAATGTCAACAGCCTTTCATTTATCAAATGAAGAACAGAGGCAATTGCTGCCAAGCGGTAAGACGACAGTTATACACCACAGGACTGGTTGGGCAAAATGGCATTTAGAAAAAATTGGAATGATAAAAACAGTATCTCGTGGCAACTATAGAATTACAGAAGATGGTCTAAAATTCTTGCGAATAACGCCACCTACCAAAGAAAGACCTTTTAGGGAATATGGGTATTGATTGAGTTCTGAAATTATCATTAGTTCAACAGTTGGGTTGAATTGGAAAAATTATTAAAATAAAGATTTAATAATTCGGTATAAATCATAAAACATATTACATTTGCAAAAACACGATAAAAAACTTGCCTATGAAACATTGACAATTCAAAGACATATAAAATAAAAAGCGTTAGCTTATATTCTTGCTTTCAGAAAATCGCCAATTTAATGAAACAACCAAGAGTAAAAGTTGATGCTCACGTCATTCTATGGCGTGGGCTTTTACTCATTTATGGTTGTATGGTGTTTGGCGATACCTCTGAAAGCGTAGATGAAGTTTTAGTCCACGTTTTTTATTTGTCTACACTTTGGGAATTTTCGGACTTATTTTGTGCAAATATTTTTTTATTTTATAAGACTATGGCTAAAAAGGAAGAAAAAGAAACACTGTTAGAAAAAATAATAGGATATGCAATCGCTGCTGTCGTTGTGTTTTTTGTTTGCAAATGTCAATTTTCAGATAACGACAACAATAAACAGGATAAGACAATTGCAAAAACTGAGCAGACAACAAGTTTTGTCGGTAAATATACGGCAACAGATGCCGTTGGTACAAAATTTACCTTTATACTATCAGAAGATGGCACTGCTAAATGCATAGAAGAATATAAGAGTATCTATGGAGTAGCTAATTCCTATTCGAAAAACAATGAATACGGAAAGTATAAACAAACAGCAACAAAAACTCACTACGGTTCTTGGGAAAAAATATCAAATACAGGTTCTTGCGAAATTACAATAACTCACGGACCTATAATCTATTTTGATGCCAACAATAATAACGAGCCTGCTTTTAGGTATCAAATCAAGAATGGCTATTTATATACGAACTATCACGATTACAAGGCTTCTAATCCAAATAGACGCTTGAAAATAACAAAGCAATAATAACTACATCAAGAATATATTGGTTAGATGTAATTCATTATATCAATCAAATATTTTTAGATAAAATAACACAAAAAGAATGTATCAATACGACCTTATTTTAGGTTATATTGATACATTTTTAGTTTGACACATTACTGTATATTTCATACATAGGTTTTATATAGATTATCCTATATTATATCAATAAATTAGAGTGAAGCGCTATATATTCACAGGGTGGTTTACTAATAAATGATATTGAGCGTGTGGTTGCCACAGAGTGTTTGGAAGCGTAGCACTCTGTTTGAAAAAGCCAAGGGACGCAACAAGCAACTTTATTTAAGCGAAACGGGAGCATATAGAATAAACCTACCCATATTATCTGTTACAAAAACAAGCAGAGCCCGCGTGCGGGCTCTGCATTATTACACTAAAGATAATTCACGAATATCTCTCCAAGCACCAAAATCAGGCCCCTACTCTACAGCGTCTACTGTGTACCCGGCTTTTTTCAACAGTTCAAGCACGCCACGTTCGCCAGGCAGATGCGCTGCTCCGACAACAAAAAGCGTGGCTTTATCTTTTATTATCGCGGGTATCTTACCAACCCAGTCGGTGTTGCGCGAGTAGATGAGTGCGTCGTCCTCCTGCGGAGTGCTGTCGCAGCTGTTACCCAGTTTCTCTTCGGTCACGGCAAGCACCTTTGCCATATTTTTTGCAAAGTAGGCCTTTGTAAGCTCCTGCATCATCATAAGGTTATACTCCTTATTATCGACCATACACATAAGTTGCTCAACCTGACGTTCAATGCTGCAACCTTTGTACAGAACCGCAATCTGGAAATCAAGGGTCTCAAGCCCCACAACAGGCTTGCCGGCCTTGAGTGCCTCTTGCTGGAAATAGTTATCGATGAGCGACGCGGGATTAAAGCCGGGGGTCATTCGCATATACTGTACCAACTGCAGCTGTGTAGATATTGCCATAGGCGTCATTTTACCCATCTGCTGTTCAATCATAGGATTGGTAAGGTCCACCCCTAAAATCTCACGCATATAGCCGTTCAAGCGGTTCGCCTCATCGGCCGAGAGCACATCTTTGAGAGCCTTGCCGTCGGGAAGCATCATTGCCGCCATCACCTTCTGAGCACCTTCGGGGGTGAGCATCTCTTGCATTTCGACCTCGCCGCACACCTGTTCGGTTGTAGCAAACGCTTCGCGCGCTCCGGGGATTGAATCGACAAATTCGGCCGGTGCAAGATGGTAAGTTCCAAGAATGTACGATGGTTTACCGGCACCGTTGCCCGATATTCTATACAATAGTTGCGCCGATGCGCACACCGTTCCCGTCACAAAAAGGAGCAAGAATAAAGCAAGCTTTTTCATAATATTGAGTTTTATTGGTTTTAAACATTATTGACCCTTTGCAAGGAATTTACAAAAGCGTTCAAGCTGCTTTTCGAACGAGAAAGCATCGGCAGCAGCAGCAAGGCAACGCTGCGAGTAAGCCGAGTATTCCTTGTCGCTCATCTGCACAAAGGCCGATATATTGCGTGAAAGCGTTTCATAGTCGCCGTGCCTTGAAACAAGGCCGAATCCAGACTCGCTGACGATGCGTGCACCCTCGCCCTCGCCACTGAAGAGAATTGGGATACCAACCGGCAGAAGGTCGAATATCTTTGAAGGCACAGCGCCGTGTATGGACGCAGCAAGCGGAATAATTGAAAGGTCATACTTTGCAAACTCCACGTTCATCTGCTGCTTGGGGATATAGCCGTGATAAAATATATTCTTATCGCCGTTCTTTATATATTCCTGTATATCATCGACCTGATTGCCGCCGCCATACAGGTGCATCTCGACGCCCAATGCCGCAAAGTCCACAGCCTTCAGCAAAGAGAGAATATCCTGCGCCACCCCGAAGAGGCCTGCATAGACTATTTTCACCTGTTTGTTGCGCACCCGCACATCGCTGCCCGTAGCCTGTGCCACCGGCTGGAGGTTGCGGTAAAGAAAAGTATTCTTTCCCGGAAACATATTCTCGACGTGCTCCACAATCTCGGCCGACTGCCCCATCACCGAATGAGCATTCCTGTAGATGTAGCGTTCAAGCCTGCTCAGCACTTTGAACGAGAGACTGCCCTTGCGCACAAAGCCCAGCTCAACAGCCGACCCCGGCCACAAGTCCGACACATTCAATATAGTATTTTTTCCAAACACCTTTTTAAAAAGAGTAACAGCCGAAGCTGACACCAAAATGGGTGGCGACTGTATTATAACCCTGTCGTAACTCTTTATGAGCTTGCGTTTGAAAGCGAAACACCACAATGAGGCCGCAAACGCCGTCATCGCAAGCACACGTTTTAACGGGTTCTTTGACACAGTGGCATATGTCCAGTAACGGTATACATTTACACCGTCGAGACACTCTTTCATTGAGAAGCGGCCACGGTAGCCATCGAATATGCGCCCCTTCGGGTAGTTAGGCAAGCAGGTAAGGACATCGACGTCCACACCCGAGGCTTTCAGTCCGCGCGCAAGGTTACTTATTCGGCTTGGCGCAGCGCCCAATTCCGGTTCATAATAAAAAGAGACAATAAGAACTTTCATCAATGCCATTAAATAATCCTATAAAGTACAAAATAAAGAATAAAAAAACAAACTGCGAAATTTTCACAGCACAAAATCCTTTATTCTCGTACAAAGGGTGCCTGAAAAGCCCACGCACAGACATACCGACTGTTGCAACGCATTGTACTCCTCGGCAACCAGAGTATCTTCGACACTTATACCGGACGCACCGTCGAACACAAATGTCGCAAGAGTGGTTACAACCGAATTTTCGGTAACAGAAAGCACCTTGACCGATGGCGCAAGATGAAAATAGGCTTTTGCCTCACACTCCCCGGTTACACAGTCGGTAACAGAGAGCGACTGTTCCGAAAAATTGAACGACCTTGTACAGGTAACGCCCACCGCCCTGTAGCCATCGTGGCTTGCGCTGATACTATTCTCATCGTCGGAAAGGATTGTAACCTGTGCACGCCGGGCGCAACGGAATGCGCCCCACACATTCGATGAATTTTCGTTATTGACAACGACAGTATTATGCGCGCGAGTCGAACGCTCGTAGCAACGACGTTCACAAGCGTTGTAGGTCGACGTTCCGGCATCGACAAGCAGAGGCCTGCCGCTCACCCACAGCAAAAAGGAAAGAGTGTCGGCGTGAGAGTGTCCAAGATTATACGACACACCCAAAGGAGCTATATCCACGACCGCCTCATAGTCTCCAGTGCGTATATGCCTGTAGCCCGACTCCTTAAGCGCCCGCGCACCCCAGTCAAGATTAAGCCTGCGGGCATACTCACGCACCTCTTCGGGCTGCAAGGCAATGCCATTGGCCGCATCGTTGAGCAGTGGCAACGAACCGTTGGAGAGAAGCATTGAATCGAGCCACCCAAGCATAGCCACCGCCTTCTGTTTCATATAGTCAAGCAAATTTTCCTGCTCCATAAAAAGCCCGGTTGTTGCCGACGAGAGAAGGTTGCAGCAGTCGAGCAGACGCTCAAGGATTATACAGTGGTACATTGGGCTAAGCTCAAAATGCGCGCCGTCGGGAAGAATCTGTTCGGCAAGCTGCCTGCGCACGATGCGCCTTGCCTGTTTCCACAGCCTTTTATCCTTGAAATATACCGCGCCGAAGAGTAACGAAAAACCATTCTCGAGATAATGATTCGCAAGCAAGTGACGTTCGGTGCGCCCCGACAGTACCCGATACTGCGAATAGAGCGCTCTGTCAATTTTCCCGAGCACACCGCTATCAATTTTATCACTATGCAGAGAGAGAAACTTTATCCAGTTTATTCCACGCAGAGATATTGGGTAAGGAGCGTCGGCGAAGCTGTTGCCCGGAGCCGAATCTATGAATCGCATTATCCACTCACACCCCTCAGCCGCAGTCATAGAGGGTTGCAAAAGAAAATCCATATAGTTGAGGTTGTAGCTCCACAGGTCGCCCTGCGCCCTGTCGTCCCACACACCGCAGAACCGGGCATCAACATTCAGGAAAGTGAATTTTCCGTCACCTTTGTACGATTCGCTTTTCAAAGGGAACGGAGCAAAGTTCAATGGACAGCCCTTACTGTAACGGGCGTATCGGCGCTTGATGCGAAAGGCACGCCTCAATATTGCAGACACCTTATAAAAGGCCTGAAACCACAGTTGTTCCCCTTTTAAGTACTTTATTGTATTAAGAAACCTCGAAAGTTCCATAAGCTTAGCAGCAGTTTAAATTTCCAAAAAAATCCATATTGAAGCCGTTTTTGCGCCGTTTTTGCTCTACAGAAAGGAGGCGAGATAAATTTAAAAGCCTCTTATTGCGATATTAAAGAATAAAGACGCATAACCTCGTCCTCGACAACTATGTCGGGAGTATAGTCAACACGTTTTCTTGCAAGCAGCAGTGGACGAACCTTGCTGTAGAGGTCATCGGCGTCGCCGGCTTTGTAGAGCACAGCCTCGGCGGGTCGTACACAAACGTCGCTCGCCACAACCGGAGTACCGAATTGCAGCGCCTCCTTGACCGACACGCCCTCCATATCGCTCATTGTCGGGCGCAGAAAAAGGTCGGTTGCAGCCCAAACCTCGAAACCGCAGACTGGCGATGCCACCACAAAGCAGAAATTAGACGAGAGACCCGCCTTGTCAATCTTTGCGAGACACTCATTGTAATATTCGTGATTATAAATATCCGAGATACAAAATACAAGACCGGCGTCAAGCTTATCGACATTCACAAGACGGTCCATCAGGTAAATAAGTTGGTCTATACCGTAAAGGTCACCAAAAGTATCGTTCTTGATTATCCTTGAAGCATTGGCCGAGAGGGTATATTCGTGCGCAGCAATAAAGCCCGCAATATCGGCTGTCAGCCCCTTTGCCTCGTCACTCACCGGCGAAATATATGTAGGCAGCAGCACAATCTTGGATTGGTCAATATCGTAGACATCGGCAAGCTGAGGAGTGTAGGTGGCATCGTTGTATATAATGTACCTTGCACGCTTGAACAAACGGTTAACGACCTTGCGTTTCCACCCCTTAAGCAAAATAATTCTGCGGTTATGCAGCGTCAGAATCAGGCGGTGGCGCCACCCGAAAATGTAAAGCAGCAACAAGAACCAGAAGTTTGTGAATTGCGAATGAATAACACGCCTCGCCACAAAGGGCAGTTTAAGAAACTCAAACAAACGGTTCTTGACGTCCTTTACATAAGGCCTGTCACTCCTTGACGATGCAAAATTCCGCATCACGACCATATTGTCCTTTACACAAAGTTTTTCGGCCAGACGTTTGCAGTATATAGATATTCCGCCTATTGGTGGCGGATAGAACCCCCAAATTTCCTTTTTCATACTCATTCGGCTTTAAAATAGTTATCGAGAATAACCAAGGACTCAAAATCCTCGTATGTAACCCCGTCTTTTTTCCGGGCGTCGCGCAGCAAGCGCCTTACAAGACCGAAAGAGCGCCCAATAGACCTCGAGTTTCTGTAGAAACGCAACAGGCACACAGGCACATTGACAAGAGCCCACAAAAAATAGAATAGCGCACCTTTGTTAAGACGTATGTCGATGAAACGGTTCAGATAATGCAAGAACAGTTTGCCCCGCGCAACCATATTGCCACCCGAAGCGCTCACCTTGTGATATATAAGTGAACCGAGCACACACGCCATAGGAACGTCGGCAGCCTTCATTCTCAACGAAAATTCAAAATCCTCTTCGCCAAAGAAAAAACGCTCGGTAAGCAGACGCCCCTCGCTGTCCATAAGCTCGGGCTTAAAGTACAGCGCACACCCGGTAACGAAAGTGATGGGCAAATACCCCGTCTCTTTTACCTCGGTGTCACAGCTACCGGCGTAGTAGTACTTGCGGAAGCCACAGGAGAGACGCCCGCCGCAGTTCCAAATACGGTTCTTGTCGTAGTAGAAATTTATCTTCGGCGTCAACGCCTTGTATCTTGGGTGAGCAGCCGCAAACTCCTCTATACGGACAAGGAAATCCTTTGTTACCTCGGTATCGTTGTTCAGCAGCATATAGGCATCGTAACGCGCCTTACGGGCAACCGCAAGTCCCTTGTTGTTACCTACCGCAAAACCATAGTTACGCTCAAGCGGCACTATATGCACATTAAGGCTGTTGCAAGCAGCCGCCCACGCCGACAAACGATAGAGCGAATCGTCAGTCGAGCCATTATCAACTACATACACAACAAATTCGCCATCAGCCACGCTCAGCGACTCAAGGCAGGCAATAGTATCATCGGCGCCGTTCCAGTTAAGAATTATTATCGCGGTCATACTTTCTCTTTAATCTATACATACTTACAATGCAAAGCACAAACAGCACAATCTCGGAGAGAGACATTGCCCACGCTGCCGACCCGGCACCGTACTCCCCAACAGTCAACAACACAAAGGCGACACTGAAAAATCCCGTCAAAAGAACCGAGGTGAAAAACTGTTTCTGCCCATTCATATTTATAAGCCCCACAATACCCACTAAGTAGTTAACCTCGCCAAAGAGTATCACAAGGGTCATAATCCTTATAAGCGGCACACAAGCCACAAACTCCCTGCCACATAATATATCCGATATAAGCGGAGCAAAAATATAGACTCCGGTTGTTACCACAAGCACCACTGCGGTAAAAGGCATCGCCAACTTGCGCAGCAAAGCTATATTTTCGACAATGGAACGCCCCTTGAAACGCAAGCTCAGATGCGGGAACAACGCCTGAGCAGCCGGAGATATCAACGACTGGAAACCTTTTATAACCTTTTCGGCAGCCGAATACAAGCCCACCACGTCGTCGCCGACAAACTGCTTGAGGATAAGCACATTCGCATTGCGATACAAATTCATTCCGAATGTAGAGCCGAACACCGCGCCACCCTCTTTCAGCCGCGCCGCCACGTCGCCGAGACCTATGCGCAAGAACTGCACACGAAACTGCTTGTGAACAAGAATCACGCTCAAGAGCCCCGCAAGCAGATACCCGCAGGAGTTAAGCAACATAAGCAACTTGAAGTCGCCCCCCGTCCTTACGACCAAGAATATAAGCACCGTAAACAGAATCTTCGACGAAGCGTTGACTATTGTCATATACTTCATCTTCTCCATTCCCTGGAAAAGCCACACCGGCGTAAGCACGTCACCAGCCACCATACCCAGACCATAGACGAACATCACAACCCCGGCACTGTCCTTGAGCACAAAAGGCCAGCAGACAAGCACAAGAAGCGATAAAAGAAGCGCAATAAGCGCCTTGCAGGCAATGACCGAATAGTATATGCGCGAGACAGCCTGCGCATCGTCGCGACACTGCGATATTTGCTTGGTTGCCGAAAAATTAAAGCCATAGGTGCTGAACAGAATCACATACTGTACGACCACATAGATATAAGAATACGCACCATAGTTAGCCTTTCCAAAGACGTGCAGAATGTAAGGCAACGTAAGCAACGGCAACAACACGTTCAGCGCGTTCAATATTGAAAGCGAAAAGAAATTCTCAATAACAACCCTGTGATTACTCTTGCCCATACTTTTAAAATTGAATTTTCACATTTCGGTAATTCTCGACAAAACGTTCCCGCTTCTCGTCGATTTTCTTGTCAAAGACAGAACGATAAGGATAGAATATCACATAATAGCGAGTATTGGGGTAACGGTCCGACATATCGCGCACATAATAATAAGATAGGTTGAACCCATATATCAGCAACACGCATATTGTAACCGAATAGGTTATGCTTATGTCACGGAACCTTTTGTACAATACCGGATAGACTGTATTTACCAGATAAATTATAAAAAACGGCACAAAGTAATTTACGAAGCGGTTAACACCGGCTATACAGGTTGAAAAAGCATAAATCACCACCGACGCCATCACTATCGGGGTAAAATCATACTCGTCCTTCATCTTGACACGCTGCCTCACGAATATGACCCCAATAACAGGAAGGAAAGCCAATATCTGGAACAAGATTCCGCCAATACTCAATTCATACTCTATATACGCAAGAATCATTCGGCTCAATTGTCCATCAATAGGCAAACTATTAACTATTATTCGAGGCAGATTTATTATACTCAGCATAAAAAAGATTGCAACAAAAAAAATTGCCTGCAACCACCACGACGGTTTTTTCAGAACCCAATATGCCAATGGGAAGAAAAACATAATAAGAGCCGAATAGTGTATATAGCACGCAAACACGCAAACCGCATAATACAATATCCACTTTTTGTTTATGAGCCACGTTGTCGCCAGCAACATCATAGCTATGCACAGCACCTCTCGCATAACCTCCATACTAAAGTAGAAATAATAGCCGATATAAAATATCAGTATTGCAGTAAAATAGTAGCGGGGGCAATATTTGCGGAAACTATAGAAAAAGGCCGACAACACGACTGTTGCGTGCACAAGCTGGAAAAACACAAACTCGCCTGAAATGCTCTTGCATATTGCAACAAAGACATACCACAAAGGCTGATACTCAGCCTCTTCAAAGTCAAAATACTTCAGTTCGTCAAGAGCCGGCCACTCGTCGTACATTGACATATACATCAGCGTGTCGCCACCCACGCGGTAGCGCAACCCGGCAAGCAGAATCAGCACCACAAGGTTCAGCAAGAACCAAGCATTCTCGCCACCGCTCTTAGCCAACCAGTCGTACTTAACAACCGGGATAAGAAGCAATATAAAGACTAACAGGTATATCACTTAACTTTTTTAGGAAAAATTTTACGCCAAGTGTTTGTTACAGGCTCTTTAACAACAACATACAGCACCGCAAACACAAAGCCCAGGAATGTATACAGAATAACCTGCATCATTTTGCCCATTGACGATGGTATTGCAGGTATTGTGGCCGGTTTAAGCACAAAGAACACCGGTGTCTGCTCCTGAACCTTTGCCTTTGCAAGCTGAAGGTTCTGCGCCCACTGAGTGTAAAGTGTATTCTTCATCATCATATCGGCTTGCAGACGGTCGCGTTCAACAACAACGCGTTCGTGCGCCACGCTGCGGTTGCGGTCGACAAACTTTGCATAATTCTCCTGCGCCTCAAGATACTCAACCTCGGCTGCTTTACACATTTTCTCTATATAAGCACAATCGTCAATTACCTTCTTTGTGCGATACTCGGTTATAGTCCTTTGCAGACGCGACATTATTGTATCGACCATCGTTGCTGCAATAAGCGGGTCACGTTCGGTAAAAGAGAGATTAAGCACATTTGTCTTTTTATCGACAAAAACACCTATAGAAGAATTCAGTGCCATAATCTTCCGCATCTGAGACCTTGAAAGGTTATATGGGTCAAAGATTGACGGGTCGGTCATTTTATCTTCAGAAGGCATAATCATATTCTCGACCCACAATTTCAAACGCCCCGGAGTAGCCTTAAGATATTCAACCCAAGAGATTTTCTTATGTTTGGCCAGATAGTGGTAGTACGTTGTATCAACCTTTCCATCGGCTGTTTTTACATTAACGCTGAAAAGAGACGATAGAAAAGGAAGGGACTGTACAATGTCGGGATAAAGCAATGGGTATATGGCATCGCCTCCGCCTGATGCTACGCCAAGGTCAATTCCCATCATTGACGCAAACGACCCTATTCCACCCGACAGCGACGAAGCCTCCTGTGCCTCGGGAGCAACAACAATCTCGGCTGTATATTTCTTAACAGAGCTAAGGGCAAGAACCACACCGATGAGCATAAAGCAAATGGTTATCTTTAGTATAAACTTCCACTTATGCATCAGTTTGCTTACCATATTCAGAATATCAATCTCCTTCAACAAGGGTTTCTTAGCATTATTTTCTTCCATAACTTTAAACTATACGCACATTACATTATGCATTTCCTTACCATTTCCTGAACTTATATACTACATCTCCATTGCGCATTACAAGCACATCTTCGTTGAGTGTCTCGACAACAAAGTCGACCTTTTCGCTGAAAATATAGTATTTCTCCAATTCCTCCATATTACAGATACCGTCACGACCGGGGTATTTATAGAATTTTGTCATTGTCAGGACATTACCCACCTTGTCGAATTCAGCCATATAGTAGCTTGGTACCCCTTCGGGGTAGTACTCGCCCAACATTACAAGGTGACGCTGGAACGAATAGTATATATTCCCCGGATAGACAGCATTGCCGTCCTCCTCTACTATCTCGAGTTTCCACATTCCGTCAAGTTCCCCGTTCACAAAAATCTTTTCGCAAGAGAGCAGCATCAGCGGAATTATTATGTACAGAATCTTTTTCATAATCTCTTAACCATTAAAAAACGTCCACTCTTGCCACGCTTATCATAGCGCCCACGTTCTCGCCTATAAGGTTACTTTTGTCATACCCCAAAGAGAGAGAGAATACCCAGTTGCCCTTATACGGGACATAAGCGACATCGACTACCGCCGAGGTTGTATATTTTCTTTCGGGATACGGGTTGTAGTAGGTTCCCCAATTCTCGCTGTAGGTATACATAAGACGGTACATAAACCGGTGCTTTTTGCCCCAGGCGCCGTTAATTCCGACGTGATGCGACTTCAAGCGGTTACCCTGAAACAGAAGATTCGCATTTTTATTGTACACCGGAGAATAGACAAGAGGGTTACCCACGCCCATTCCGTAATAGTGCCAACCTGTGTATATCGAGTGGTTGTAATAATCGTCTACACCGTCCATCTGCTCGCTGTAGTAGTCGCTCGGGTCGTTGTAGCCCGCACCACTCTGGTCGTATGTCGACATATACTCGTACTGAACGTTCGATATAAAATTCAGGAATCCGCTCTTGTTTTTTATTGATATTCCAACCTGCATATCGCGCCAGGGGTAGAACACCACCTTACGCTCGCCTGCCCGGTTCGACTGGTACTCAAAAAAGAAAAGCTGCGAAAAATCCTCGAACAGATGCTCACCATAGATTCGAATGTCAATGGGCTTAGTGTGCAAGGTAAAGGCCAAATGCCAATTGCCTGTCTGGTTGCCCGATATATTAGCCTGCTCGCCGGCTGGAGTCGTCTCATCGCCACTGAGTGGAATAAACGCCTTAAAATAGTCCTTTACCCCACGTGGCATCGACAAATAATGTCCTCTTTTGCGAGTGTAGAAGTCGCCACCGAACATTGAATACATTTCAAGCCCCCCTTCCATTGTAAGCGGGAAATGCTTGGTATTGCCAATTTCAATAAATGCCGCCTTGCTGTGATATAAAATATTCTTAGCATACTTGGCATTGAGATTCGATTCCGTAAAAGCCTCTTGAAAATCACTGTCAAGAAAAGCACCGTAGGCTATGTGGCCGCGCATTTTGAGCCAGTTCTTTGTACCCGGAATAGAAACATATTCCGGCACCTCAATACGCAACTGAGGTATAGCGGCACTGTTCCCGCTGAACATAAGCCCACCCGTTCCAAGCTCCGAAAATTGCGCGGCGTAAAGATTTGGGAACACCTCTATGCACTCTTTGCCCTGCAGGGCGTCGGTATCAATGGCAGCAAAGCCGCGCATCTCGGCCGAACGTTGTTTTATGCCTGCACTCACCGTAAGCCACCTCCACGATATATCGGCATAGAGTTGATTAGGGGGGAATACCCTATCCTGGTTATATGTAGCCGAGACATCGAGCCCGAGCGCGAACCGCCAGCTACCTTTTTTGTTCATAGCCCCATCGAGTTCCGCCCCGTAACGCGCATAGCCATTGATGGTTTGCACCGAAGAAAGGGCGTGACGGTTGGCTGCAAGCCAAAAAGGAGCATACTCGCCGACCGAGAAGATACTGTTCAACTGCGCGAAGCTCTTTACATTAACCTCGCGTTGCGCTGCAGCACCTTCCGGTAAAAGCAACAACAGCAAAAACGACGACACGCCAAAAGCCAATCTCCCGAGGAATCTCATAGTCTACTGCCTTATCCGGTTATTTTATTTCAAGATATTTATAAGCGAGACAATCATCGTTGCCAAGGAGACGGTCGATGTTCCTATTGTCATAATCTCGGCAGTCGACATTTTCTTGCGCTCTTGCTTGCGAGGCACGACAATCTCGCAGCCCGGCTGTATAGCCTTCTTCGATGAGCGCGATATTTTTTCTATGCTTCCGTTCATATAGATAACGTAAACGCCCTTTTTCTTTGCCGAATTTGTATAGCCTCCCGCGTGGTCAATATAATAACTGAGTTTCTTGTTTTTCTGGAAACTGACTGAGGTCGGTTGCATAACCTCGCCCGATATTTTCACCGTTGAGACCTGCTCGGGCACTGTGATAACATCGCCTTCACGCAATATAACATCGTGAATGCTACCGGGGTTAGCAATAGCCTTCTCAAGGTCTATAGCCAGCGAGAAGTGTTCTTCGAATTTAGCCTTCAGGCTTGCTATAGAGTCCAAAACTGCCTGATTGTCCATATTGTCACTACGGAGCATCTCCTCGTACAGGTCTATATGCTGTTTCTTCTGCTGAATTTTGCGTTGCAGTTTTTCCTCGTCGGTCATCTTGCGGTACATATAGGCACCCTTTACAAACGCATTCTCCGACACTCCGCCGGCAGCTTTCAAAAGGTCGCTAATCCTGTAGTTCTTTGACAACATTGCATATTTTCCCTCGAAATTCACAGCACCGTTTATTGTTACGTTCTGAATAGTCTTGTTTATGGGACTGCGACGCACAAATACCTCGTCGAATGGTTCAAGCACGAACGATGCGCCTCCTTCGACAATAAATCCGTCTTTAAGCGTGAATGTAAAGGATTCTGTTATTGTCTTGGTACCCTTTAACGCCGCAGGGTTGTAAAGTTGACGATAAACGTCTATTTTAGATGTCGACGCTGCACGTGTCAGGCCGCCTGCTTGCAGTATAAGGTCCTCAATAGTTGTATTCTTGGCAAACTTATATGTACCGGGGAAATTCACCTCGCCATCAATTTTCACAACCTGTTCGCCCTTCATTTCGCTCTCGCTTGGAATAAACAGGACGTCGTTGTTGCGCAAAGCAATATCGGGCACACGACCGTCCATAATGCCATCGACATCGACCGACAGTGCCTCTATGGTATTATCGGCATTGCGGTGGTGAAGCACAGCACGGTTCAAGAATGCATCTTCGCGCAAGCCACCTGCAGCTTCAATAAGGTCGAAGACGGTTCTAATATCCTCGCCATACTGATATTGACCGGGGAAGAATACCGCACCCTTAATTTCGACCATATTTGAGAAGCGCGAAATAATTGAATCGACATAAACAGAGTCTTTGTCACACATTTTGAACGTGCCAAAGTTCTCTTTGTCGACCGTAAATAAAGAATACTCACGTCCGTTCTTTCTCACAACGCGCATTTTGCCATCATAAGCATCGCCCTTGAAACCGCCCGAGTATTTAACGAGGTTTGCAAGAGTCTCGTTACCCTTCATCTCGTAGAGCATAGGACGCTTAACCTTACCCTGTACATTCACAATGGCGTCATAAACCCCCACGCTGACTACGTCATTATCCTGCAAGCGTACATTTCCTTCAAGATTGCCGTTGAAGATAAAATCGTACACATCGACAGTGGATATTTTCTTGTTATTACGGAACACGTTTATAGAGCGCAAGGTTCCGTGCTCGCTTATTCCGCCCGCGGCATAAAGTACGTTAAACACTGTGGAAAGGGCGCTGACGGTATAACTGCCCGGAGTCGTAACCTCGCCCACAACCTGCACTTGAATGGAACGTACGGCACCCACAGAGAGGTTCATATTCGATTCGGCGTAAACATCGCCAAGAATATCTTTTATATACTCATTAGCCTCCTTTACGCTCTTGCCGGCAAGATGCAACGGACCAACGCCCTCGACCACAATACTTCCATCGGGAGTAATTTGAGAGTCAATCATAACCTGCGACGCTCCCCATACGTCAATGAGCACCTGGTCGCCTGCACCAAGAACATAATCGGCCGGCGCCGGGATATTGCCTGCAGGTTCAAAGGTCAGAAGTTTATTGTTGAAGATATCACGACCGTAAACCTCATCTTTTTTCAGGAGATTGCTGAAATACGCAACCGAGTCAATATCAAGGAAAGACATCTCGTTTTGCAACAGGTCAACTTTTTCCCCTCTATCAGCCTTTACAAACCCGTCGCCAAGCATTAAACCGCTATTATTTCTATTTACGGCAGCGTTTTTATCTTTTTCTGTACGACCGACAACCCCAAGGCCTTTCTGCTCCTGTTCATACTTTGCCTTTATACGTCGCAACTGAGCCGGTGTCACTCCCTGGCTCAGAAGTTTCTGCGCAATAGTATTCTCATCGGTTCCTTTATCTTTCTCGGCCATCAGAATCTTAACGACCTGCTCATCTGAAACAGACTGCGCTGCCACCCACTGAAAAGAGAGAAGCAACGCTACTGCAAAAACTATTCTTTTTATCATTATCATTTTCAGAATTTTTTTCCGTTAATAATATAAAAACACGTAGTGAAAATTATTTTCAAGTCCTGCCACAAGGAACGCTTACGAAAATACTCCAGGTCCATCTGCAGACGCACGAGCATCTTCTCCATTGTATCGGTATAGCCGTTGTGTATCGTAGCCATAGAGGTAACACCCGGACGCATCAACAGAATGTAGTCATAATCGGGATTCTCCTTGCGTATCTGCTCAATAAAATATTGGCGTTCGGGACGAGGCCCCACAAAGGACATATCCCCTACAAAGACATTCCACAACTGAGGCAACTCGTCGAGGTGATGTTCGCGCAGGAATTTACCGACCTTTGTCAAACGCTCGTCATCTTTGACCGCAAGCTGGGGTTTGCCATCAATCTCGGAATCGACACGCATTGTGCGAAATTTGTAAATATTGAACGGCTTGCCTTTATAGCCTATTCTCTCTTGCTTGAAAATCACACTACCGTCCTTCTGGACTTTCAGTGCTATGTAAACTATCAAATAGATTGGCGACAACAATAACAGCCCCAAGAACGAACAAACAAAATCGAACAGACGTTTTATTCCACGCTCAAAGGCATTCATTCCATCAGTCATAATAAATTTGTGTGTTTTATTTATTGTACTTATTACTTTTACAACTCATTTTTAACAAAAATATTGCAAAGAAAGCACTTTTTTTCGGTATAAAAAAGATAAATAACCTTCAAAATAAGAAGATGAGACATTTTACCGGCAAAAAACCATAAAAATATTATCAACAAAGCAATTAAGAAGAAAATTACACAAATTGAAATCACACTTGTTCAAGCGTTGTACCCGGATAGTAATGAGCAAGAATCTGTGCGTGAGAATAGCCCTTTTCACCCATCATTGCCGCACCTATCTGACACAAGCCTACACCGTGTCCCCAGCCTGCACCTTTCAGCACAAAGCATAATTCCCCATTTTTCCGCACTTTATCGACCACAAACGCCGAACTAAAGAGATGCGATTTTGACAGCCAGCGACGAATCTCAAGCTCTTTGCCGACAACCATCGTCACCTTGCTGCCCACCACACGCAATTTCACAAGCCTGCCCGACGCCGCTCGCTCCACCGGTTGCAAATCGGCAATGGAGCCAAAATCAATACCCGACCGTTCCTTAACAAGCTGCGAAAGTTCCTCTTGTGTATACTCCACGCTCCAACGATAAAAATCGTTCGTCTCGCGGTCGTAGCTGTTGAGAATCTGCGCAAGCACGGTCTTGTCCGTTGTCGAGCAGTAGGATTGCGGCACACTCTCGACCCACATTCTTGCACCCTCTTCGGTAGTAAGGTCGGGAAGCGAGCTATTCTCCTCACAATCTCTCAGAGGACGCAGATAATCATACTCTTTGTCGTCCCAACAGGCCGAAAAGCGTTCGGTAACGCCACCGCAACATTTGCTGAAACGCGCATCGCAAACCTCGCCACCGTACTTCAGCACAACGCCACACGTCTCGCGTACAGCGCGCTCCACATTAGGATTAAGCGCACGTGTAACCCCTTGATAACGCTGACAATGGTCATCGGCACAAAAGTCGAAAAGATTGTGGTCCTCTCTTGCGTACCAACGAACGACCTCGCCATCACGTTCGGCACCGAGGCACGACAAAGTCACCTTTTCCTTACGTTGCAACTGCGCATAGAGCCAACTACGGGAGATTATTGTGTGAGCTTTTAGAAATTCAAGAGAGGAAGCCGCAGACATTTCGCTCGATATTACACTCACAAGATACTCCTCGACAGGCAGACGGTTAATGGCACGCACCCGCCCATCTTCGACAATAAAATGCAGTTCCCCTTTAAACGTCTGAGTCTCTTTGCGTTGCCAATGGAAGCCTATGCCAATTACCACGTCGTGGAGGCGAAAGAGAGAGGCATCGTCCTGCGGCACAAAAGCAAGCCTGTCGTAATGCCTGCCGTCCATACAAAGGCTACCGTCCTCAATTGTCACACAGTTACAACCGGACACAAACGGAGCCGAGGAGAAGAAGCCGCCCACAAGAGTAAATTCCACCTTGTCGGCGCAAAGGACACCAATATCAACAAGCCTCATTGCCTGACAAAAGTTTTTCGACAACCGATTCAGCCTCTTCGCACGACAAAGCGACCTCACGCAATATTTCGGCAGCCTCATCGGCCGTTATGTTTAGAAAATCCTCGCGGCGCGGAGTTATCACAAGGCCCGACATATCAAGAGCACCGGGACTAACCAGACGCCGGCAGCCGTCCGTTGCATAGTAACACGCCGGACGATGCTCGGCACGCGGAATCACCATCGTCACGTAGCCCTCTTCGGGCAGATAGCAAGCGACAACATTCATTCGCGCCTCGGGTTCGCCCTCTTTGAGAGGCATCGCCCGCATAAGTTCCGCCCACAGAGCCACCGACGCCGACACACTCTGCGACACTATCATAAACAGCGGAACAAGATACGACGAGACGTTGTAAACACAACCATCGCCACAAACACGCACAGGCTCCATCTCTCCGGCAATTTTCTCGCGCCAATATTCAGCCAGCAAAGGTACCGAGTCAATGTTTCCGGCCTGCAAATGAGCGTGGTCGGGCGCCGATGCGCCACATTTTGCGCCATTATAGAAAAGTGCCACCCCTTGCCATTCACGTGCAAGGTGCAACATATCGACAAACATATCGCCAAGCCGTTGAGGAGAGTGTTTCTTTAGAGGCAAGGTCAGATGAAAAGGCAATATCGGGTAGGGATTCACAAGAATATCCAACGTGTCAAAAGCGCTCAACGCAAATTGCTCTTGCGGGCGATTCGCCCCGCACAGGAAACAACTGCGCTGCTCGAGCGACGCCTTATCGACCTTTGCCGCCGTAGAAACGGCACGTGCAGGATTATATTGCAGGGCTATTCCGTTCCCGAGGTCACGAACAGCGACACCGTTGAGAGCCTCATAGCGTTGAGCCGCCTCGGGCCACTGCGCCAACTGCCTGTCGAAAAACTCTGAAAGCGCATCACGCGACGGAGGGGCAATGGTACGCACATACCCGACACGTGCCTCAAGTTCGGCCGTACGCAATGAATCCTTATAAATATTATGGGCGTTAATTTTCTCGTGAGAGAGCGCAGCATCGGAGTTTCCGCCCCAGCGACGACACAGATAAAGAACGTCATATATTCGCCCTATTCTGTAGTCACGCGAAATTCTAAGCCCAACGACATAATCCTCGCCGTAGCTTACATTGGGAAAACCTATCTCGCGTATCACAGGGGTAAAAAAGGCACGCGGAGCACCCAAGCCGTTTATGCGCAAGGCATTGTTACGGCCATTCTCCTCGCTCCACTCGCGGTGGTCGATAATACCGGGAGGGAGAGTATTAAGGTCAAAGTCACATATTCTGTAACTACCGACGAGCATTGCACACTGCTGATGGTAGAACCCGTCCACTACACGCTGAAGAGTATTTTCGTCGCTGTAAAGGTCGTCGCTGTCCAGTTGCACAGCGAAG
This sequence comes from Bacteroidaceae bacterium, assembly GCA_045661225.1. GTDB lineage: Bacteria > Bacteroidota > Bacteroidia > Bacteroidales > Bacteroidaceae > HGM04593. The sequence continues at coordinate 158,278 of JAZRFF010000009.1, read as the reverse complement.
CGGCCACACAAGGCACTGTTGACAGCAAGATTCCAGCAGCCGCCAATGCCAAGGTCGGTACGTTCGGGAACAAGATGCACCACTCTGCTGTCGCCGAAAGAATCTATTATTTCGGACGTACCATCGGTCGAAAGATTGTCTACCACAAGAATATTGAACGGGAAAGATGTCTTTTGCCCAAGCACCGAGTTTATGGCATCGGCTATTGTCATATGGCGGTTAAGAACAGGAATCACCACCGATGCTTCGACCGGAAATTCCCCGATGGAAAGGTCTATTTCTTTATACTTGCACGGGGGCAAATAACCGCCTATTGCCTTCAAATGGTGCGTGCAGGCCTTTTCCATCTCCACCTGCACGTCACGCTGTGCAGGATTCACATAATCGAACTGTTTTTCGCCACTCTTGCGACGGTCCTCTTCGGGCTCAGTGTACAGATAATCGCAATGATGATACACGCTCCCCTTGCGGCTCAAGGCGAGGCGCAACTGATAAAGACCGGCATATTTATACTCCTCAAACAGTTCGGACATACACTCCTTGAGGGCGCTTGTCCTGAAAAGCAGCAGCGAGCCAAAGTCAAAGTCGTTGCGCAGACTCCCCGATGCGTATTCTATAGTTGGAGCATCGGCAACAACACCATCGACGCTCTTGCGATAGTGAGCATAGGCCATTGTTGCACCGGCAGGCATAGCATCGGCAAGAGCCCACACTTTTTCCATATCGACATCAAGAGCGGGCTTGGCACAAAAGAGCACATAGTCGGCCGCTGCGCGAGCGGCAATATTCTTAAAAAAGGCTGTCGACACAAGCGAGTCTGTCTGCAACCAAAAGAGCTTGCCGCACAAGGGAGCATCGTTCGCCACGGCACTTAACAAGTATATATTCCTTACCCGCGAGTCGGCCACGCAACGCTCGACAAGCGCAGTGCCGAGCACATCGGCTTCATAAGGCAAAAACAGTTCTATTTCGGGCTTTTTCATTATCTATCTGAAATTAAAGATTCCATCATTCAAATTCCACAAAACAAAAATAGAATGTTTTTATAAAATTCAGAATAATTTAGTGCGAAAATAGCAAAAAACAGATTCGGTGTTATTTAAAAAAGTTTCTTTAAAAAGTAAAAAAGCAAAAAGTTCGGCAGACGCCGAACTTTTTGCTTTTAAAAACACATTACTGTATTTTGCAGTCAAGAAAATGTTTTAATTATCTTTTTTTCATACTAAACACTCCAAATACTTTTGAAAAGTTTTTCTTTACTTCGTCAAAAATATTACCCAAAGTCGGGTGCAGGTGTTTATCAATCTCTTCGGCCAAACGTTCATATTCGGGTTCACCGACTCTGGTCTGAATAACACTTTGAATGTGCAACAAGTCGTCGTTCAGACATTTTTGAATAGCATATTTCACGATTCTGTCAAGCTCGTTAATATCCTTTGTATAGTTAAACCCTAAAATAATAGTAGCAAGATCCTTTTCCGATGGCTTAGGACCGGCATTGTCTTTCAAATTTAAACCTAACGAGAAGAAGCCCTCCTCTGTTTCACGGCAAGCAACCAATCTTACATAAGCCGCATAGGTTCCTGTTTCGGCCAGTTCCCAGAGTTTCTCCATAGCCTCGGATTTTACTCCTTGATCTACCGCATATCTTTTGGTGCGCTCCTGTTCTTCTACAGCCTTAAGTTTAACCTTTTCAGCCTTAAGTTCAAGTTCAGCCGTCCTCTCTGCAGAATAAGCGGCAGACTTCGCTGCTTTTTGGGCTTCTGCTAACGCTTCACTACCTTTACGCATTTGCTTGGCAGCGTCCTCAGAAACGTGAGTGTGAGTGTGTGTGTGATTTTCAGTTTTAAAAAGTCCCATATTACGTCAAATTTTAAAAATTATATTTGGAGACAAAAGTAACCAGATAAAATTTTACCCCCCCTATTTTTAGTTAATGTTTGTTAATTATCGCAAATTAAATCTAATATTCTATATTCTACAAAAAATAAAGTACACAAAAAATGCAGTTTTATAATAAGCTTCACACAAAAGCCAAAGAGTCCCGGACAAACGAGCTTAAAAGCAATATTATTTAAAGATGGGCTTTATTGCCACAGAGCAACAATGGCTGCACGATTTTCTGTAGTTTTAAAGTATATAAATATTTAAATAATTGATGTTATTTATTGGTTTAAGTAAAGAAAAAACCACTTTTTTGCATTATCTTCGCAGAATATAAAGGTTGCACGCCAACCGCAAAAGAAATAGAAGAAATGGAGGCAAAAAAAGGGAAACTTTTAGGAATGACACTCGACGCGCTTAAAGAAGCTGTAAAGGAGGCCGGAATGCCGGCTTTCACAGCCAAGCAGATAGCCGACTGGGTATATCGCAAGCGCATTCACTCTATAGACGAAATGTCAAACATCTCGCTAAAGAACAGAGAGAAACTTGCTCAGATGTTCGAGGTTGGGCGCAGCGCTCCGGCCGATGCGGCACGCTCAATCGACGGCACAATAAAATACTTGTACAAAGTCGAGAACGAGCATTATGTCGAAGCTGTTTATATCCCCGATGGCGACCGCGCCACTTTGTGCGTGTCGTCACAGGTCGGTTGCAAGATGAACTGTCTTTTTTGTATGACAGGCAAGCAGAAATACACCGCCAACCTAACCTCGAACGAGATTCTCAACCAAATAATAGCACTGCCCGAATTCGACAAGCTCACAAACATTGTCTTTATGGGAATGGGCGAGCCTTGCGACAACCTCGACAATCTATTGCAGGCCATAGAGGTGCTCACAAGCGAATATGGTCTGGGGTGGAGCCCGCACCGTCTGACGGTGTCAACCGTAGGAGTACGCAAGGGACTCAAGCGTCTGCTCGATGGGGGCGACTACCATATTGCAGTAAGCCTGCACCACCCCGTCCCCGAAAAACGCCGCGAGATTATGCCCGCCGAGAAGGGCTACTCGATAATTGAGATGCTCGACCTGTTAAAAGAGTACGATTTTGCCCACCAGCGCAGGCTTACATTCGAGTATATTGTATTTAAAGGTGTCAATGAGACTATGGCACACGCACGGAAATTGCTCAAGCTTCTCGAAGGTATGGACTGCCGCATAAACCTAATACGCTACCACGCTATTCCGGGCGTACCACTCGAGGGCGTCGACGAGGAGGGAATGACACAACTCCGGGATTTTCTCACCAAGAACGGCTTGTTCACAACCATAAGAACTTCGCGCGGAGAGGATATTTTCGCCGCGTGCGGAATGCTGTCGACACTCAAGCAGAATAATAACAACAAATAAACCATAAAATGAAGAAATTACTGATACTTGCAGCAATGCTGCTCACCCTGGCGGGTTGCACCGAGGTTATGGAGAGCGTTACCGGCACCAAAAGACACTCTATCGGCAACCCGTACGAAGTGCTTGTAGTGTGCAACGACGACACCTGGGAGTCACCCGCCGGCAGAGCGTTGCTTTACGCGCTCGACACAGACATTCCCGGACTTCCGCAATCGGAACGTTCATTCAAGATATCGCGTGTAACCGAAGAAAAGTTTGTGGGTGCATATAAAGCGTTCCGCAACATCATCTTTGTAGACATCAACAGCGACCGCTACACACAAACTGCATTCAAATATACAAGAGACGTTGTATCAACACCGCAGATTTTTATGAATATCCAGTCGCCCGGGATAAGCGAGTTCGAAACATTCGTAACAGAAAATTCACAGGTGATTGTAGATTTTCTCACTCGCGTGGAGATGGAACGACAGATTGATTATCTACAGAGCAGTTACAGCGAAAACGCGCTGAAGGTGGTAGAAGAGATGTTCGGGTGCGAGCTAAGAGTGCCTTTCCAACTAAGTGGCTACAGAAAAGGAGAGAATTTTGTATGGATATCGGACTTCAACACTCCCCGCGCCGAAATTATGAGCTTTGCTGTGTACAGTTACCCCTACACCTCTCCCGATAATTTTTCTCGCGAAAATTACATTGCAATGCGCGACTCTATTATGAAGATAAATATGCCTGGAGCAAAGCCTACCCAATATATGGGCACCAACGACTGGAGCGTCGAGATTACCGAGGGTGCTTACCGTGACCGTTACATTCAGGTTGCCCGTGGCTTATGGGAGATGGAAGGCGACATTATGGGCGGACCGTTCGTGTCGCACTCGGTAGTAGATGAAATAAACAACCGGGTAATTGTTGTCGAGGCTTTTGTTTATGCCCCAAACAGGAAGAAAGGCTCGCTGATGCGCAAGTTGGAGGCATCGCTGTTCACACTGCGTCTGCCCGCAGACAAGCTTATTGAGGCAAGCACAAAACTTCAGGAATTTGTTATCGAAGAGAATAAACAATAAAAAACAATATAGAATTATGAGCGAAAAGCACAGAATACGCGTTGCAATAACGCAAGGCGACATTAACGGAATAGGTTATGAGATTATTTTCAAAACCTTCGAAAACCCCGATATGTTCGAAATATGCACTCCCATTGTATACGGTTCGCCCAAAGTAGCGGCGTACCACCGCAAAGCGTTGGAGATGGAGATACAATACAATGCCATTGAGAGCGCCGACGAGGCACAGCCCGGAAAACTCAACATAATCAACTGCAACAGCGACGATGTACATATTGAGCTTGGCGCAAGCACAGCCGAAGCCGGCAACGCAGCTTTCCAGGCTTTAGAGAGAGCGGTAAAGGATTGTCAAGAACAGATAGTCGACATTATTGTCACAGCTCCAATAAACAAAAGCACAATTCAGAGCGAGCAATTCACATTCCCAGGACACACCGAATATTTGCAGGAGCGTTGCGGTGGTGAGGACAAGGCTCTGATGTTGTTGTGCAGCGGTGACCTTCGCGTGGCAGTGGCTACATCTCATATGGCGCTGCGCGATATTCCGGCGGCAATAACCCCGGAACTGCTGGAAGAGAAAATAACCCTTCTCGACAGGAGCCTGAAATACGATTTCAATATTGATGCGCCCAAGATAGCCGTACTCTCGCTAAACCCGCACGCCGGCGACAATGGCCTGCTTGGAAAAGAGGAGATAGAGGTTATAGCCCCCACCATACGCAAAATGAACGACGGCGGAATATTCTGCTACGGTCCTTTTGCTGCCGACGGATTTATGGGCAGTGGAAAATATGCCGCATTCGACGCAATACTCGCAATGTACCACGACCAGGGACTGACACCCCTGAAGACTATTGCAATGAATGACGGTGTGAACTTTACCGCAGGATTGGACATTATACGCACCTCGCCTGCCCACGGTGTCGCATTCGACATTACTGGCAAGGGAGAAGCCGACGAGAATTCGTTCCGTCAGGCTATATATGCCGCTATCGACATTTTGCGCAACCGCAGACAATATGATTATGCACACCGCAGTCCTTTGCGTAAGATGTACTTCGAGAAACGCGACGACAGCAACCGCCTGAACCTGCAACTGCCCGACAACGATTAAGCAAGATGAAATTCGCGATTATAGCAGCCGGCGAAGGTTCACGCTTGACCGGCGAGGGGGTGACAGTCCCCAAGCCGCTCGTTGAGCTACAAGGAACACCGTTGATTGAGCGCCTTGTGAGAATATTCTCCGATGCAGGGGCTGCCAGCATAAACATAATCATCAACGAACATCAGCCGGCAACACTTGAATACCTCAAGAGGCTGAAGGAGAGATACCCTATAGAATTTGTGGTGAAAGACACTGCGAGTTCTATGCACAGCCTACACGCGTTAAGCCACCTGCTGCGCGGTGAGAGATTCTGCCTGACGACAGTCGACACCCTTTTCCGCGAAACAGAGTTCAAAGCCTACATCGACAGACTGAAAGAGTGCACAAACGGTGGGCTGATGGCTGTCACCGACTACATTGACGACGAGAAGCCGCTGTATGTCGAGACCGACGAAACGCTAAACATAACAGCATTCGGCGACAAGCCTACCCCGCAGTCAAAATACATCTCGGGCGGCATATACGGACTGCCACCCGAAGCACTCGACATTCTCGACGAGTGTATAACCGAGGGAGTTGAACGTATGCGTAATTTCCAACGTCGATTAGTTGAAAGAGGAGTGCCTTTGAAAGCCTACCCCTTTACAAAGATTATAGACATTGACCACGCCGAAGATATTGCAAAAGCCGAAAAATTCCTTGCAGAAAAATGAAAATCGTAACAATAACACGCACCTCGGCCGACTCACCTAATATGGTCGAGCGCGACGCAGCCATACTCAACAGCGTGGCACAGGCACTGCGCGCATCGGGTGTCACCGTTACGACAATTGGCGACAAAGCCCCCCTGCCGTTCGGTGCGGACGCAATATGCAGTATGTCACGTACACCGGAGACGCTGCAAAGACTAAGGCAAGCCGAGGCAGACGGCATTATAATAACAAACACCCCCGATGCCGTAGAAGGGTGCTCACGCATAAAGTTTATGCAGACACTCAAAAACCACGCTGCCCCCCAACCGCCATTCACCATTATTGAAGACACGGCAACGCTCAAAGGACTCACCTACCCGGCCTGGATAAAACGCGGCGATGGGTGGAGCAGCCACAGAGACGACATTTGCTACGTAGACAACGCCGACGAAGCACGCGCCGCCATTGAGCAGATGAAAGACAGAGGCGTCACCACCTACATTCACTGTAACCACATAAACGGAGACATAATAAAATTCTATGCCGTTGGAGAGAGTTACTTTCACTACTGCTACCCCGACCCCGAAAAGAGCAAATTCGGTCTTGAAGCCATAAACGGCATTCCCGGACATTTTCCTTTCGACAAAGAAAAAATGAAGCAAATTGTAAACAATGCGGCAAAAGCCATAGGGCTTGAAATTTATGGAGGCGACTGCATTGTCAACAGCAAGGGAGATATTTACATAATAGACATTAACGACTTTCCGAGTTTCTCGCCCATACGCGCCGAAGCCGCAAAGGAGATTGCTGAATATATAACAAGTAAACTCAATAAAAATGAGAGAAGAAGATAAGAAGCTATATAACGCATCAATAAAGTCGAACGACACCGAAGAGTTTCTCGACCTATGGTTCTACCGCCCGTTAGGGTTCAGATGCGCGCTGTTTTTCCGCAACCGCGGCATTCACCCGAATATAATTACTATAATATCCATATTCCTGGGCGTAGGTGCGGGATTATGCTTTATGCAGGAGAGCCTGCGATGGAACATTCTGGGAATATTGTTGCTTATGTGGGCGAACCTATATGACAGCACCGACGGCCAGCTTGCGCGCATCACAGGCCAAAAGACACGTTGGGGACGCATTCTCGATGGCTTTGCCGGCGACTGCTGGTTCTTCTTTATATACTTTGCCATTGCCGTGCGCGAGACATTCCAACCTATACCATTTGCACCCGGGCACAACTGGGGAATAATAATCTGGATATTATTGTCATTCGACGGATTCTGGGTACACGGCTCACAGTGCCAGCTTGCCGACTATTACCGCAACATTCATCTCTATTTTATAAATGAAAAGAACGGAAACGAATTCCACAATTCCGAGATGGAGAAGAAAGAATACAGAGAGACATCGTGGCGCACATCTTTTTTCTGGAAACTCTTCTTGCGCTTTTATGTTGCATACGTCGAGAATCAGGAACGAATGAGCCCTCAGTTCCAGAAGTTCATAAAATGTGTGCACAACAGCTACGGCACCGAGATTCCGCAGGAGTTGCGCGAAGAGTTCCGCAAAGGCAGTCTCCCGCTGATGAAGTTTACCAACATTCTCACATTCAACTCGCGTGCGATAGTGCTCTGCTTTGCAATGCTGACCGGAGAACTGTGGCTATACCTGTTCTTTGAATTGGTGGTGCTGATGATTCTGTTCGTCTATATGCAACAGAAACACGAATCGCTTTGCAAAAGGTTAAGAAAGAAAATCGAGAGCGGTTATGAGTTCAATTAAAGGCATAATATTCGACTATGGTGGCACAATAGACACCAACGGAGTACATTGGGGGGAGTTTATACGTGAACAATATATAAAAGCCGGTGTAGAAATAGATAAAGAGCTGTTCCGCGAGGCATACGTACACGGAGAGCGCTCGTTGGCAAAGTCGCCAATAATTGCCCCGAGCGATACATTCCGCACACTACTAATAAAAAAGATGGCGCTACAGTTCGACTACCTGCGTGGCAAAGCAGCATCGACCTCATTCACAAAAGAAAAAGAAGAGGAGGTGGCCCTTCTGTGCTACAATAATGTCAGAAATACATTAGAGCAAACACGCACAATTGTCGAGCGCTTACACAGGAAATACCCGCTTGTGCTTGTTACGAATTTCTATGGGAATATGCCGGTGGTGCTCAAAGAGTTCGGGCTCGAGGGGTTATTCAAGGAGATAGTAGAGTCATCGGTCGTAGGGCTGCGCAAACCCGACCCGGCACTCTTTGCCTTGGGCGTAAAGGCTCTGAACCTGCCGGCCGAAGAGATTCTTGTGGTAGGTGACTCGTACCGTAAGGACATATACCCGTCGAGCACTCTTGGCTGCAAGACCGCCTGGATTAAAAAAGTATGCTGGGAAGAAGAGCCCATACTCCCCGGACACGAGCCTACCGTTGTTATTGACACACTCACGACCCTGCCCGAGGCCATAGAAAGAATATAACTTACAGACTCAAAGAACCGAAATAAGCAGATTGCTGTTTAATATAGGTATAAACAACCAAACAATACCTATATGAGACTAAAGACCTTATTTACCACTATTCTTGCCGCAATATGCGGCTTGGCCTGCGCACAAGTAACCCCTTCGCGCTACAAAACCGCACATAGCGACAGTTGCTGGTACTTTACTTTTGATTACAACACACCTAAAGTCGCCAGCAACGAAGGAATGCTTATAATAACCCACGTGTGCACCCCGGACACCTGTATAAGTTCGGGCGAAAGACACATTCAAGGCAGAAAATACTCAAAGCAATTTGTCAAGAGATACGGATACGCCCCCGAAACTGTAAAGAAGAGCACTCACCAATGCACCATTGCAATACCCGAGGAGACGGCAAGCGACACTGTATGGGGCGTAACATACTGTGAATACAGCGGCAAGAACGGTACTCTGTTTGAGTGCGACACTATAACAATGTGCCTGCCGGGCACTCCCCCGATGAGCTGTCACAGAAGAAAGCCACGAGAGAGCTTTGCCGACCACCTTTCACACGAGCACCCCGTTGTCAAGAACATTCGATACTACACCCCTATTGAGACTAACGAAAATAAGCACATACATAATGCCCCGGTTGTAGCCACATACACCACCGGAAGCAGTCTGTTGGACCCATCTTATCTTAACAATGCACAGACAACCGAGCAGTTTATGGAAATTCTGGACAACATACTCTCGGACAGTACAACAACACTCAACGCAGTGCAGCTCATTGGTTATTCCTCGCCCGGTGAACAACAGACGAAATTAGGAGAATCACGCGCGGCAGCGCTACGCAACCACATACGCAGTCACCACAATATACCCGACTCTCTATTTGAGATTAACAACGGAGAGTATAATTGGGAAAGGCTGTACAGCGAAATAACAAAAAGCGGCATTAGCGGCAGCGACACCCTTGTAAACGCGCTGAAAAAAGAACCCTCGGCACGCAGGCGCGAAGAGATTATAAAGAAATACGCCAATGGCAAGCTTTACCGCGAACTCGAAAAAAACGTATTCCCGCAGCACCGCGCCGTTTGTTGCTCCGGAATATTCTATCAGAACAAGCCCGACAGTGCAGCAATGACCATCAACGACATTGTCGATGAACTTATATACAACCCTCAACCCGATTACAGCGCTTTAATTGAACAATTAAAACAGTACCGCAACGACCCTCGCGTGCTTAACCTTGTGGGAGTCATAGAGTACAAACGCCACCACCGTCACGCTGCTGAAAAAGCCTTCACAAAAGCCGCTGCAATGGGCGACGAGCAGGCAATCACGAACCTTATGATATTGGAAGCAAACAAAGAAAGTGGCAGATAATACAAATTCGGCAAGCAATGAGCAATTTGTTTGCTCGAATTTAAGTAATTTTGTACCACCGACGGTGGTACAAAATTTAATGTTTATAATAATATGGAAAAATACGTATATCCACTTTTAACCCTGCTTAACGAGCTGTCGCCCTATCTTTTGCTGGGATTGCTCGTTGCCGGCATTCTGCACGAATTCGTTCCACGTAAAATATATGCCGACAAGCTATCGGGCAACAAATTCAGCTCCGTACTTTACGCTGCGCTGTTCGGAATACCGCTTCCACTGTGTTCTTGCGGAGTTATTCCCACGGCAGCGTCACTGCGTCGCGAAGGTGCATCGAAAGGCGCAACAGTGTCGTTCCTTATATCGACTCCGCAAACAGGCGTCGACTCTATATTGGCAACAGCATCGTTACTGGGAATCCCATTTGCAATAATAAGGCCTGTCGTTGCATTTATAACAGCACTATGCGGAGGTTGCATCACCAACCGGATTGCAAAGAGCGAAAAGAGCGTCGCAACAACAACACACAACAACGAGCCAAAAGAGAAAAATATTATAAAGAGATTTATTTCAATGTTCCGCTACGCATTCATCACAATGCTGCAGGATATTGGCAAATGGATTATTATAGGCTTGTTCATTGCGGCAATAATAACAATAGCTGTACCCGATAACTTTTTTGCGCGTTTCAACGACTACCCCATACTGAATATGCTCATTATATTGGCACTATCGACACCAATGTATCTATGCGCCACCGGCTCAATACCCATCGCCGCTGCTCTTATGCTTAAAGGGCTCTCCCCGGGTGCTGCGTTAGTATTGCTTATGGCCGGCCCCGCAACCAATGTCGCAACGATACTCGTAGTCAACAAAGTGCTTGGCAAAAAAGTTCTTTTAACCTATCTGCTAACAATAATCATCGGCTCTATGGGATTCGGGCTACTTATTGACTATGCGTTACCGACAGAGTGGTTTGCAAGCATAAGCAACAGCATTTGCACAGGGTGTTGCACACACGAAGGAACAACGTGGTGGCAAGTGGCATCGAGCATTCTGCTTGTGATTCTGCTTATAATTACATTTACCTTAAAGTTCTCGAAACACGACAATTGCAATTGTTGCAATACCACAGGCAAAAGTGTAAATAAGTTCTACATAAACGGAATGATGTGCAACCACTGTAAAGCAAATGTCGAGAATAACATTGCCAAAATTGAAGGCGTAACAAGCGTAAGAGTAGAATTGACAGAAAAAGCGGCGTATGTCGAAGGCGAAAAGTACGATACCGATGAGGTTATAAACACCATAAACAAACTTGGATATGAATATGCGGGACACACCTTGCAAAGTTTGTAAAGCCGGTATTTTTTCAACAAATTTTATTCTTTTATTGCACAAATAATTAAAAATGTGCAATTTTTAAAGAAAAAGAGCCCTATTATTTGAAGTTTAAATAATTTTCGCGCTATTTTTGTACAAAATCAAACAAAAATTATGTACAAAATGAAAAAGATTATTTTTACACTACTATGCGGCGTGTTATTCTCACTGAATGCACAAGCTCAGGACCTTAATTCCAAAGGAGACAACATTCTTGGTGAGTATGTAAGCGACCGAGGAGGAAGCAAAAGCAAAATCAGAGTAACAAAAGAGGCCGATGGCACGTATATGGCACAAGTCTATTGGGTTGAAAAAGAGTTCGACGCAAAAGGCAACAAGCGCAAGGACGTAAAGAACCCCGACAAGAAATTGCGCAACGTCGATATTGACAAGGTTGTACTTATCAAAGGACTCAAGTACGATGCAAAGGACAAAGAGTGGAACGGAGCCGATATATATGACCCCACAATGGGACGCAAAGTAAGCGTTGACGTCGAGTTTGAGAGCCCTACAAAACTGAAACTGTTCGGCAATATATGGGGAATAGGCAAGACCGTTTACTGGACTAAAATAAAATAAACAATGTTCCTATATATAATAATAAGGAGGCAAATTTGCCTCCTTATTATTATATATAGGAACAGACGTTTTTCGCATCAATTCACATAAACGCAGTCAAAATACTCATCAAAAACAGCTTTTGCCTGCTCAAGTTGTTCGGGAGTATTCTCTTTGACACCTTTAAGTTTATACTCCATACCCAAAGGCTCGTACTTGTGTGCACCCAGTGTGTGGTAAGGCAGAACCTCGACACGCTGAATCATATTATAATCCTTAAAATGCTCACCAAGCGCTCTAATATCCTCCTCGAAGGCGCTGTAACCCTGCACAAGTACATAACGAAGCCAGAAAGGACGGCCATTATCCTGCAACCATTTTGCCGTTGCAAGCGTCTGTTTGTTCTGACGCTCTGTAAGAAGTGCGTGACGTTCGGGGTTAAACTGCTTAACATCGAGCAAAACAAGGTCGACAAGCGACAGTAGTTCCTCGACATCACTATTCCAGATGCTTCCGTTCGTATCGAGACAAACGTGTATACCGCTCTCTTTAAGACGCTTCACAAGCGGCACAAGCGCTTTTGCCTGGAAGGTTGGCTCGCCACCGCTGAAAGTAACGCCACCACGCTTGCCAAAGAAAGGCTTTTCATTAGCCGCCATACGGACAATATCCTCGATATTTGTCTCTTTGCTCTCGCCTTTGGCATCAATAGTGTCGGGGTTAGCACAATAAAGACAACGGAAATTACAACCTTGCAAAAACACGACGAGACGCAATCCCGGACCGTCGAATGTACCTAATGATTCGTATGAATGAACTCTTATTGTCATATATTATCTATTTAAAAATAGGCTGGCTCGAAGGCCAGCCTATTTCTATTAAAAACTATTCCTAAATTACATACGCTCGTGGAATGAACGAGAGATAACCTCCAACTGGTGCTCGCGGCTCAGTTTAATGAAGTTTACAGCATAACCCGATACGCGGATTGTCAACTGCGGATACTTCTCGGGGTGCTCCATTGCGTCCATAAGCATCTCGCGGTTAAGAACGTTCACGTTAAGGTGGTGTGCACCCTTTGTGAAGTAACCGTCCATCAATGTCACAAGGTTCTCGATACGTGTCTCGTTATCAACACCAAGAGATTTTGGAATGATAGAGAATGTATTGCTGATACCGTCCTGTGAATCGCGGTAACGAAGCTTAGCTACAGAACTCAACGATGCAACAGCACCATTCTTGTCGCGTCCGTGCATTGGGTTAGCACCGGGAGCAAAGGCAACGCCCTTAGCGCGACCATCGGGAGTAGCACCGGTCTTCTTGCCGTACATCACGTTCGATGTAATTGTAAGGAGTGACAATGTGGGCTTAGCGTTCTTGTAAACAGGGTGCTTCTTAAGCTCCTCGCTGAAGAAGTAAACAAGGTCAACACCAAGGTGGTCAACACGGTCATCGTCGTTACCGAAGCAGGGGAAGTCGTTCTCAATCTCGAAAGACTCGGTAAGACCAAGCTCGTTGCGCTTAACAGTAACCTTACCATACTTGATTGCAGAGAGAGAGTCAATTGCGATAGAAAGACCTGCAACACCGTAAGCGAGGTTGATTGAAGGATCGGTATCGATAAACGCCATCTGTGCCTTCTCGTAATAGTACTTGTCGTGCATATAGTGAATGATGTTCATAGAGTCGTTGTAAACACGTGCAATCTCCATAAGCACCTTCTTGTAGTTCGAAAGAACCTCCTCGTAGTTCAAGAGGTCGCCCGAAAGAACAGGAATACCCTTAACAACTACTGTACCTGTATTCTCGCAACGACCACCGTTAATAGCAAGCAACAGAGCCTTTGCAAGGTTACAACGTGCACCGAAGAACTGAATCTGGCGACCAACAGCCTGATAAGATACACAGCAAGCAATACCGTAGTCATCGCACTCGCGAACCTCACGCATCAGGTTGTCATTCTCGTACTGGATTGAAGATGTATCGATAGAAACCTTTGCACAATACTCTTTGAAGCCCTGAGGAAGCTCGTTGCTCCACAGTACGGTCATATTAGGCTCGGGTGAAGGTCCGAGGTTGTAAAGTGTCTGCAAGAAACGGAACGAAGTCTTTGTAACCTTTGTACGTCCGTCGTTGAAACGACCGCCGATAGCCTCGGTTACCCAAGTTGGGTCACCTGCAAAGAGGTCGTTGTAAGACTGCATACGCAAGTGGCGAACCATACGCAATTTAATTACAAACTGGTCGATAAGCTCCTGTGCAAATGTCTCGTCGATATTACCCTTGTCAAGGTCGTACTGAATATAGATATCGAGGAACGATGATACGTTACCAAGCGACATAGCAGCACCGTCCTGCTCCTTAACAGCAGCAAGGTATGCCATATATGTCCACTGAACAGCCTCCTGAGCCGATGTTGCAGGACGAGAGAGGTCAAGACCATAGTACTCGCCAAGAACCTTCATCTCGTTCAAAGCCTTAATCTGCTCTGAAACCTCCTCGCGGAGACGAATATTGTGCTCGGTCATAGGGCTTACGATAGCCTTGAGGTCAGCCTTCTTAGCCTCGATAAGACGGTCAAGACCATAGAGAGCAAGACGACGATAGTCACCGATTATACGACCGCGCGCATAGTTATCGGGCAGACCGGTAAGGAAGCCCAATGAACGGTACATACGAATCTCCTCGTTGTAAGCATCGAACACACCGTCGTTGTGAGTCTTGCGATAGTGATAGAAAATATCCTTTACTCGTTCGTCAACCTCAACACCATTCTCGTGACAAGCCTTCTCGACAACCTTGATACCACCAAAAGGCTTGATAGCACGCTTCAGCAACTCGTCTGTCTGAAGACCTACGATAAGTTCATTCTCCTTATCGATATAACCAGCCTGGTGCGATGTGATTGTAGAAACAGTCACGTTGTCCAAAGCGCGAACACCATTGTTTGCACGCTCCTCCTCAAGAGCCTTGAGACAAACATTCCAAACTTTCTGAGTTCTCTCAGTAGGACCAACCAAGAAAGAGGCATCACCCTCGTAAGGAGTAATATTCTCGTGAACAAAGTTACCTACGTTAATTTCTTTGTTCCACAAACCCTCTTTAAATTCAAGTTTCTTTTCCATAATTATTTACTTATAAAAAACATTTCCGTAAATACATTCAGGGAGCACGCTCCCCTTTTCAAGGGGCAAAGTTAATAAAAAATAATATACGCACATTATTATTACATAGATATTATTGTCAATATTTCAGAAAAATCGCTTCATTTTTGCAATAATTACAATTTTACACCCTTTTAATGGTCTTTTTCGACAAACATACGTGCACAAAAAGCAATATCCGCCACGGTTTAAGGCCACATTTTTTTAAACTTTAAGAAGCACTGCCAGCCCACTGCATTAGAAATACAGAACCACATTAAAGCCCAATCAAAATCAAAAGCGTATCAAAAAAAATCACCAGCACTGCGGAAAATCGGTAATTACCGCATCTACGAGCTTGCTCGAACGGGCTTTTTTACGAACGCCCCACAGCTTAACGCCTTTACCCCACGACCTTAAGCGTTTTATAAGACCACGAGGAGCGAACCCCTTTTTCACATTAAACGAAGAGACAAAGTGATACTTTTCGGGCGAAATGCGCGTCGTAGTACCATCATATATATAAGGGAATAAGGGATATTTGTACACAAATAATTTTTCAATAGGAAAAGGAGCGTTCAACTTATTAAAGCGCACAAGCACACTGTCGCGAAACGATTGCACAGCCACCCACTCCTGCGCACCACAGCGCAACACCGAAGCGATGACCTCACGTTCGGAACCACGCTCATCATTATCCTTTACCTCGATAAGCATTTTACAGCGACCATTGACAAGCATCAACGCCTCGTCAAGAGTAGGCACACGCTCGCCCGTTTCAGCACCGTCACCATCGCAGAGAGAAAGAGATTTTATTTGTTCAAGAGTCAATTTTGCAACCGCCCCGGTTCCATTTGTAGTACGGTCAACTTTCGCATCGTGCATAAGCACCAGGACACTATCCAGCGTCATACGGACATCAATCTCAACAACATCGGCGCCGGCCTCTATACCTTTTTCTATGCAAGAAAGAGAATTTTCGACACCCATAGAGGGACCGCCACGATGAGCAATCACCTGCAATGGCAAACCCTCGGCATTAAAGCGGGACGAAGAGCACGAAGCCACAAACAGCACCATACTGAAATAAAGCACTAAACAAAGATATTTCTTTCCCATAAATTACCTGTCAATAACTATTCAAAGACAAAGGAACAAAGAAAAACAGAAAATAAATAAATATTTTTCCGTTTTTTCTTGCACAGACCATTTTTTTGATATACTTTTGCAACGTCGAAACAGAATTGAGCGAAATTCCTGTGACAAAAACTTTAGGAGAGGTGGCAGAGTGGTCTATTGCACCGGTCTTGAAAACCGACGTACTGAGAGGTACCGGGGGTTCGAATCCCTCCCTCTCCGCAAGAAAAAGGAAGCTAAGGCTTCCTTTTTTGCATTAGAGGGGATGAGAACACCCGAGTGGGGGTTCGTAATCGACGAAGTCGCTTGCCAAAGCAAGAATCCCTCTCTCTCCGCAAAAAGAAAAGCAGACAGAAACTCAAGTTTATTTGAAGGTTTGTCTGCTTTTTCCTTTTGCAAGGATGCCCGCGGCAGCGCAAGGGATGGACGAAGTCAATCCCTCTCTCTCCGCTGAAAAGAAAGCTTTAAAGCTTCCTTTTTTTTATTTAAAGAAATTTTTCTCAAGCGGAAAGGAAAGGAACGTAACCGGCGCTATCGCTTGCAAGAGTCCTTCAATTCCCGGCAAACAAAATTTTTATTTTTACAGACTCCGGAGCGTTAAATACACAAACATTCACTAATTATGCACTTTGAACTATTCAAGAATATGCTTTTGGTCGGTCTTGGCAGTTTCTTTGGTGGCTGCGCAAGATACGCCGTCTCATTATTGACGAAAAACGTATCACAAGCCTTCCCCTGGGGCACCTTGTCGGTAAACCTTTTAGGCTGCTTGCTAATCGGACTCATAAGCGGCACTATCGGCAGGAGCTGCAACGCACACAACTCACTGCTTCTTTTTTGCACATATGGATTATGTGGCGGTTTTACCACATTTTCAACATTCTCAAAAGAGGCGCTTGCAATGATTCAGCAGGGACTTTATTGGCACTTCGCCACATACACAGGCATAAGCGTAATTGCCGGTATCGCACTTACGGCAGCAGGATACCTGTTTGCGACAAAAATATAGTCCTCGTAAGCAAACAGTGCAAAAAACGGCACAAACGCCATCGTCCATTGTGCCTAATGCACAAAAGGACACCGACAGCCACCATCGATAAAGGAGCAAACGGAACCTACCCAACACCCAGGTCGGTATTGTCAACCAGCACTTCAATCGCCGGGTCGTCTTTTATTACCGGATAGACCTCACTCTTAAACCACTGCACAAGCGATTCGTCACGCTTCACAGGAGTACCATTATTACAAAAAAGATTGACACTGAAGTATTCAAAATAACGCTTGGCAGTCTCAATGTCAGCAAGAATACGCTCACGCGAGTCATCATCGGTACAGCACAGCAGACACACGCCCTTAAAATATTTCGCAACCTCTTCGGGGCCAGCCCAGGAAGGCACACCCTTATTCCAGCGCTTACGTTGTTCGGGAGAAAAACTCTCGACACCGCAACGAAATTTAACCTCGGCCGGAGCGAACTGCGCTGCAAACTCCGCAAGACGATTACGATACATAAAATGCGCCTCGAACCACAGCGTGTGTATCTTTTTCTTCTGCACCACCGCCTTTATCAGCTCAACAGTTTCACTATCAAGCTCCATTGCCGAGCCCGAATTTATAACATCGAGCACGCCATACACGCCTGTCACACGTTCAAGAACAGGTTTATTCACCTCGTAAGGAGCAGTGCCGACATCAAGGTGATAGTTACAAAAAGTACACCGCCTCCAACGGCACCCTTGCCCTTGAAGCAGCACAAATTCACGCGGCATCTTTGTATGTATAACCGAATATCTATCCATTGCTACGAGCACTTAGAGCCTTTCGCTTGAGAAAGACAATCAACGCATAAGCCATTGGAGTTCCAAAGAAAACTTCAAGCGCAAGTTTCATCACATACTGCAAGGCTATCATCAACAAGAGGTCGCGCAACGCCAGCACCCCGGCAAAGGCTATGAGCACAAAGGGCAGAGTATCGAAAAGATAGCCCACCACAGAACTGCCTATTGTACGCACCCACAGACGACGCCCACGCGTAAGCCTCTTGATGCGCTCCATAAGCCACGCATTGGAGAGTTCGCCAAGCAGGAACCCCACCAACGAGCCGACAACGATACGCGGAACATATGTAAATATCGTATTATACGCCCCGGCGGTAGAGTCAAGATAATCGGGCGAAGGCAGCCACACCCCCAACTGAGTGCACAGGACCATAATCACATTGCACGCAAAAGTCGTCCATATAACCTTGCGCGCGGTGCGATAGCCCCATAATTCCGTAAGCACGTCGCCCAGCATATAGGCAAAAGGGAAAGTTATTGTCCCGGCATCAAAATAAAAATAGCCGAATATTGATATAATCTTCACAGCCATCACATTCGACACAAGATAGAGCGTGACAAAAAGGGCTGTTACCACCATTAGCGGCATCTCGCCGCCTGCTCGGTTTTTGAAAGGGTTTTCCGATACCTTATTCATAAATTATTTTTTTTGCGCAGCGCACCCGACAAGGCACGCAACATAAATTATTCAAAACTACGCAACAATGCTATTTCTTCGGCCCAACGACTCTCATCGGGAGTTTCAAGAATTACAGGCATATTATCGAAGCGTTTATCCTTCATAAAACGTTTGAAAAAATCAAGCCCCAAAAGCCCGACTCCTACATTGTCGTGACGGTCGACGCGTGAACCAAGAGGTTTCTTTGTGTCGTTAAGGTGTATACCTTTTAAATACTCAAGACCTACGACCCTGTCAAGTTCAGCAAATGCGCCCTCATAGTCACCTACAATATCATAGCCCGCCGAATAAAAATGACAAGTATCTATACAATAGCCCACACGGCTTTTATCGTCGACACGGTCAATAATATAGCGAATCTCCTCGAGCTTATTTCCGACATTGCTGCCCTGCCCTGCAGTATTCTCGATAACCGCAGTAACGCCGGAAGTCTTTGAGAGTGCAAGATTGATGTTTGCGGCAATGGAGTCGAGACACTGTTCTACTGAAATTTTATTAAGATGGCTGCCCGGGTGAAAGTTAAGCATCTTAAGCCCCAACTGTTCGCAACGTTGCATCTCGTCAATGAATGCCGCACGCGACTTTTGCATAGCCTCCTCATCGGGGTTACCCAGGTTTATGAGATAACTATCGTGCGGGAGTATATATTCGGGTGCAAAGCCACCTTTACTGCAGTTCTCCCTGAAAAGTTCTATACTCTTTGCCGTCAGAGGCGCAGCCACCCATTGACGCTGATTCTTTGTAAAAAGAGCAAAAGCGTTTGCCCCAACCGAAGTCGCATTCAGCGGTGCATTTTCAACGCCACCGCTTGCCGAAACGTGCGGACCTATAAACTTCATAATTCAGTTCTATTATTATACAAGCATCGGCAGAACCCTACCGATGCTTGTGCAGTTTAAAAAATCATTCCTTACTCTTGCTGAATTCCGGAGAGTTGCCCCCTACAGCAAAGAACTTATTACTACCACGCAAAAGGTTACGGACCTCACTCAGCAACTCGTGACTCTCCTGAATGAGATTCAAATAGACAAAGTCCATACGCAAGCTGCCCTTACTTTGATGCAAACGCATTGTCTGTTCCTTGCGCAATGTGGCAAGAGCGTGCTTAAGGTCCTTTGCACGGGCAGAAACCTCGTCCGACGCGGCATAATTACCCGATTCAATAATTTGGTTAATATCCTTTAGCACACTATATACATCGCGACAGTAAGGCGCAAACTCATCAACATATATTTTTGAAAGAGGGCTGAAACTGTTATCGGCGTGCTCTTTCATAGGCTCACCTATACGTGTCAAGGTATTAAGCATCTGCTGGCAACTGTTTGTACACAAGTGATACCAGGTGCTGCGCTCAAACGCCAGCTGCTGGTCTATACGCTGCAAGCCTCGTGTCTCGGCACGACGTTCTTTTTTCATAAACGCCTTCTCCTCGACAATCTTTATCAAAGAGCTCTTCAACGGTCGTAAAGCATCTTTCGAGAAAGACTCAAACATAATTTTATAAGTCTCGGCCGAAAAAGAAAGAGTGTGGGTAAGAGTCTCGGAAGCGTGTTCCCTTAAATTCTCCCAAACCTCACCTTTATCATCAGACTTCAACACAACCGTCATTTTCTCATCGACCTTCTCTGTGTTCTTTTTCTTATTATAATTGATGTGGCTACGGACAAGCAGATAAATAACAAGAGCAATCATTACATACATTGCAACGACACCGCCCCAGTTGAGTATCATAGCCACCAATGCTGCAATTATAAACGCCGCTCCGGCTGTAATGAACCAGCCACCGACAACAGAGACCACACCGGTAACACGATACACCGCGCTCTCACGTCCCCAGGCACGGTCGGCGAGTGAAGAACCCATACCCACCATAAATGTAACGTATGTTGTAGAGAGAGGCAATTTAAGAGAAGTACCCAACGCTATCAGCAAGCCCGACAGCACAAGGTTAACCGATGCACGCACAAGGTCGAAAGCTACGTCCTCACGCTCCTCGAGCGGAGTAAAGCGCTTACCGACCCAACGCTTGACACTGTCAGGCGTTTTGCGCACCACAACGTCTACAGTCTTTGTCACCGCACGAACAAGATTACGGGCAATCGACGAAGTTCCAAACATTTCGCCCTCCTCATTCTGCTGGCTCGAGAGGTCTATCGAGGTCTGCAACACCTTACGGGCTTTTTTACTGGTGAAAAGCGAATATACCATAACCGCGCCGGCACCCACAAGGAACAGGACACTTGTCTTTGACGGCAAGTTCAAGGAATCCATCATAAATGTATCGACACCGCCGTTTCCATTGGCTACAAAATCCTTGAACGACTCGAGTCCCGCAATGGTAACACCGATAAAGTTCACAAGGTCGTTGCCGGCAAAAGCCATTGCCAGCGAGAATGTTCCCATAAGCACAACGACTTTCAGGACATTAACCTTCAGCAGATGCAACACCTGCATAAGCAAGGTAAAGAACACAAATGCGCACAAAAGGAAGAGCGCTGTCTGCTCGAACATAATATGCTGAAGCGCCTCGGGCATAAAACCTATAAGAGCACTGCCCTTAAGTCCTTTAATGAGCATAAAATATATTATGGCAGTTGTTGCAAAGCCGCCATAAAGACCAATTTTGCGACCAAGATTCTTGCGATAGTGGAATGTGAACAGCACACGGGATATCCATTGCACCACCAGACCGAACACAAACGCGATAGCCACAGAAAGGAATATTGAAATTATAATCGTCAGAGCCCTGTCGGTATTGAGCATTCCAAGACCCGCACCGGTCGATGTCAGCAAGGCTGTCATAAACGACGCACCCAAAAGCTCAAAGACCATTGATACGGTAGTCGATGTAGGCAAGCCCAACGAGTTAAAAAGGTCGAGCAGGAACACATCGCTGATAACCACCGCAAGGTAAATACACATCACATTCGCGAAACTGAAGTGACTCGGGTCAAAGATTCCGTGACGCGCAACGTCCATCATTCCGCTACTGAACGCAGCGCCCACAAAGACACCCAGCGCTGCCACAATGAGCACGTGCTTGACCTTTGCAGCCTTAGAACCGACAGCCGAACTGAGGAAATTCACAGCATCGTTGCTCACACCCACATTAAGGTCTATGATTGCAAGCACAAACATAAAAGTCACGACAAAAAGATACGATAATTCAACCGCACTTAAATTAGAGACAAAAGAAACAATGTCCATAGATATAAAGTTAGTAATTATTAACCCCTTAGTGTTTTTCCAAAAAAGCGACAGCACTAATCAGCGCCTAATCGCCACGAAAACCTCACAAAAATAACAATATTTCTCAATATCCCAAATACCGCAACCATTTTTTTGCACACAAACAGCAAGAACAATAAACACGCTCTACAAAAAAGACAACAGCAAAAACAAGACATACCCCTTATGATAAATTCAGGAAAAGCGCCCCGGCAACAGCTTGCAGACCCATTAAAAAAACAAGGGGGAGAGATTCTCCCCCATTCGAACAGACCGTCAGAAATCGTATCTTGCCGAAAGGTTTATTCTGTTGGCGTTATACGTTCTGTCGTTAAAATCAGTACGCCAGCCGTGCAAATATTCAAGCCCCACCTGCAAATTATCGCTCACATTGTACATAACATTCGCAACGGCATATTGCCCTCGATGATACCCTTCGGGGTTAGCCTCCGCATAACCGCGACGGGAGAGCAAATTCGTTTGACTATAGGCTGCCGAAGCCAGCCATTTTGAATTAAAATTGTACTGCAACCCGGCATACCACGCATTACTCGTGAGCAGCATCGCCTTACCGGGTTTAAGCGGGTCGGGAACAACGTCCACACCAACATTGGATATATTATTCACAAGAGAGCCTATACCCTCTCCTGTCGTAAACTGACCTTTCAGTTGCAGGCCGCCCATAGTTGCAAGCACGCTGGCCTGAACGCCCCAGCCAACCTTGTCGGTATCAATATTCGCGACCTTGTCGGTATAAGAAATATCACGCATCACAGCACCCAGACGAATGTGATTCATCGGATTATTAAAAAGGTTATACTGTACGAATATCGGGACATTCGGGCAACGCTGCTCGCCTATACTGACAAACTCATTGCCCGTTGCGTTTACATTAGGCGCCTCGAGCGAAATTCCCATAGAAAGACCAAAGTCAAAGGCATACTTCACCTGCACCTGAACAGCACGATAGAATGTCATTCCGCAAGGACCGCCATAATCAATGGTGGTAGGCACTGCCGAAAGGTCCATAAACGCACCTACCGCATAACCAAATGTAAAATATTTTGTACTCATATAAGCATTCTGCAACTGAAAACCCAAGCCTCCGCCACGCCAATCGGCCGAAGTGTAAAGTATAAAGTCGCCCAGCAGTCTGCTCGAACCTACCAACTTAAGAAATATAGTAGAGTTCGACATATCCATTCTATATTGAGTCGAGGCAGAGCTGCGCTGTATTGCCGAAGGCAGAAAATCGACATTGCTAACAGTCTTGTCAAAGTCATATTCTATCTTCGTCTGCAGATAGCCGCCAATTCCCAACCCCCAGCGTCCTTTCTGGTCAACAAGCACGAATCGCGGTGCACGAGGGTCGTGATGGTAAGGACTTTGAGTATTCTGGAATATCTCCACTACATCAGGCGCTTCGTTCACCGTTTCACTAATACAAATAACAGGAGTCACATCATCGTCAATCTCGACCCAACGCTGTGCACTGACGTTAACAAATGCCGACAGAAACAACACCGCCAGCATCAATCTTTTAAAAATTCTTTCCATAAAACACTGTTTTTAAAACATTACATCATAGTAACATTTACGAACTATTTTTGTTTAGCAACGCTTTTACACAAACATTTCAACAGGAAATAAAAACCATAAGTTCAGAAAACTTTGCGCAAAAACGTTATTTGCTATTTTTAGTGCCGGTTGCTCATTTTTGTTAACTTTTTTCATTACCTTTGCACAATATTTCGGCACGACAAAAGATTTTACCGAACTGAAACAACGCACAATGAAAGAAAACGCATTTACTATTGACAAGAAAGTAGAGAATTTCAAATACCTGCAAATATCGCCACGCGACAAATCTTGGGGGCTTGCCATTACTACAGCCGGTTTCCAGCACGTAAAGCCGGGCGAGGAATACCCCCTGTCGTCGCACCCTGACGGTTACAAGTTCCCCGACAACAAGCGTCGAGTGCTCAACGAATACCAATTGATATATATAACACGCGGCTCGGGCTATTTTGAAAGTGCATCTTGTTCAAGGACAAGAATTGAAGCCGGAATGATGTTTATGCTATTCCCCGGAGAGTGGCACACATTCGCCCCGGACCCCGCAACCGGTTGGGACGACCATTGGGTAGGTTTCAACGGCTCGTTTATGGACGACAAAATAAGCGCAGGATTTTTCACATTCAAGAACTGCGTGTTCCGCATAGGCGTTGACGAACGTATAATAAACACCTATCACGAGATTTTCGATATTATTGCCGACGAAAAAAAAGGTTTTCAGCAAATTGTCGCAGGACTGACAATGTCACTCATCGGCAGAATTTATTACGAGGACATTAACCACTCTTTCGGCGACAGCTATATAATGCGCATAATTAACCAAGCCAAGGCTATTATGAAAGAGGATATGAGCGGCAGCAAAGACCTTGAGAGCATAGCCGAATCGCTAAGCATAAGCTACTCGCTTTTTCGCAGGGAGTTCAAAAACAAGTGCGGCATTTCGCCCGGGCAATACCGCCAGGAGCTCAAACTCGCAAAAGCAAAAGAGCTTCTCTATTCAACCAATATGAGCATAGCCGAAATATCATCAAAACTACATTTTGAATGCCTTGGGCAATTTTCGACATTTTTCAAAAAGAAAGCGGGTGTTCCGCCACTCGAATTCCGCAAACGAGGCACAAAAAACATATAAAAGCCGTTAACTATTGCTAATTTATTTGTTTATTCCCCGAGCAATGCCCACCTTTGAGCATTGCTTTTATTTTACACATATATATAATTATGAAAAAGAGTCTGTTATTTTCGATTGTTGCGACATTCCTATTCATCACTGCCACGACACAGAGCAACGCCCAAACAATCACACAACCATACGTGGATATCAACACAGGTGTACAGCGCGAAGTCACACCCGACGAGTTATATCTGAAAATAACTATCAGCGAGAAGGAGTATAAAGGCAAGAAGAGCCTCGAGGAACTGCAGAGCGCAATGATAGGTGCGCTGAAAGAGAATCGCATCGACATTCCCGAATGCCTCACGCTCAACTATATGGGCAGCGAGATTGGGTACAAAACCTTCTCGAAGAAAGTTGTTGCAAAAACCGAAGCGACTTATATTCTAAAGCTGTCGGACGCCACCATTATGCAACAAGTGATTGCATCGCTCGAGGCACGTCAAATATCAAACATCGAGCTCGCAAAGGTTAAATACACAAAGGAGAAGGAACTGAAGAACGGATTAGCCGTAGAAGCTATGCAACAGGCAAAAGCCGAAGCTGCGGTTCTTGCAGGAGCCATAGGGCAGGAGATTGGCAAGGCTACCAAAATTGAGTCCTGGCTGAACAGCAGCCAGGTGCAGCCCAGACTATACAAAGCCCGTTCCGTAATGAACGATGCAGCCAACGTCGAAGAGAGTTCCGCTGCAACACCGACAATAAGCATCGGGAAAATAACCTACAACTTCAACGTGAGCGTACGCTTTGAGCTCAAGTAAAAAGACGCACAAAGCCATTAGCGACACATAAGCGACGAACAAAAATCAGATAAGCGATGTTTCTTTCACAAGAAATATCGCTTATTATGTCTAAAAGTCGTCTTAAATCCCTGTTGTTCAGAGAACCTGAAACACCGATAGCACAATCGGTCCTGCTTCTCGTAGCAAGAGTCATTTTCGGATTCCTTTTTATGAGCCACGGTATAACAAAGTGGCTGATGTTCAGAAATGCCATCGATTTATTCCCCGACCCGATAAACATCGGAAGCACTCTGTCATTTTGGCTGGCACTCTTTGCCGAAATTCTTTGCACCTTCGGGTTTATCCTTGGAGCTCTCTTTCGCTTGAGCCTTATCCCAATGATTTTCACAATGTGTGTAGCAGTCTTTTTCATACACGCAGGTGACCCGCTCACGGCTGCCGAGCCGGCTCTACTGTACCTGACAATCTTTGCATTGATGTTCTTCAGCGGCCCCGGCGACCTTTCGGTCGATGCCATAATACATAAAATGATGTAAAAAAACAGCAGGACTCAAACGAGTCCTGCTGCGCTATTCAGGAGTATATTTAATATACGATTACCTTACCACCCTCGGAGGTCACATATATACCTCGGGTTGGATTCTTCACGAGATTACCTTTAAGGTCGTAATACCTTACCGGCGCATCGGTTGCTACTGTGCTCTCCACCGCTGTCGACTCACCGCATTGCGGTACAATGGTTGCAGCCTCATTCTCTTGAACATAGTAAGCGTTATTCGCCTCAACAACACCGGAAGAGGCGTTGCGCTTAACAAATTCGCCCTGCACAAGCCTGTAGACATTCGCGCCGCTTACAGTTGTGCTTTTGAGCACTCCGTGCAGTCTGTTTTCACCGGTAAACTCTTCGGCTTCACCACCTGCACCTATCATATAAGTTCCATTCTCGGCTACAAGCACCACCGGAGTCTTGGCAGCGACAACACCACTGCCATACTCGGTCAAAGGAGCGACTGTAACACCGGTATTGTTATCAACCTTTGCATCACCTGCAACATAGGCGCAGACACCCTCAGGAATTGTTATTGCAAAAGGCAGACACACTGCTGCAAAGTTTTCAATATCCAACGGGAACTCTTCAACAAGTTCAATATACCACAATGACGCAGCAGCATTGTTTGTCCAAGGCACAAGACGTTTATTATCACCCGCCAAGTGCAATCCGGTGTTACCGCCGGTCTTATTCTGGCAGATAATGGAGCTGTGACCGGTCACAGAGCTGCTTATTGTCCATTTTCCTGCAGCACTTTCATCGGTTGTGACAACCGGTTGTGTCTCATTCGCGCCAAGAGGGCCGAGCATATATTGGTAATTTCCATTATAGAGGTAATATTCCCCTTCGTTACCCGCAGGGATAAATGTAAACAACTGGTCAGCATCGGTCATCTCAGACTCCGCTGTAGAAACACGTGATGCCTCTGGGTTAAGATAGAGTTTACCGCCGGAGCGTTCAGTGTTACGTATACGATACCACTTGCCATTCTCGACTTTTATCATCGCATCTTTAACAGCCTTGTTTATTGTCTCGTACAGCGCATAAGAAGGAGCCTCCTTATATTCATTCAATAAGCCTTCGACTGCACCGCGATCCACCATACCTACAATCTTAACCTCATTTGCGGTTGAGCCTGGGAGTTTCGCCTCGACACCGGCTGCTACAATAGAATGCTTGTCGACTGTAGGGTCATATACATAGGCACTGTCGGTAAGATATTCTATACTATAGTTTTTATACACGATTGTATATCCGCCGCCGGAAGTTCCGTAAGTATCCTCCTCGTAAAGGAAGCCTATGTTATTATCCTGCTGCAGAGTCATTGTTGAATAAGCACTTGAAAGGTACGTAGACTGGTGACTACCGTCCCAATCGGCAGCAATGGCTGCGGGAGAAGCAAAATCGGCAAGCGTTTCAAGTTCCTTGTAGTAGATACCGACATTCGCACGTCCAGAACCGAAAGGTACCGACTGCAATGCGAGATAAACCTTCTTATCATCGGCTTTGCGACGCGCCGGAACAAAAAGGACCTCACCATTGGTCGAGTTGTTCACTGCAACCGTTCCGTTGTTGCTTGAGCCCGAGAACTGGCTTGCGCCCCAATAACCCTCGGCTTTTTCGCTATCGGTATAAGAGTATATATTATAATAACGTCCGCCTGAAGTACGTGAACTCAAGATAACAGAGCCATCGGGCAGTTCCTCGGCTTTAGGTTCATCGGCTCCGCCACCGGCAATGGGTGCAACCGCAGCACCGCCAAGAACAGTCCACTTTTCGCCAAAGTCGTCGCTGTAAAGAACAAAGTTAACGTGAGTACCGTTAACGTCCTTCACAAGCACGGCGCAATAGAGGCGATAGTATTCGCCCACCTTAATATAGTGGCTCTGCGAGATTTTACCCGAACCAACGAACATTGCACGCACAGGGCCATAGGGAGAGTTGTCGAACTGTGAATATATACTCTCGGAACGGTCAACCGGCTCGCTCCAGGTTACACCATTATCCTCGCTGTACAAATGCGCTATACCCTGATGGTTATCACGCTGTCCGTTAGGGAAAGAGACATTACCCGAGCAGCAAACGACAAGCACTCTATCGCTCTCACGGTCGGCAACAATACAAGGGTCACCGAAACCCACATACATCTGTCCGGGAGTGTTCACTCCGGCAGCGCCACGGCCATCGACAATTGAGAATATCTCGCCCCAAGTCTTGCCATTGTCCTTACTTATGCGAGCGTGAAGGTCTATACGGCCGTTTGTAGCCATTCCAATATCGGCGCGACTATGACGATAATCGGCAACTGCAATAATATCGCCATTCGATGCAGTAGCAATAGCCGGAATTCTGTAAGGAATTGCACCCGAAGTCGGAGTTGGGAAAACCTCGAAGTTGGGTTCGGGTTCACGCACATCGGGCTTAATCTTTACAAAGAAATTAGAGAATGTCACACCTTTGTTGGCTCCTGTCTGTGTAAAGGTTGCCATACGCACAGGTTCCTCAATCTCAACAGCCACACTCTGAACAGTTGCCGAAGTCGTATATTTTTTCCCGCCAATGTTTATTTCAAGGGCATAACTGCTATCGTTATTTGTATTTACAAAGTCGAAACTGTAACCGGCAACGGCCATACCCTCGGGCGCTGTCAATGTATAAGTCGACGATTGCGACTGACCCGAATAACCGGCAATATAATCGCCCGAAGTAGTCATATTATTCGCACCTGTGCCTAAAGTAAATCCGGGCACCTCGGTGCTCGACCATACAGAGTGCCAAGTGCCGGCTGTATTACTAGCTGTAAAACTGCCGGTAGAAGCAAGCACCTCAACTGTTGCCTCTGCAACGGTAAAACGTATTGTTGAACCGGCATCGGCACCTTCGGCCCAAAAAGCAAGCTTGCCAATTCCTCCAAACTCGTTCACTGCATAATCAGTACCGTGAATTTTCATAAAATAGCCATCGACATCAGCTATCTTATCAGACTTGGCAAAATCCCAACGGCCCACATAGCCATTCGGAAGATTTTCGGCGTCCTGCATTGTGGGATAAGTTGTTCCACCTGTACCTTCATAGCCCTGCAAGACACCCATCTCGGTCTTTGAAGCAAGCACTTTGGTTACTCCGGCTTGTTTGTTGTAAACAGCATATCCATCGGTTTCATTACCCACGAAACACCACAAATCCTCGGCAGCATACTGCGTTGTAGCACGACCGACAGAAATAAATTCGGCACCGGCATTATCCTTGATAATTTTTGCACCAGTGCCAATAGCCATAGTGTACCAAGTTGTACCATTGGCAAAATCACCATTCTCAATGGTAGTTACCTTAAAGGGCACTGCAGCCCACACAAGCGTTACCATAAAAACAGCAAACGTTGTCAATAAACTCTTTTTCATAAATTATAATTTAAAATTTATATTGTTTACGGTGTTATATTGGGCGAATATATAATAAAATATCCGTTTTTATTATAATTTATAAAAAAAGAAACAATGTATTTTATATTTTTAAGAAATTCACTAATAAAAAAAACGGCCTGCCGAGCAAAGTTCGACAGACCATTTAAAAAAGTTTTTGTTCTATTCAAGTTCTATAACCGTTATTCCAGCACCACCAAACTGCACGTGTTCATCGTGAAAATTTTTCACAAAAGGTATTGTGCTCAGATACTGCCTTATGAGCGTACGCAGTATTCCGTTACCCGTTCCGTGCAGTATGCGCAGCTGATGGACGTTACACACCACCGCATCGTCGATGAAATACCCGACTGTCTGCACAGCCTCTTCGCCACGCATTCCCCGAATATCAATATCCGACTTAAAGTTCAGACGCTTCTGGTGCAATTGCTCCTGCGTTTCAGTTGTCAGGAACGATACTTTGCGCACCTCTTCTTTTGGAGCGTCTGCCGGCTGCAATCTCTCGACAGCAATTGTGGATTTTATTGCCCCGAAACGCACTACGGCACCACCTTTTGCTATTGACATTACCTGCCCTACCGCCTGCTGCCCCGTTATGCGCACGAACATTCCTGCTTCGATATTCGGACGACGAGACTCCGCGCCCGTCGACACTGACGAGCCGTCCTGTTGCATCGGAGAATTTTTCTCCTTTTTACCGTTCTTTTTTCGCTCTTGCCGCGCGATAATTTTCGCCATCTCCCTGTCGGTATGCATCTGGCGGCGCTGCCTTGCAAGTTCCTCGACCTGTTTGCTAAAATCGCTTAGTTCCTGACGCGCCTGACGAGTACGCTCTTTTTCGGCCTTAGCCTCGATGATAGTGCGTATAGTATTCTCTATCTTTGCATTAGCCTCGCGCAAGAGACGTTCAGCCTCATCGCGTGCCTCTTTGAGAATCTGTTTGCGGCTCTTTTTCAGTTCATCGCCTTGCTCCTGCACCTTTCCAAGCATTTCGTCAAGTTCTTTCTCTTTCTGATGCACGCTTTTTCGCTTACCCTCCCAATAACGCTTGTCGCGCACAATATCTTGCAGATATTTGTCGGATTGTATATAATCGCTACCGACAATTTGCGAGGCATCGCTTATAACCTCTTCGGGCAGACCTATTTTGCGGGCTATCTCTACAGCAAACGACGAGCCGGGGTTACCAATCTGCAATTGGAAGAGAGGGCGCATCTGAGCCCTGTCATAGAGCATTGCACCATTGACAATCCCCGAGGTCGAGTCGGCAAAATGTTTAAGATTCTGGTAATGAGTGGTAATTATACCGTAAGCACCGCGCTCGTTGAAACGTTTGAGAAGCGCCTCGGCTATTGCAGCACCGATAAGCGGCTCGGTACCGCCGCCAAACTCATCTATGAGGATAAGCGATTTTTCATTGCAGTTGCGCAACGTATGCTTCATATTGAGCAGATGGCTCGAATAGGTACTAAGATCGTCCTCGATGCTCTGCTGGTCGCCTATATCTATGAAAAGACTGTCAAAAATGCCTGCACGGCTGCGTTCGTGTACCGGAATCAGAAGTCCGCATTGCAGCATATACTGCAACAAGCCGGCAGTCTTCAGACAAACCGATTTTCCACCGGCATTAGGTCCCGAGATAAGCAGTATGCGGCGCTCTCCGTCAAGTTCAATATCCAAAGGCGACATTCGGCGCGAGTGACGGCGCAACGACAGTTCGAGCAAAGGGTGCACGGCTGCTCCCCAATCCATCATCGGACGCGGCACAAGCGTTGGTTTAAGAGCATCGGTCTTTATCGCAAGTTCGGCTTTTGCACGAATAAAGTCCATTTCACCGAGAAATTCATAGGCTTGCAACAGTTGGGGAACCTGCGGGCGCAATTCGGCTGAAAAGTTCGTTAGAATAGCAATTATCTCACGTTTCTCCTCGGCTTCAAGTTCGCGTATACGGTTGTTAGCCTCAACAACCTCGGCAGGCTCAATAAAGACGGTCTTTCCACTCGCCGACTCATCGTGCACAATACCGCCCATTTTACGTTTGAGCGCCGGAGCAACAGGAATGACCAGACGTCCGTCGCGCATCGTGGGCGAAGCGTCTTTCTCGACAAGCCCTTCGGATTGTGCCCGGCGCAATATAGCGTTCAGTGTACGAGATATACTCCCCGACGTGCGCGACAATTCACCTCTTATTCGAGCCAGCGCGGGCGAAGCACTATCCTTGACGCTTCCGAATTTATCTATTATGCTGTCAATATCGCGAATAATACGCGGAAAAGCCTCAACATCGCCGGCAAGAGCACGCAACGATGGATAGAGGGGGTTATCCTCGCCCACAGCCGATTCGCCACTTTGTTTACGCAGCAATGAGAGTATACGTCCGATAGTATCAAGCGAGCGACGCAGAGCAAAAAGTTCCTCGGCGCCCATATACATTCCTTCAATGCGTATGCGTTGCAAGGGCTCTCGTACATCAAAGTAAAAATCGCTTGGGAACCCATCTTCGACCTGCATTATGCGCACAAACTCCACAACCTCGTCAAGACGCGTGTCTATAGTGCTGTAATCGGTCATAAACTGCATTTCATCAACACGTTCACGTCCCAACCCGCAAAGACACTCCTCCTTGAGCATACGTCGCACTGCGTCAAACTCTATTCTTATTTCAAAATCCTGTGGATATATCATTGTCGTTAAAGAAATTGTTTTAATTCAAATACCGTCAGGGAGATTATAACCCACCCCAAAAAGGCATAGCAACCATACAACTGAGAGTTTTTTCAGTTTCGCGGCGCGAAGATACATCAAAAAAAGCGCAATACACTCCCAAAGCGAACAAAATCAGACACTTTATTACAATTTTAAAAAATAAACCCTTATTTCTAATTATAGAAGCTGTCGATGGCATTATCGTCGACAAGCACTTGAATTATATCAAATTCTAAAGCTAAAAGCCACACAACAGAAGAATTCTCGTCGCAAGTGAGTATTTTTTTGCCGCGCAGAGCAACATTTCTACTTTTTGCAGCACGGTTTTATAATATAAAATATTATCTTCGCAAGGATTTATATTTAATATAATCTCTCGAACTATGATTTTCCGCTACAAAGATATTGACATAAACATAAACACCGCCGGAGAGGGCGACCCAGTGCTGCTACTCCACGGTTGGGGTTGCACTAATGCCATATTTAAGGACATACAAGCCGTACTTTCCACAAATTACAAGACATACAATTTCGATTTTCCCGGCTTTGGAGCCTCGGGAGAGCCCGCCGAGGTATGGGGTGTAGAGGAATATACACGTATGGTCGAGTCTTTTGTAAAGGAGAATAACATTAAAAAGCCGGCCCTTATGGGACACTCTTTCGGCGGAAGAGTCAGCATTGTCTACGCCTCGCGCAACGAAGTGAGCAAAGTGGTTCTTGTCGACGCCGCAGGCATAAAACCCAAGCGTCCGTTCAAATACTACCGAAAAGTATATACTTTTAAATTTCTCAAATGGTTGTGCAACACATTTCTGCCCAAGGACAAGGCGCAAGCCATCATTGACAAACGACGTCGAGGCGCAGGTTCAAGCGACTACAACAACGCATCGCCAATGATGCGTGCGATACTCTCGAAGGTCGTAAACGAAGACCTCAAGCACCTGATGCCGAACATAAAAGCGCCGACACTGCTCTTTTGGGGCGACGCCGATACCGCAACGCCGCTGAGCGATGCAAAGACTATGGAGAAGCTCATTCCCGATGCAGGCCTTGTAATTGCACACGGAACAGGACATTTTTCGTTCCTTGAAAACCCGGGACTGTTTACCACTGTAATAAAAAATTTTTTCAATATAAAATAATTTATGAACGGTTTTACAATAACATACGCCATTGCCGCAACGATATTTTTCATTATGATTGCCAGATACGACATTCATATGTTCCAATTGAGCTCGTACCGATACTCGCGATATTTCCGTTGGCTTGTACCGGGAAACATCATCGGCGAGAAACGTTTTATGGCACTAATGATGCTTATTCCGGCACTCGTACCACACTACATTGGAATGGGTTTTGCAGCAGGCATAACCGTCACTATGTATATATTGAACCGAAAAGAAAAATTCAAGACTCCGCTTGTTTTCACGATGCGTGTCAAGAGGCTTTTCTTGACCAACTTAATTCTGTTCCTTGGAGCAGGCACGCTGGCACTGCTGTTCGCCGAGAGACACTCGACAATAATCATTGCCGGGCTGCTCATACTGTCGAACCTGCTGATGTTGCTCGCAAACCTCATCAACACGCCTGTTGAGAAAGCCATAAACCGCCACTATTACAACGATGCGAAGAAAATACTCGCAAGCAATAAAGAGTTGATTGTTATAGGCGTCACCGGCAGCTTCGGAAAGACAAGCACCAAGAACTACCTTGCAAGCGTCCTTGCCGAAAAGTACAATATCCTTGTAACCCCGGGTAATTACAATACCCTGCTGGGGGTTATACGCACTATACGCGAACAGTTGCGTCCCTACCACCAGGTGTTTATTGTAGAGATGGGCGCAAAGCAAAAAAACGACATTAAGGAGATTTGCGACCTTGTACACCCGACGATTGGCATTGTCACAGCTGTTGGCGAGATGCACCTTGAAACATTCAAGAGTGTAGAAAATATACAGGCAACAAAATTCGAGCTCATTGACTCGTTGCCCGCAAACGGTCTTGGGGTAATCAATAACGACTCGGAATATATAAGGAACTACAAATGCACAGCCCCACGCTGCAACATAATACGCTACGCGGTGGAGGGCGAGGGCGACTATAAGGCAACAGACGTCACATACGGAGCAAACGGAGTATCGTTCACTCTCGACGGAGAAAGAGAATACAGCAGCCGTCTGCTTGGAGCAGGAAACTTGCTTAACCTGCTTGCGGCAATAGCCGTTGCCGACAGGCTCGACGTTCCGGTCGCAAAGCAAAAGAACGCCATAGCCCGCCTGCAGCCGGTGGAGCACCGCCTGTCAATAAAGGTCGCTAACGGAATCACCGTACTCGACGATGCATACAATTCGAACCCTCAAGGCGCAAAGATGGCGCTTGAAGTTCTGAGAAATTTCTCGGTTACCAAAGAGAACAAACGCATTGTCATTACCCCGGGGTTTGTGGAGATGGGCACCCGTCAGGCCGACGCGAACAAAGAACTGGGACGCCTTATTGCACAAAGTTGCGATTATGCGATAATTGTTAATGCCACCAACCGCGAGGCGATAAAAAGCGGAATAGAAGAATCCGGTATCGGCAGCGAGAAGTACTTTTTAGCCGATTCGCTCAACCACGCACACGCACACCTTGCACAAATTTTGCACACAGGCGACGTAGTCTTGTACGAAAATGATTTACCCGATAATTTTAAATAATAATCTAACCGGAAAAATTGTTACTTTTGCGCTTGTCACAAAGCAATACTGAACAACCATACAAAACAAGAACAACAGATAAACACAACATACAGCAATGAAAACAAATGTAGGAGTAGTATTCGGCGGACGTTCGGTCGAGAACGAAATTTCAGTTATAACCGCCAATCAGGCTATGGCAGCCATTGACAAAGAGAAGTACGACATAACCCCAATATATATTACCAAAGAGGGTAAATGGTACACAGGCGAAGCGTTGCTTAACGTTGCGAACTACCGCAACACAAAGAACCTGCTCGCAATGTGCGAAGAGGTGTATATGAAGCCCATCTACGGCGATACGAATCTCTACCGTACAAAGAAAGGTTTGTTCAAGAAAGAAGTTGTGACACGTCTCGACGTTATTATGCCGGCACTACACGGCACAAACTGCGAGGACGGCACATTCCAAGGCGTAATGGAGTTTTCGGGCATTCCATACACAGGCTGCAACACGTTGGCATCGGCAAATGGAATGGACAAGATTACAATGAAAATGATTCTCAAGGAGTGTGGAATCCCCGTTATCGACTACTGTTGGTTTAGCGACAAAGAATGGGCTGACAAGCAAGAGGAGACTATTGGCAACATTGAAAAGAAACTGGGGTATCCGGTCATTGTCAAACCGGCAAACAGCGGTTCCAGTGTTGGAATACGTGCTGCACACAATCGCGAAGAACTTATTGATGCTATAGAGTACGCAATATCATTCACCAGCCGTGTCATTATTGAGAAATATGTCCAGAAGCTTAAGGAGGTTAACTGCGCGGTGCTTGGAAATTATTACGAGTGTCAACCATCGGTGTGTGAGGTGCCTGTACGCAGTGGCGAGATTCTGTCTTACGAGGATAAGTATATGAACGGAGGCGGCAAGCAGTCGCAAGGTATGCAATCGACTGTACGCGAGATTCCCGCGAACCTTCCCGAAGAGAGTACCGCATTCATTCAGAAGGCCGCTTGTGACACATTCCGCGCCTTATCGTGCGACGGCGTTGCACGCATCGACTTTATCATTGACGAATCGACCGGCGACATTTTTGTAAACGAGATAAACACAATCCCCGGTTCGCTGTCATTCTACCTTTGGGAGTACAGCGGAATAAATTTCACTACCCTCATTGACAGACTGATTGAAATTGCATTCCGCCGCAAACAGGACGCAGGATTCAAGGCTGTAAATTACGGCGAGAATATTTTTGCAGCACCAATGGGAAGTGGAGCCAAGAACGGAGGAAAAATGGGAGGAAAGTTGGGAGGTAAATTCGGTAAGTAAAATAGTACAGAAGTAATTATTTGTCACTATATTTAATGTTGAACATCGAATATTTACTGCACTCGCTGTGAAAAATAATTAAGTAAACTTGTTATTTCTCGCTCGTTTGTCACTATATTTAATGTTGAACATTGAATATTTACTGCACTCGCTGTAAAAAATAATCAAGTAAACTTGTTATTTCTCGCTCGTTTGTCACTATATTTGATATTAGACATCGAATATTTACTGCACTCGCTGTGAAAAATAATCAAGTAAACTTGTTATTTCTCGCTCGTTTGTCACTATATTTGCTAACCGGGAACACACCTTGTTCGCTGTGATTTTATAAGAAAACTGAAAAACATTTTAATTAATCATAAAAACCAAACACTATGTCTATCAACTTTTTGAGAAAAAGTTTAGCCTTGACAATGGCTGTGCTTGCGTGTACATTAGGTGCTAACGCACAGGTGCAGTTTGAACAAGGTAAACTCTACCACATCTATGCCGCAGGCAACAAGGAGAATGTGGTGTATGAGAAGAAGGATAATGCCGTAGGTCTTACCGACTTTGAAGACAAGAACGCGGCTCAGTTCTGGAAAATTTCCGAGCTTTCGGGCAGTTGGCGCATTATCAACCCCGTTACCAACCACGCACTACGCGTAAACGGCAACCGCCTCGAGGTTGGAGAGAACAATGGCTCTGATGAAGCACAGTTGTGGAAGATTGAGAACGGAATGCTTATCCCCGCAAACAACCCCAATGCAGCGTTGGCAAAAGGTAAGGGAGGAGTGCTCATTGTAGCCAAAAGAGAAATTGTCGAGAACCACAAGGCTGCAAAATTCAGATTCGAAGAATCGGAATATGCCGGATTCGATGACAATCTCACTTACCGCATACACCCTGCCACCAATCCCGGCAAGACTCTCGGCAACAACGATTTAGCCGACAACAACGCCCGTATCGTTGCCGAGGACATTGACACAGAAAATCGCGGTCAATACTGGAACATAAAGACCATTGACCTTTATACCTTTGCTGTAGAAAACACATTCTACGGACAGAATTTTGACGATGGCGGTGACAATGCAAGCATTGACTATCTGTTGCAGTGGCCTGCTGTAACCGGTATCTGGAATAATGCGAAATTCCGTTTCGAGCCTGTCAAAGGTAAAAAGAACACATATCTTATTGTATCGGCAGGCAAAGAGGGTACAATGTACGCTCTGCGCGACGACCGTATGATGCGTGTCGAGAAAAATGAAGCCGACAGCACAGCGTGGTTCACATTCGAACAGGTCGAGAAGCCAAAGATCGCATCGCCCTACTGGGAAGATGAGACTGTGTTCGCCGAGAACAAGGAGCGTGGTATAGCCACATATATGCCTTACAACAACGAGGCCGAGATGCTTGCCGACGCAGCATACTACGCGACTCCCTGGACCGAGCCTGTCAACAAGCGCTATATGACACTTAACGGCACTTGGAAATTCAACCTTGTGAGCGAGCCTTCATTGCGCCCCTTGACATTCTTCGAAGAGGGATTCGATGTTAGCAGCTGGGACAATATCCCCGTTCCGTCAAACTGGGAAATGTTGGGTTACGACAAGCCCATTTACAACAATGTTGAGTACCCGCACTCCAACACTCCTCCGTTCATTAAGGCACGTCCGGGACACAACGATGGCGGCAAGAACTACGGCATAAACCCAGTAGGTTCATACGTACGCACATTTACAGTTCCCGAGAACTGGGACGGACGTCGTACATTCATTCACTTTGGCGGTATCTATTCAGCAGCTTTTGTATGGCTCAACGGTGAATATGTCGGTTATACACAAGGCTCAAACAACGTTGCTGAGTTCGACATTACAAATTTCTTGAAGAAAGGCGAGAATAAACTTGCGGTACAAGTGTTCCGTTGGTGCGACGGTTCGTACCTCGAGTGCCAGGATATGTTCCGTATGAGTGGAATATTCCGTGACGTTTACTTGTACAACGTACCCAAGGTTGCTGTTCGCGACCACTATATTACAAGCAAAATTTCGGACGACCGTTACAGTGCCGAAGTAAACATAAACTTTGAACTTGACAACCGTGACTATATCCCCGGTAAAAAGAGTGTAAAAGCAGCCATTTACGACACGGCCGGCACACTTGTTGCAAGCGACACTCTTGCGCTTAACACAGCAGCGCGCATCGCTTCGCTCAGCGGCGATATTAAACTCAATGTAAACAACATCAAGTTGTGGAGCGCCGAAAAGCCCTATCTTTACACTGTACGCATTACACAGTACGACGAGAACGGCAACGAAGAGATGGCATTCTCGACAAAATACGGTTTCCGCAGCATTGAGATTAAAAATTCACTCGTTTACATCAACGGCGAGAGAGTTTTCTTCAAGGGCGTGAACCGTCACGACACACACCCGGTTTATGGACGTGCCGTAACAACAGAATCAATGTTGCAGGACGTACTGCTTATGAAGCAGAATAACATTAACACTATCCGTACCAGCCACTACCCCAACGCTGCAAAAATGTATGCAATGTTCGACTACTACGGACTCTACTGCTGCGACGAGGCCGACCTTGAAGACCACGCAAACCAGTCAATATCGGACCGTGAGTCTTGGATACCCGCCTTTGTCGACCGCATAAACCGTATGGTATTGCGCGACCGCAACCACGCGAGTGTTGTTATGTGGAGCTTGGGCAACGAAGCCGGTAACGGAAACAACTTCGGTCCGTGCTACGACGAGGCGAAGCGTCTTGACAACCGTCCTGTACACTACGAGGGCACACGCTCAAACGGCAACTACGGCGGTGGACGCTTCAGCGACTTCTACTCGAAGATGTACCCCGGCCAGGCGTGGATGGACGAGAACACCAACAACCTTGACAAGCCAATGTTTATTTGCGAGTACGCACACGCGATGGGCAATGCCATAGGTAATCTCAAGGAGTACTGGGAGAAGATTGAAGCATCAAACTCTTGTATCGGCGGTTGCATTTGGGACTGGGTAGACCAGGCTATATACGACCCACAGGAGATGAAAGAGGGCATATACCGCATTCACACCGGATACGACTACCCCGGTCCTCACCAAGGTAACTTCTGCTCAAACGGTGTAATTTCGCCCACACGCGAAGAGGGTGCAAAGCTTAAGGAAGTAAAGGCAGCACACCAATTTGTAGACATTACAATGCCCGAGGTCAACACCGAATATGGTATTGTGACAATAGCAATAAAGAACAAGTACAACTTTACCAACCTCAATGAGTTTGATGTTGTCTACGAGATTGTAAAGAACGGCAAAGTCGTTTATACAGGAAAGACAAACGCGCCATATGCCAACAGTGGCGAGACCGGCAAAGTGTGGTTGACAGTGAAAAAAGCGAACATCAACAAATGTATTAAAAAAGGTGACGAATTGCTTATCACCATTCGTTTGAAACACCGCGACGCACAGGTTTATTATGCCGCCGGACACGAGGTTGCGTTGCAGCAGTTCACACTTGCCGAGCGTGCTCCCCTTGCAGCTATCAAAGCTAAAGGCGCCCCTCTTATGTCACCATCATCTATGCACGAGACAATCATCGGCAACGACAAAGTACAGCTGAAGTTCGATGCAGAAACAGCACAGTTGACAGCGCTTGCATTCAATGGCAAGAACATTATAGCCGACAACCAGGGCTTCATCTACAGCAACCACCGTTGGATTGAGAATGACCGACAGGGATACGACTACCAGTATGAGCGCGGCAACACCGGCAAGACATACGATCAGACAAAAAATGGCCTTGAAGCCAACGGAAGCATCGAGGTTGTTGAGGAGAACGGCAACACCGTTGTAAAGACTACACGCAAAGGCTCTATCTGCGACACCGAAATAAGCTATACAATCTACCCACAAGGTATTGTTGACGTTGAGGCTACATTCGTACCTAAGAGCAACAACCTGCGCCGTGCCGGTCTTATTTGCGGTCTTGACTCAACACTAAAGAACGTCAACTACTATGCTCTCGGTCCTTGGGAGAATACCGTTGACCGTAAAGACGGCGTTGTTGTTGGACGATACTCAACAACCGTCGACCAGATGGCCGACCGTTACGTAAAGCCACAGAGCAGCGGCAGTCGCGAAGGCTTGCGCGAGGTTACATTCACCGATGGCAACGGTAACGGTGTGAAGATTGAGACCGAAGGTAATGTAAGTTTCTCGGCACTGCCATACACCGACGAGGACCTTATGAAAGCCGGACACTATTGGGAAATGACAAAGCGTCCATACACAGTCGTTCATTTTGACGCCTGGTTGCGAGGAATCGGTAACGCA
Source organism: Bacteroidaceae bacterium (assembly GCA_045661225.1). Lineage (GTDB taxonomy): Bacteria > Bacteroidota > Bacteroidia > Bacteroidales > Bacteroidaceae > HGM04593. The sequence continues at coordinate 117,799 of JAZRFF010000009.1, read as the reverse complement.
TCGTGCGGCCACGACGTCGATACATTGCCCAAATACCGTGTTCCAAACGAGAAAATGAGCTATAAACTGAGAATTTCTCCTGTAAAGAAGTAAATTTCATTCACTATCAAGCCCCTCAAATTTGAGGGGCTTTTTTGTAGCCTACATCGTGGCCAATCAACACGTTATCCCCGAGGCATAAGTAAAAAAAACGCGAACAGCAAGCATCAATTGCATTGAATTTTGTATATTCGCAAAGACAAAAGTTTAAATTTAAATACCCATTGCCAGAAAAATGAAAAAAGTTCTCTTTGCCATATTATTCACTATAGGACTGGTTGGAGCAGTCGCAGCACAAAGCCGTATAGACAGTATCGCTCTGCGCGCAATGCAACTGGGACGCATAATGCAACAGGAACGGGTATTCCTTCACTTTGACAACACAGCCTACTATCTTGGCGAGACAATGTGGTTCAAGGCATACGTCTCCTATGGAACCGACAACCGCCCAAGCACGCTCAGCAAGGTTCTGTATGTTGAGCTTGTTGCGCCCGAAGGCTACGTTGTACGCACAAACAAATACAAGATAAACGACGATGGCAGTTGCTACGGCGAATTTGAATTGAACGAGCTGTTACTGTCGGGATACTACGAGATTCGTGCCTACACAAGATATATGCTCAATTGGGACAAGTCTGCAATATTCAGCCGAGTTTTTCCAATATTCGACAAAGTACACGCCGACAACTGGGATTTCAAGAATATGCTCGACCGTCGTCGCGCCTTCACACAAAAAGGCGAGTGGGTAAGCCACGAACTACCCGAAGCTACGCTCGACTTTTACCCTGAGAGCGGCAACCTTGTCAATGGCATTGAGAGTAAAGTCGCGTATGAGCTACGAGGAGAGGACGGGCTTTTTGCCGAAGAGAGTATAGACATATTCGACGGCGAGCACAAACTGCTCACGACAACTCCTGTACATATGGGGAAAGGCACGTTTACCATAACCCCGAGAAGCGATGCCAAATATCGCGCCGAAGTAACGCTCACAAACAGCAAAGGAAAAAAGAAAAAACACACATTCAGACTACCCGCTGCAGCGCCACAAGGAGCGGTTATGAGCGTAACGGAAGATGAAGACAGTATAAAAATAAATATCACCTCAAATATCGAAGAGAATACTGAGATGGGCTTTGTCATACTCCATCGTGGCACAATGGGATTCTACAAAAAGTTGAATACCGCCTCCCTTGTCGGTTGTCACTCGTTTGCAAAGAGCCAGTTACGCGAAGGAGTATGCCGCGCAGTGCTTTTTGTCGGCAATAACACCCCACTCGCCGAAAGACAGTTTTTCGTAATGCACGACACATTGCAACAGAGTGATATTGGCATAGTAAGACTCAACGTCACAGCCAACGGCAACAACGCGCTCGACGAATCGTACACAACCAATCAAAAAATCACTTTAAAGGTTAGCCGCGAAGACGGCAAGCCATTGCCCGACAATTGCGACCTTTCACTCACCGTAAGCGACGCCATCGCCAACCAAAAAACCTCGTACAGTCACAACCTGTACAGCTATATGCTGCTCGGTTCCGAACTTAAAGGTTACATTCCCAATGCAGCTCGGTACTTTGACCCGGGGAACAAAGAGCGTAAAAAGCAATTAGACCTTTTAATGCTAACACACGGCTGGACGTCGTACGATTGGCAATTGCTCACACGCCCCGAGATAAAAGAAATGCAGCCCATTGAACGAGGAATAACACTCAAAGGAACCTTTATCCAAAGGACACTCAGCAAGAAATTCGGGCACTACGGCGAAACGACAATAACTCCTCAGGCTTACAATCTCATACGCCTTGACATAGCAAACAACGACAAACAGATTGAAATGAGCACATTCCGCACAGACAGCGTGGGAGAGTTCATCATCGGGTTCGATGAGTTCTACGGCACACGTGTGGCATCGCTCAAGCCTCAGACCCTGTTCAAAAAAAACAAAAATATATCGTACCACTTTGCACTTGACCGCTACTACTCACCAGAATTCCGCCTTTATGACTATTGGGAGCGTCATTTGGGAATGCCTATGAGCAAACACGAGGCCGATAGCTTTGTAAAGATTAACCCGTTCGAGTTTCTGCTCTCTTCGGTCGAGGTTTCGGCAAAGAAGAAGGTGGAACTGAACAGCCGTCCACCCCGTAGCGAGATGCGTTTCAATTTCCTTGACGAATGGGAATATGCACAAGACGTGACATTTCTCAATATGTTCGAGAAAGATTACATCTACGAACTTATCGTTAACGACGAGCTCAATTACGGCGGCAGCGAAAACGAATACGACAAGAATTTTGAGCAAGGAAAGGGGTACGACGAGTTTTATTATGGTGAAAATTACGTATCGATAGGCAAAAAAGGGCAAAGTGTCAAGTACATAGGCAACATACGCTATGGCGAGGACACCCCCGGCGAACTTATCGACCACGAATATGACCACGTGCTTACGGTTGCCGATGTTGTAAAGAGCGCTATCTACCGTCACAACTACTATTGGGCCTACTGGGTACAGCTGATGGTTGTTGACGGCGATTATAATTCAAAGAGTGTGCCAATGGTAGATATGGAGTACCTGCGTGGAGTTCCCGATGTAAACAAGATGACCAATTTCAAGGAGTTTGTCATACGTAGCGACAAAGGCGCGCGTGAATTATTCGTAAACAGTCCAACCCATTGGGAACCATTGGGAAGAATGCTCGACAACAAAGTTCCTTTAAGAAAATTCTACGAAGGATTCCTATCGCAACTATACATATTCCCCAACAACAATTTTGACGGTTGCCCCGACATTCATTCATTCAAAAACCATCTATTGGAGAATTACCCTACAAACCCCAATTATGTAGCGTGTATGATACCCTACACCGAGGAAGAGAATACCTCCGAAGGGATTATACCCGATATTTCAGCTCCCGGCACACTGCGCTACACATCGGTTCAGGGATACAGCGAGAGTAAAAAGTTCTACTCGCCCGACTACAGCGCAATGAAGCCAACAGAACCCGACTATCGCCGCACACTGCTGTGGGTTCCCGAAGTAAAAATAGAAAATGGAGAGGCCTTAATCGAGTTCTACAACAGCAACAACTGCAAAAACATAACAGTGTCGGTCGACGGTCGCAGTGCTCACACAACATACAGCAACGAAGAGCTCTTTACAACCCGTACATACAACGGAGAGCGTGTCGCAAACAGTAACGAAAAATCCAAGAGAGAGAGTGACGATTCAAGCGACATAAAGAACGATTATAAGTATATAAATGTAGCGATGGATTCGACGTTACGCGCACAATGCGCGTGGGAGCACGAGAAAGGAGTCATATATTACAAACAGAAACACTACAAGAAAGCAGTGATGGTCTTTGCCGAACTTGTACAATACAAGTATGCACCTTCAATGTATTACATTGCACTCTGTTACGAGAATGGCACAGGACTCAATAAAAACACTCTATTGGCAAGCAAGTTCTTGCTCGAAGCAGCAAAACACGGCGAACCTATGGCGCAACACGACCTTGCACACAAATTAACCCTGAACGAAACGCCCGAGGACAGCATTCACGCCCACGCGTGGTTCCGTCGCGCCGCTTTGCAAGGAGAGCCACGCGCATTGCTGGAAATGTCGAAACGCTACCGCAAAGGCCTTATGGTCGAGAAAGACGAAACTATTGCCGACAAATACTTGACCGAATCGGCACAGAAGCAACACCCCGAAGCACTGTTCGAGTATGGCAAACGCCGTATTGAGCAAGGGAAAGAAGGTGTTCGGTACATTGAAGCAGCCGCCAATAACAAGTCCGAAGCAGCCCTGCTATATATGCTCGAATATGAGCACAAGAAAAACAATTACAAGGCAGCCTATAGTTACGCAAGAGAACTGTCGCTGTTGGGCAACCAATATGGTACAAAGCGTATGGCCGACTACTACTATGAAGGGAAAGGCGTTGCACGCGACAAAAGCCTTGCAATAGACCTTTACCGCAACGCTGCCGCAAAGGACAACAAAGAAGCAAAGGAGGCACTAAAAGACCTACGTTAAGCCACCCGCGCTGCAATAACGCGTTAATTCGCATTAAAAACTTTGAAAGCCCGTACATTTTTTGTTATTTTGCAATGACTATAAAGCATCAATGAACAACAACGGAAAAATAACACAGGAAGATGTTCTACAATTAAAGTGCGCACCTATCGAATGCGTACGTATAGGTTTTGTAGGACTGGGTGTACGCGCCAAGCGTGCGGTATTCCGTATGCAACACATTGAAGGTTGCAAAATTGTTGCCTTATGCGACCTTGTCGAGGAAAATGTGAACGACGCAAAGCGCATAATTGCCGAGACCGGCGGAGAGCCACCGCGCTCATTCTGCACACCAGACAGCTGGAAGTCCTTATGCGAGTTACCCGACGTTGACCTTGTATATATATGCACCGACTGGGCTAGCCACGCCGAAATTGCGGTATATGCAATGCAACAAGGCAAACACGTTGCGACAGAGGTTCCGGCAGCGACTACCGTAGCCGACTGCTGGAGGCTTGTTGATACTGCAGAAGCTACACGCAGACATTGTATTATGCTCGAAAATTGCTGTTACGATGAGTTTGAGCTATGTACGCTTAATATGGTTCAAAAAGGAGTGTTTGGCGAGATAATGCACTGCGAGGGCTCGTACCTTCACGACTTGCGTGAGCGCATAGCCACCAACGACGACGGCGGACGCAGGTGGAGTAACTGGCAAGTGGAATTTATGAAGAGCCACAATGGCAATCCCTATCCGACACACGGTCTTGGTCCCATTGCCCTTGCAATGGGAATAAACAGGGGCGATAAAATGAATAGCATCGTGTCGTGCTCGACCAGAAGAATCGAAGAGTGCAGTTTACACGGTAATATGAACAGTTCCATAATTACTACCGAAAACGGGCACACAATACTCGTGCAGAACTGTATGGTGCTGCCGCGCCCATACAGCCGTTCGTTCCTGATAAGCGGTACCGACGGATTCGCACAGAAATACCCGACTCCGTCGTTTGCATTTGCCCCGGACAGCGACAATGCCATTATGAACGAAGAATGCAACGATATTATTAACAAATATCGCCACCCCTTTGTGACTGAATATAAAGAACGCGGCACAGAGCTGTGCGGACGCCGTTGGATTGATTATGCTATGGACAGCCGTCTCATTCACTGCTTGCGCAACGGACTGCCACTGGATATGACGGTATACGATGCAGTTTCGTGGAGCTGTCTTGTTGAACTTACAGAAGTATCGGCAAACAACAACGGTACGCCTGTTGAGATTCCCGATTTTACCCGCGGGCGCTGGAATAAAGCAAAGAACGAAGATATATTATTCTAATAAAAGCTCTGTAACGCGTTACAGAGCTTTTATTATTCACTGAAAGAGTCATTTACCCTTTTTCTCTCTAACAAACACCGCAAAAGCAATTACCAGGGTCAGCACGCCACCCAGAATATAAGCAGTTGCACGAGATTCCATTCCACACATCATCGGCGAGATGAATATATAAGAAGAGCAGACATACGTCATTATCAACGCCGGTAAAGCACCTATCAGCGAAAGAGATTTTCTTTTTCGGTACAGATAGACAGTGATACACCACAGCGTTATTACAGCAAGAGTCTGATTACACCAGGCAAAATAGCTCCATATTGTTTGAAAAGGCAATGCAAAGATTATGAACAATGCCACGACAAAGAGCGGAAGAGAGACAAGCACTCTCTTTAATAAACTTCTCTGCTCAATACCGAATATATCGGCCACGATAAGCCTTGCTGAACGAAAAGCCGTGTCGCCCGACGTTATGGCACACCCTATGACACCTATAAGAACAAGCACTGCGATAGAAGAACCGAGCGTAGTCTCCGTTATAACATCGACCATCTTTACGGCACTGCCACCATATTCGGCAATTGCCTTATTAAGTCCCTCGACTCCTCCCCAAAAGGCCATTCCTATAGCAGCCCATACAAGAGCTATGATACTCTCGGCAATCATCGCACCATAAAAGACACTGCGTGCCTGCTTCTCGGACGTCATACAACGCGCCATCATAGGCGACTGCGTTGCGTGGAAGCCCGACAAAGCACCGCAGGCTATTGTGGTAAAGAGCATCGGTACAATAGGGAATTTTTCAGGGTCGGATATCTGGTTGGCAAGCGACGTAAGTTCCGGAATAACATAAGTATCACTGTGAAAAAACAACACAAACAACAAGCTTAAAGCCATCACAAGTAAAGCAACGCCAAAGAGAGGATAAAAACGCCCTATAATCTTGTCTATTGGCAAGATGGTTGCAAGAATGTAATAAACCAGAATCAGCATCAACACCACAAAAAGTTCCCACGAAACATTTCCAAATGCAGGAACTTCAAGCGATTCGGCCGAAATATTAGAGGCTATCAGTTCGGCCGGTTGCGACATAAATACCGCACCGACAAGCACCATCAGAAGAACCGAGAACACCCTCATAAAATTTCTTGTACCATTGCCTAAATAACGTCCGACAGTCTCGGGCAGACTCTCACCATTATTCTTGAGCGATATTACACCGGCGACAAAGTCGTGCATAGCCCCCATAAAAACTCCGCCGATGGTTATCCACAAAAACGCTACGGGGCCGTATGCAGCACCAAGCAACGCACCGAAAATCGGCCCCAGACCAGCAATATTCAGCAACTGGATAAGAAAGATTCTCCAGCGAGGCATAGGTATATAATCGACACCATCGTACATAGTCTGCGAAGGCACCGGATTACCCCCATCTATACCACAAACTTTTTCAAGATAACGGCCATAAGTAAAATAAGCTGCTACAAGCGTGGTAATACATATTAAAAATGTAATCATAGTATTTATTGTTATATTTTTATTATTTTTCCATCTGTAATTTTTATTTTCTCCTCGTCACAAAGCTCCCGCAATGTTTTTTGCCTCGCGGCCTCGGTTAGTCCAAGCGTTTGCAGTTCTTCGAGCGAGTGCGGCTGGCCATCGGCGAGGAGTCTCATAACCGCATCGACCGCAGTCACCGGCGCCGTTTTTTCGGCTGTGCGTAGCGCCACGCACACATCACAGCGACAGCAATCGTCACTGTCTTTCTCGCCGAAGTACTCAAGTAGCAGCCTGCTGCGACACTTATCTTCACACGAAGCATAATAAAGGAGCGACCTGAGACGTTCACTGAATACCGCCTTACGTTCATCGTAAACCTCGGGAGTGAAACGTAGTTCCTCGCCAAGAACCCTGCGACGGGCAAATGTTATAATGGAACACTTTTTCGATGGTGCATAGAAGACCAGCCCTCTATTACTGAGCGACACAAATATCTCGTACATACGATGACGCGACAATTTTGTAATGCGCGAGAGGTAACGCTCGTCAATGAACACCGTATCGCTGAAGAGACCGCTATAATTGCGCAGAAGGACATTTATTAGAAGTTCATAATCGGGCGAAAGGCCTCGTAGGCGATACAGCGCGTCCTTTCCCACTATAAAGCGCAGACGCGACGAATACTCCATCTCTTCGACATACTCAAGGTACCCCATACGGGTGAGTATGCGCAAGGCGCTATCTGTCTGCAGCACCGGACGGTGGTAGGTTTTACAAAAGTCCCCCAAAGAAAACTCATATGTACAGTTCAAGCCGTCGCCCAATGCCATACTATAGTAGTAACACACCTCGTCATACACCTCGCGTATAAACTCCTGTGGCGGATAGTTATCCGATAAACGGCGCGAAACGGTCTGTCTGTCGTAACGAGAAAAAAGTGTTACTGCGTATGCATCTTTTCCATCACGTCCGGCACGTCCGGCCTCTTGAAAATAGGCCTCTATGGAGCTTGGCAAGTCGACGTGGACCACCAGGCGCACGTCGGGTTTGTCAATTCCCATTCCAAAAGCATTGGTGGAGACCATCACGCGTACCTTACCACTCTTCCAGGCCTCTTCCTTTTGGTCTTTACTCTCGGGCGAAAGACCTGCGTGATAATATTCGGCAGTAATGCCATTAGCAACAAGCACGTCGCATACCTCTTTGGTCTTTTTACGATTAAATGTGTACACTATAGCCGAACCGGGAATACGTCCGAGTATGTGCAGAAGTTCCTGAGCCTTATTTTCGGTGCTACGCACGACGTACACAAGATTCTTTCGCGCAAAACTCATTCTGTAGCAATTTTCACGCGCAAAGCCCAACTGTTGCTGTATATCCTTTACAACCTCGGGAGTGGCTGTTGCCGTAAGGGCAAGCACCGGTACAGCAGGAAACATACTGCGCAAAGAGCAAATTTCGCGATAAGCTGGACGAAAATCGTGCCCCCACTGCGAAATACAGTGTGCCTCGTCTATTGTTATAAGGCAAACTTTTACACGCTGTATTTTCTTCTGGAACAGTTCCGACGAGACTCGTTCGGGCGATATATAAAGGAATTTATAATCGCCGAAGATACAATTCTCAAGCGCTGTCAGAATTTCGCTATTCTTCATTCCCGTATATATTGCGGTAGCTTTTATCCCCCTGCTACGCAAGTTTGCCACTTGGTCCTTCATCAAGGCTATAAGAGGGGAAACGACAATACACAACCCCTCCATAGCAAGAGCCGGCACCTGAAAGGCTATGCTCTTACCACCACCGGTAGGCATAAGACCGAGCGTATCTTGCCCGGCCCCAATGCTCTCGATAATCTCGCGCTGAATACCACGAAATTCATCGTACCCCCAATAATGCTTAAGGATTTCGTTGTATGTCATAGCCCTTAACGGGATACTTTTGTGTGAATGCTCTCTATCTGCAACTGCAATTCGCCGTGCTTGTACGTATTATCCTCGAGTGTATAGCAGATGTCGAACAATTGCTTCGATTTTATATATTTTGCCTGACGGCTCTGCCCAAAAGCGATGCCGTTGAAAATAGTACCCGACTTATTATCGACAAGCTCAAGCTTTATGTGCTCCTGACGACGTCCAACGACCTTGCTCGTGCCATAGTCACACACGTTGTAAGTGCAGAATATAGGCTTGTGATTGTCGGGACCGTGAGGAGCGAACTTTTTAAGGTCATTGAAAAATTTACGATTTATCTGCCCAAAATCAATCTCGGCATCTATTTCTATTGCCGGAGCTGTCTGTTCGGGAAGTATATTCTCGGCAACATACTCCTCGAACCGGCGGGCAAACGCATCTACATTCTCGACTTTCAGAGAGAATCCCGCGGCATAAGTGTGCCCGCCAAAGTTATCGAGCAGGTCGCGACAGCTCTCCATTGCTTTGTAGACATCGAACCCAGTGACCGAACGTGCCGAACCTGTGGCAATATCACCCGTACAGGTTATAACAACAGCCGGACGGTGATAAACCTCGGTTAAGCGCGATGCAACAATGCCTATCACGCCTCTGTGCCAATCGGCATTGAATATTACAATAGCGCGTTGCTCATCAAAGCTGTCAAGTTCTTCGACTATCTTATTGGCCTCCTCGGTCATACTCTTGTCAAGTTCCTTACGTGTTTCGTTGAACTCGTTTATCTGGCGGCTCATTTCAAGCGCCGAGCGAAGGTTGTTCTCGATAAGAAGGTCCACTGCCACTTTACCTTGCTGAATGCGGCCCGAAGCATTTATTCGCGGTCCAATCTTAAAGATTATATCATTTATGCTAATCTCTTTCTCGTTAAGCCCGCACACCTGTATAATAGCCTTAAGTCCAACGCTTGGACTGTGGTTTATCTGTTTTATACCGTGATAGGCAAGGATTCTATTCTCACCCATAATGGGAACAAGATCCGACGCAATGCTCACAGCCACAAGGTCGAGCAAAGGATAAAGTTGGTCGGCCGGTATTCCATTGTCCATAGCAAAGGCCTGCATAAACTTAAACCCTACTCCGCAACCCGAAAGGTGTGGATAAGGATAAGTAGAACCGGCACGCTTGGGATTAAGAATGGCCACCGCGCAAGGAAGTTCCTCGTCAGGGACGTGATGGTCGCACACAATAAAGTCAATGCCCAACGATTTTGCGTAGGCAATCTCATCGATAGCCTTTATACCGCAGTCGAGCACAATGATAAGTTTAACGTCCGTAGAGTATGCATAGTCCACACCACGGCGAGATATACCGTAACCATCTTCGTTACGGTCGGGAATATAGTAGTCTATATTCGATGAGAACTGTTGCAAGAACTTATACACCAAAGCCACAGCCGTCGTACCGTCAACGTCGTAATCGCCATACACAAGTATGCGCTCTTTCTTTCCAAGAGCCTTGTTCAGACGCTTCACGGCAATGTCCATATCTTCCATAAGGAACGGATTGTGGAGATTGCTAAGCTTGGGGCGGAAGAAATTCTTTGCTTCGGCAACAGAAGTCACACCTCGTTTCAAGAGCAGGCTGCAAAGTATGGGACTTATGTCCAACTCTGCCGATAGCGCCTTAGCCGCTAAAGTCTGTTCGTATGTCGGAGGTTGATATTTCCATTTTTGACCCATTATATATTATTTTATTTTTTTGCATTGCTCGGCGAAGAGTGCCTGTGAGGTCATTATATATTCCAGACCTTTTTTGTTTTTTTGCAAAAATGCCATCACATATTCGTTCAAACACCATACAGCCAAAGGCAATTTACAAGGACGCATCTCTTCAATTTGTAAAAATACAAAAAGAGATTGTATATAAAAAAGGTACACCGTTTTTTTTCAAAAAAATAATGATTTTTATATTTAGCGACAAACATCAAAGCCCCACGAGCAAGAGACAAACAATAAAAAAGCACGCCGAAGCGTGCTTTTTTATTGTTACAGACGGTAAAAATTACTTGATACCGAGTTTCTTGCGAATTTCCTTGGGAACAGCATTCTTGTGAACGACAATGTTCATTGTCTTGTAGCGCGCAAAAGCCTTTGAAGCGTACCATATACCCTCGTGGTTACCGCTGTTACCCCAAGAGTTCTTTACCATATAGTACTCGACACCGTCCTTATCCTTAGCTATACCAAAAATCTGCATTCCGTGGTCGTCGGTAGTCTCCCAGTTGTCATAAGCAATTTGACGCTCCTTCTGTGTGCACCACTTCTCGTTTGAAGGCTTAGGAGTATTCTTCTTGTCCTCCTCGCTCAGTTTGAGCCACTTTGCCATATCCGAACCCTCAAGGTCAGCACTCTTGGCAGCGTCAGGCATCACAGCCTTACCGTAGCGGTCGAAACCGGCCTCGCTCACGTCGCTACCCCAAGCGATTGTATAACCCTCGTAGATGGCATTATCGAACACCTGCATAAGCTCGTCGATAGGCAAGTTGTAAGACTGCGCCCAACGCCAGTTATCCTGAATCTCAAGCACAAAAGGCTCGTAGAACGGGTGGTGGGTATAAGAGGTCAACGATACATAATCAGCAGCGTTCAAGCCCAATGAGCGATAGAACTCCTGTGGAGTATATTCAACACCATTATATGTAAATACCTCGGGACGCTCACCCAAATAAATATCGTGAACAGCCTCAATAGCTTTCTTCCAAAGAGGCTTGCCATCGGTATCTACCTGAAGGCTGCGATGCTTACCCTTTGCAATAGCAGCAACAACCGCATCGCTAACAGCTGTAAGCTCATTATGATTGCTCAAAGTTTCGCCATACATTACACCCGGACGCATCTCCTCCTCAGGTACAAGACCGAACTTCTCCATACCATAGAGAACATCATAGAAAGAACCTCCCTGTGAGAATGAAACATCGCCGTGTGTGCGGACAGCCTTGTCTGCACGGTCAAGATAGGTGTTGTGAACGATAAACATCTCCGAGAAATCGTACTCGCCCTTACCCATACGCAAAAGCTCAGACTCTATGAATGCCAACGACGAATAGCACCAGCAGGTACCTGCACGGTTCTGATTCTTGACACTTGTGATAGGATTCTCCTTTACCACTGTAAAGACCTCCTTGTTCGCATTATCCTGCGCAAAAGCACCGAGACCCACAAAGGCCAACGCTGCAAACAAAATTGTTTTTTTCATATGTTTTTCAATAATTAAATTTTATTTACCGATTAAAAATCACTCGGCGACCTCTTCCATATTACCCTTCATAGCTTCGGCTATCTTCATTTCAAGTTCCTCGGCCAATTCCGGATTGTCGGCTATAAGCGCCTTGGTACGGTCACGTCCCTGTGCTAATTTCGTATCGTTATAACTAAAGAATGAGCCACTCTTCTTAATAACGCCATACTGCACGCCCAGATCCACAATCTCGCCGGTACGCGAAATACCCTCGCCAAACATAATATCGAATTCCGCTTTACGGAACGGAGGGGCAACCTTGTTTTTTACCACCTTTACACGCACCTGATTACCGATAGCCTCTTCACCGTCCTTCAACTGGCTGACACGACGAATATCGAGACGGACCGATGCGTAGAATTTAAGCGCGTTACCACCCGTTGTTGTTTCGGGGTTACCGAACATAACTCCTATTTTCTCGCGCAGCTGGTTAATGAATATACAGGTTGTTTTTGTCTTGCTGATAGCCGAAGTCAGTTTGCGCAACGCCTGTGACATAAGACGCGCCTGAAGACCCACCTTATTGTCGCCCATCTCGCCCTCAATCTCAGCCTTGGGAGTAAGCGCCGCAACCGAGTCGATAACGATAATATCGATAGCCGATGAACGTATGAGCTGTTCGGCAATCTCAAGCGCCTGCTCTCCACAGTCAGGCTGCGAGATAAGCAGATTGTCAATATCCACGCCCAATTTCTGTGCATAGAAACGGTCGAATGCGTGCTCAGCGTCGATGATGGCAGCGATACCGCCCATTTTTTGTGCCTCGGCAATTGCGTGTATCGCAAGGGTTGTCTTTCCCGACGATTCCGGACCGTAAATCTCAATTATTCGGCCACGAGGGAAACCTCCCACGCCAAGCGCAGCATTAAGGCCCACTGAACCGGTAGGAATAACCTCGACCTCCTCGAAATTATCATCGCCAAGTTTCATTATAGAACCCTTGCCAAAGTTCTTTTCTATTTTATCCATTGCAGCCTGCAACGCACGCAGTTTTTCATTGCCTGCAATGTTCTCCAATTCTTCTTTTTTTGCCATTTTGCTATATTTCTAAATGGTAACTAATTACAGTTCGAGGTCCTTGTCAAACTCCTCGTGCCAGGGCAGACCCTGCTTGTTAAGCTGTTCCATAAATGGGTCCGGATCGAACTGCTCGACATTCCACACACCCGGTTTACGCCAGATACCCTTCAGGAACATCATTGCACCAATCATCGCAGGCACGCCGGTTGTGTAGCTTACGCCCTGCATACCGGTCTCTTTGTATGCCTCTTGATGGCTACAGTTGTTATAGACGTAGTATGTGCGCTCCTTTCCGTCCTTTATACCACGTATACGGCAACCGATAGAGGTCTCACCCTCGTAGTTCTCGCCAAGGTCCTGAGGATTAGGAAGCACCGCCTTCAGGAACTGCAAAGGAACAATCTTCATTCCATTATAGTCAATCTCGTCGATGCGCGCCATACCGATATTCTGAATCACGCGAAGGTGTGTCAGATACTCCTGTCCGAATGTCATCCAGAAACGCGCACGTTTGATTGTGGGGAAATTCTTTGTCAGCGACTCAAGTTCCTCGTGGAAAAGCAGATACGACTCGCGTGGACCGACATTGGGGTAAGTAATTGGCTGATGAATCTCCAGCGGACCTGTTTCAATCCACTGTCCATTCTCGTAATAACGGCCATTCTGAGTAATCTCACGAATATTTATTTCGGGATTAAAGTTTGTTGCAAAAGCCTTGTGGTGGTTACCTGCATTGCAATCGACAATATCAAGATAATGAATCTCATCGAAATAGTGCTTTGCCGCATACGCGGTATACACTCCACTAACACCCGGGTCGAAGCCGCAACCGAGGATAGCTGTCAGGCCGGCCTCTTTGAAGCGCTCGTGATAAGCCCACTGCCAGCTATACTCAAAGTGAGCCTCGTCCTTCGGCTCATAGTTGGCTGTATCGAGATAGTTAACGCCGCACTGCAAACAAGCCTCCATAATTGTAAGGTCCTGATAAGGCAGAGCCACGTTTATAACAATTTCGGGTTTAAACTCATTGAAAAGCTTTACAAGCTCCTCGACACTGTCAGCATCAACAGCCGCAGTCTTGATATTGGGGTTGCCGATAGCCTTTACAATAGCATCACACTTTGCCTTTGTACGGCTCGCAATCATAATCTCGGTAAAAACATCGCTGTTCTGAGCGACCTTAAAAGCAGCAACGGTACCTACACCGCCTGCGCCAATAAGCAACACTTTTCCCATTTTAAAAACGATTAAAAGTTTATAAATATTCTATCAATTTTCATCTGCCATTATTGCACAGAAAACTACAAAGAGCAACCGGGCAAAATACATTTCACAAAAATAATATAAAAAAGAGAAAAATGCAATAGGTATCAAGTCGACCGGCACAAAAATATTCAAGAAAAATATCCGACAAAGAATAAAAAAGCAAAAATTTACTCTCAAACACAAAAAACAGTGTCATAAAAACCACGCACAAGTGACACAGTTCTGCCACTTTGTCACACTAAAAGCCATAAAAACGTGCCATAAAGGACAGTATGTTCAAAAAGACACATACATAAAACCCTTTGGCACGCACTTTGTTCTATATCTTGCGACGGGGCATCGTACCCGAAAATAAAATTGAATAACAATAAATAAAAAAATAAGAATTATGGGAAAAATTATTGGTATCGACTTGGGTACAACCAACTCTTGTGTAGCAGTTTTTGAGGGCAACGAGCCTGTAGTAATCACCAACAGCGAGGGCAAACGCACAACCCCGTCAATCGTAGCATTCGACGGTAACGGCGAGCGCAAGATAGGCGACCCCGCAAAGCGTCAGGCAGTAACCAACCCCCAGCGCACAGTATTCTCTATCAAGCGTTTTATGGGCGAAAACTGGGCGCAAGTGAGCAAAGAAATTTCTCGCGTACCTTACAAGGTTGTCGAGGAGAACAATATGCCTCGCGTGGACATTGACGGCCGTCTTTACACACCGCAGGAAATTTCGGCTATGGTGCTCCAGAAGATGAAAAAGACAGCCGAGGAGTATCTTGGACAAGAGGTAACAGAAGCCGTTATCACAGTGCCCGCATACTTCAGCGACTCACAGCGTCAGGCAACAAAGGAGGCCGGCCAGATTGCAGGTCTTGAGGTTAAACGTATTGTAAACGAGCCTACAGCCGCTGCGCTTGCATACGGCATTGACAAGGCCAACAAAGATATGAAAATTGCCGTATTTGACCTTGGTGGCGGTACATTCGATATTTCAATCCTCGAGTTCGGAGGCGGCGTTTTTGAGGTATTGTCGACCAACGGTGACACACACCTTGGCGGTGACGACTTCGACCAGGTTATCATCGACTGGCTCGCAAGCGAGTTCAAAGCCGAAGAGGGTGCTGACCTTAAGGCAGACCCAATGGCTCTTCAGCGCCTGAAAGAGGCTGCCGAGAAGGCTAAAATCGAGTTGTCTTCAACAACATCGACCGAGATTAACCTTCCCTACATTACAGCAACAGCATCGGGTCCCAAGCACCTTGTAAAGACACTCACACGCGCTAAGTTCGAGGCTCTTGCCCACAATCTCATTCAAGCTTGCCTTGAGCCTTGCAAAAAAGCGATGAGCGACGCAGGACTCAACAATGCCGACATTGACGAAGTTATTCTTGTAGGTGGTTCTACACGTATCCCCGCAGTCCAGAAGATTGTTGAAGATTTCTTTGGCAAAGCTCCTTCAAAGGGCGTAAACCCCGACGAGGTTGTTGCAGTAGGTGCCGCTATTCAGGGTGCAATCCTGAACAACGAAGGTGGCGTAGGCGACATTGTGCTGCTTGACGTTACTCCGCTCTCTATGGGTATTGAAACTCTTGGTGGCGTAATGACAAAGCTCATCGACGCAAACACCACAATCCCCTACAAGAAAAGCGAGGTATTCTCAACCGCAGCCGACAACCAGACCGAGGTTACAATCCACATTCTCCAGGGCGAGCGTCCTATGGCCAACCAGAATAAGTCTATCGGACAGTTCAACCTCACAGGCATTGCTCCCGCACGCCGTGGTGTTCCCCAGATTGAGGTAACATTCGACATTGACGCCAACGGTATTCTCAAGGTATCGGCAAAGGACAAGGCTACCGGCAAAGAGCAGGCTATCCGCATCGAGGCATCTTCAGGCCTAAGCAAAGAAGAGATTGAGCGTATGAAACAGGAGGCCGAGGCTAATGCAGACGCAGACAAGAAGGAGCGCGAGAAGATTGACAAGCTCAACCAGGCCGACTCAATGGTATTCCAGACAAGAAACCAGCTCAACGAGCTCGGAGACAAAATCCCTGCAGACAAGAAAGCTCCAATCGAGGCAGCCGTACAGAAGCTCGAGGACGCTCACAAGGCACAGGACCTCGCAGGCATCGACGCAGCAATGGCAGAACTCAACAATGCTTGGCAGACCGCAAGCGCCGAGATGTACGCACAGAGCGGTGCTCAGGGCGCACAGGGTGCACAGCAGCAGAACAACGACCAGCAGCAGAACAACGACGTTCAGGACGCTGAATTCGAGGAAGTAAAGTAAATTGAGAAACCGATAAACAACATTCACAGGGCGTGACCGCAGTCACGCCCTGTTTTTTTATCTCCATTAAAATAAAAAACATTAAAAACTCTTATATTCACGACAAATTTGTACATTTGATGTAAAATACATCATACCCCCAAGACTACCGCAACACAAGAGAAATTACCTATGAGGACACTGATAGAGATGAAATCCGTTAAAGAGCTTAACGGATATAAGTTTACAATACCCAACTACCAACGAGGATACCGTTGGACAAGCCAACAAGTAAAAGAGCTGCTCGACGACGTCTGGGAATTTCTACAGAACCACCCTGACGAAACAAACATCTACTGCATACAGCCATTAGTTGTGTGCGAGAAGAGCGTTAAAGAGGAAGAACGTGTGGCCGAAATAAGAGTGATGAACGACTGGAAGAGCATACGTGATTATGTCAAGAACTACAGTGAAACCTGGGAAGTCATTGACGGGCAGCAACGCCTGACAACAATTTCCATTATTATACAGATGTTCACCGGCAAAGCCCCCTATTCAATATCGTACGACACACTTAAGAGCAAAGAGGAGAAGATAAACAATATTGGCAGTCTAAGCGAGGAGGACGCCAAACAGGATATCAACCTTCACTTTATGTACGAAGCCAAGAAGAGTATCGAAAATTGGCAGCAAGGAAATAAAGATCACGATGCCAAGAAGAAAATGGTCGATACAATCAACAACCGCGTGAAATTTATCTGGTACGTCAGCAACGACAACCCCATAAGCGTATTCACACGCCTGAACGTCGGCCGCATTGCCCTTACAGCCTCGGAACTTATAAAGGCATTGTTCCTTAACAGAGAGAATTTCAGCGGAAACAGCGACGATATTATACGCTCCCGACAGACACAGATTGCACAAGAATGGGACAGCATAGAGAACCACTTGCAAAACGACGAATTCTGGCTCTTTCTAAGGAATCTTAATAAAAAAAACAACAACGACAGCTGGAACAAGCCAACCCGCATAGACTTTCTGCTCGACTTCTTGTGCGACAGCAGTGTAATCAAAGAAATAAACCCAATAAACGGCAAAGATTACAACCTTGAATACGACGATAAAATTGTCGGCAACGACAAGTATCGCACATTCCGCATCTACAACGAGTGCTACAAGCAGAAAAAAGAGAATTTCCTTGAACTATGGCTCTACATTAAGGAGATTTTCGACATATGGCAAGAGTGGTACAACAATTCCGAACTATATCACTATACAGGCTATCTGCTGACAGAAAATGCAGCTACATTAAAGTCACTTACAACCAAATGGATTAAAAATACAAAGAACGGCTTTATAGAAGACATTAAAAAAAATATAAAAAGCCACCTAAAAAATTGTCAGGACTTGGAGAGGGATTATTTTACGGACGGCAAAGACAGCAAACGCGACTGCATTCCATTGTTACTGCTACATAATGTAGAAACAATAGTCCGACAGAACAGAGTACTTACCAAGAACGAAAAATACAAACTCGGAGTGTTTCATAAATTCCCGTTCCACCTATACAAGATTGAATCCTGGGACGTTGAACACATTGATTCAGCTACCGAGAACGAGCTCAGCGATACAAAAGACCAACAAGAGTGGGTTCTAAGCGCCTATCAATGCCTGAGCAAGGAGAAACAAGAAGAATTCAAAGAGAAATTAAACCGTTTTTTCAACGAAGACAAAGATAATGAGCAAGAAGGCAGCAACGCCGTAACCTTTGAGGAAATTTACAAGGAGTTTTCCGAGACATTAGAACTAAAAAAATCGAACGAGAAACCCGACGACTGGAAGAACAAGGTCCACAACTACGTACTACTCGACAGTTCCACCAACAGAAATTACAAAAACGCCATTTTCCCCGCCAAACGCGGACACATTGTAGGTAAGGAAAAAGGTGTTCACAACATTGCAATATGGAACGAGAAAAAAGGATCAATAGAGACAATCTCCGAGGAATTCAAATCGGCATTCGTACCCGTATGCACTAAAAACGTATTCCAGAAGACCTACTCTACAATACAAGGCGACCCAACAGTCTGGGGCGAGGAAGATGCTCTTGCATATAAAAACGAATTAGAAGAAACGCTAAAAGAATTTCTGCAATGAACAATGACAACAAGACCACCCTATGGTTGCTGCTCGAGAAGCACGAAGTGGTAATACCCATTATACAGCGCGACTACGCACAAGGGCGTAAAGACAAGTCCGACTTAAGACACCGATTCCTTAAATCTTTAAAAGATGCTCTTGACAACAGTAATGAAATTAAGCTCGACTTTGTTTACGGCGGAATAAAGAACAACCAGATGGCACCGCTCGACGGACAGCAGCGACTAACTACATTATGGTTGCTGCATTGGTTCATTGCATTCCGCGCCGGAGAACTAAAAAATGCGGAAGTACGCGAGTTGCTGAAGAGATTCTACTACGCGACACGGCCATCATCGACAGAGTTCTGCCGGAGGCTTGTCGATGAGTTCGGCAAAGCCGAAAGCAAAGACGTTACAAAGATTGTCGGATATATCAAGGACAGACATTGGTACTATAGTTTCTACAACAACGACCCCACGATACAAGCAATGCTGACAATGATTGAAGGCACCGGCAGCGAAGAGTCTGACGGTTTAGAGCAGTTCTTCGAGGGTGAATGTAATTATCGCGAATACTGGAAAAAACTTACAACTGCCGATAGCCCCATACAATTCTACCATCAAGAGATGATTGGCAACAACATTCCGTTGGTCGATGACCTTTATATAAAAATGAACGCCCGCGGCAAGCAATTGACCCACTTCGAAAATTTCAAGGCTGAACTTATAGGTTACTGGCAAGAGAAGGGAATGTTAAACATTGAGGATAACACCTGCGACAGGGAATTTGTGTCCAATTTAGATAATAGTTGGGTTAATATTTTCTGGCCATACAAGCACAAAGTCCACAACAGGGTCGATGAAATATACTTCAAGTTTCTCAGCCAGTTTATGCTGAGTTTCTATCTGATAAACAGCAACAATGCCGACATCGACAAGACCTCCTTATATAGGAGGCTGATGGAAGGTAAAGAATTCCACAAAATTGAAGATTACGAAGAAATACTCAACAATGAAAAATTCAAAGCAACGCTTTTTTGTTCATTGAATGGAATAGCCAAATGCAGCAAAGATATAAACAGTTTCTTGAAAAATATTCTTGATTGCGACTACTACCTGCAGTTCGAGTTCATTCCGCAATACACCGATAAAATTGATGAATGCAACGACCAGGACAACCAGCCTACGACCACATTAAAGCACATTCCGCAAGTCATATTCTTTGCAATATGCAAGTTCTTCGAAAAATGGAACGCAACAAGCAATGAAGAGTGGAACGATGAGACGTCTCAGAAGTTGCAAGACTGGGTTAGATTCTGCCATAATATAACCCACAACCCCATTGTTGACAGTCCAAGCACAATGCAACGCACACTAAGGTTAATTAACGAATTATCGGAAAAATCGGCTACCGAAAAAAGTTTCTGCCTTGACATTTATGGTTCTTTGTACAAATATGCTTCATTTAATGAATTGCAAGAAACCATTAAAAGCGATACAGCAAGCGAGCAATTAGAAGAAGAGTATTATAAAGCAAAATATCAAACAGATATAGATAAAGATAGCAAGAGCAACCTTAAAGAGTCATACATAAATGCCGAAAAACACGCATTCTTCAAAGGGTGCATACGTTTCTTGCTATGGGACGAGAATGGTACATACATAAACAATGAAGAAGAATTTAATTCTAAATTCCATAAAGCAAAAAATGAGTATTTTACAAAAGATGATACTTTTGACGGTAAAATATACAATAAAGATTGTTTCTGTAATTATTTTTGCTCTTGCACAAAAATTGAGGACATTATCTCCTCGGATAATTATGGTAACGATTGTATCAGGTTCAACAATTCCGGTGAAGCTTGGAAAATTATGCTCACCAACAAGAGCCTTAGCCTTGCAACCCATAATTTTTTGACCGGTAATATTGCAAAAAAAGAGGAATTGAAAGAACGATTCAAAGACACCGATGAAGAGACAATGAAAAGAATGGGCTATATAACAGAAACAGTATTGGAAAAAGACTTTATGAAAGCTTTAGAAGGCTTAGGCGATATTGTAAAAAATATGCTGTTCTTGAGAAAATCATATAACTGGGCATTATACCCTTTGCGTGCAAGTATGCCCAGAAAAGTGATTCTGCTTGGCACAAGCCGCAACCACGTCCTGAAGGAGTTGTCAGATAAAGATAATATAGAAACAGACAACAGAGTCGGAGAGTCTTCGATGTTCTACGGCTGGGATATACCATTCACCTACAGAGGACATAAATTCGAATGGATAAACAATAGTGGTTTCTATGGGATTAAATACAATGTCGGCAGCGAACAGCAATTTAAAGAAATTGCCTACGACTGCGATTATAACAATGTTAAGAGTATACTCGACAATGGTATCAAGAATATTAACGCATCAAACACTTTAAATTAACTATTATGGAACTGCCAAAAGACCCTATGATGCTTTTCAGCACAGTGAATATGTACCTGCGTGACCGTTATGCGTCGCTCGACGAACTATGCGCCGACCTTGGCGTTGAGCGTAAAGCGATTGAGGAGACGCTGCGCGCAGCAGGATTCGAGTACAGCGCCGAGAATAATAAATTCTGGTAAGAGATACGCTTAAAAAAGCACAGGGAACTATGAACTTTCAAATATCGCACACCGCGGCGCGGTATGCGATATTCATTGCGCGCTTTACCCAATATCCCACTCTACGGTGTCATTAGCGTAATGCGCCTGTAACATCGGCAAAGATGCGTAGTCCGGACATTGTGCTGCCGAAGCATATAGCCCCTCCCGACGCACGGAAAATCTTATCGGTAGACATTGATAGATTGCGCGTTCCACCGGAGTAACGCTCATAGTCGGGCTGAAGCAACGGCCCCGACTGTAGGCCTATCAACATTTCGCAGTAGCAGCAGGCTGTCTCGTAAGTATCCATCGTGCATTCGGCACCATAGTTGTAGACACCTCCCGGCAGGCGTAACGCTGTCGGCAGAAACTCCACAGCGTCACGCACCCACGTTATTCCGCGATACTCGTGCACCGGCAGTTTTATAGGCATACGCTCTTTTATCGCCTTTTCAATATTCAGCACAAAATTTTGATGCACGGGCATTCCCTCCCGCGCGCTGTCATACAGCCACGTAGAACGCAACGCAACTGCTGCAGGACAAAGTTCAAGAGCTTTCTCCTCGGCCAATAGTTTATGTTTGCCATAGACGCTTACCGGTGCAACCGCTGTATCCTCGGAAAGAGGACCATTCTGAGCATTGCCATTATAGACCTGGTCGCTTGAAAAGAACAGGAATTTAACCCCGTTGCGTGCAGAGACAGCCGCAAGGTTGACGACACCTTCGACATTGACCATATAGCTTTCATCGGGGTGCTGTTCACAGTACTGGGTATTAGAAATTGCTGCAAGATGCACTACTGCCTGCGGAGAATTATTGGCAAAATATCTCTCGACCGATGCCGCATCGGTAATGTCAAGTTCCGAGTGCGTAGGTGTTAGAAGAGTATATTCGTTTCTCCATCGTTCAACGAAGCGACTGCCTACAAAGCCACTCGCTCCTGTTACTAATATCTTTTGCATAATACATTATTTTCCGCGCTAATATAGCAACAAAAAGTCAGACTGCAATTCTGCTAACTCAAAAATCATATGTTACTGCAACCGTCAGATTACGTCCCGGAGCGCTTATTCCGCTACTGTATGGGCGATAACGTCTGTCGGTTATATTCTCGAGCGTAACCCCAAGCAGAAGCCCTTTTGCAAATTTATACTGCGCCCTCAAATTCAGCGTAACCCACGCTGGGCTATAAACATTGCCATCGGAGTCAAGAGCATAAATTTCGGACTTTTCCTTTTCCTCGGCAGGCATATTTGCCGCACTGCATTCTGCCTGAAAAGCAGTATAAGCCTCAATACAAAGCCTATCATTATCGTAACCCAGTGAAGCACGTCCAAACAGCGGTGCAACGTGACGCGACGGCGACATATCGCCATTTTCAAGTTCCTCAAACCCTCGTTGCCAACTGATTCGCGCACCGGCATAGAAAAACTTTGCGAAACGCGTATCAGCCGACAGTTGTACACCCCAGATATTCGCAACGGCAGCATTCTGCAACGCTTGAACACGACTCTCGACACCCTGATAATCCATTGTCGGACTATTGTTAAAAAAGTAGTCACGCCTTACTATAGCGTTGTCGATACGGGTATAATAGGCCGTTGCACTAAGTTTAAGAACCCGTCCAAAATGTTTGGCAAAGCCAGCCTCTATATTATCGGCATATTCAGGCTTCAGGGAGGGGTTAGGGACTGTTACACAACCATCGACACTGTCGAAGAGTTTGCCCATATCATCGACATTAGGAGCACGGAAGCCTCGTGCATAGTTTACACGGAAAAGCCAACCCGAAGAGGGTCGCCAGTTAACCCCGACATTACCACTGACACTGCCCGAATTTGCTTTTTGATGAGCAGCAAAGGGCACTGCATATCCGGCTGTAGAAAAATCATTGTTAATAAAATAGTGATTATAGCGCACACCCGCAGCTATATTAAATTGCTTAGTAACGTGCCATTCAGCCTGTGCATACACTCCCGCACTATACCATTCGGCTGCAGGGTAACGCGAGGCAATAACAGAATTCTCCTTCGTAACGACATTATACCCCGTGCCTGTTGAGCGCACATTATTCTGCACATACTCTACGCCATAGAATAAAGATACATTATCGGTCAGATTCTTAATAAAATCCACGTTTACACTCCACGCATCGACTTTCTCGCTTTGAGTCTCGCGTAGCGGCTTGCCTAATTCGCGGCTTATACGGCTCTCTTCGAAGCGTTGCAGTGCAAAATTCAAGCGCAATGAATCGTACATTACGTTACAACCGGCGTGTTCCACCCGCAGATGATTCATCGCCCACACTTGTGGCCCATAATCCCAACGAGCGTACCGTGGCTTGCCGTCACGCATACGTTGATGCCTGTCGTAACGTGCAGCATTTGAAGTACGTGAAAGATGAAAGGCATATTCAAAATTCCAGCCTCCCCCGGGGGTATAGCGCACTTTTTGCATAAAATTAAACTGCGAATATCCGCTTGGCGACTGTCGTCGAGCATCGGTATTTTTAGCGACACGGTCAAAGACCCCCTCGCTATTGTAGTCAGGCAGAACTATGTATGGCATCACATATTTTGAGGGACCGGACCTACCTTGCTCAAGGTCGCCGAACGTGGAATAGGTCACGCTGGTGAGCAGCGCCCAACGGCGCCAACCCACTCCTGCGTGAATATGTGCCGTAAGTTCATTCGAGGCTGTTGCTGTACGCACCGTAGCCGATCCCCAAAGCTGCGGATTCTCTTTATCGGCCAACTGTGGCGTTAGGGTCCTAAACGACATTACCCCTCCAATAGCGTCGCTGCCGTAACTAACCGCTCCGGGCCCAAAAAGCACCTCGGTACTTCCAATGGCAAAGTGGTCGAGCGATATAACATTCTGTATATTACCCGAGCGAAATATAGCACTGTTCATTCGCACCCCGTCCACGCAGTAAAGCAGCCTATTGGTAGCAAAGCCACGTATCATAGGACTACCGCCACCATACTGGCTCTTTTGTATAAAGACCTCACCGGTAAGCCCAAGCACGTCGGCCACAGTCTGCGGATTGTAGGCATTGACCTTCTCGAACGTAAGGGCTGTTACCTTTACAGGTTGCGCATCGTGCTTGCGACACCAACGCGAAGAGACCACAAGAAACTCCTCAAAATCGACCTTAAGGCTATCTTGCGCAGTAACAAGTGTGGCGATAAACACCAGAAACAGGAAAAGAGTTCTTCTCATACTAAATTCATACTACTTTATAAGAAGCTTGCCAACCTTACGATAACCCGTCTCTTCTGTAATATCATAAAAATAGACACCAGGAGTATAACCTATAGTAGAAAGCGACACTTGCCCCTGCAACTGACAGCGATGTACCACTTTTCCGGCCGAATTGTAAAGTACCAGCGTAACATTACCTTCAAAGCCACGAGAAGAGAATATAAACGCTTCGCCGACATTGACGACATTACCCATTGGAAGCAACAACTCCTTGTCGAGCTGATGTTGTTCAACCGATGTTGCATCGGGAACAGGCTTGCTACCCTTTATCATTGCCGGCACAAGCTTTGTATCGCTACCACCGGGAGTCGTGACTGTAAGCGAAATATCGTATGTCCTGTCGGGTTCTATGGTTATTATAGGATTACGCACATTGTCTGCGGTAATAGAGAGAGGAGCGGGGGTTATCTGCCACTTCCACTCTGCTTTTTGCTGATTGACGATGCTGTAGCTGTCAAGCTGAATCTCACGCGGATACCCCGATTGAGTATTGTCACCCGAACCTGCATTAAGAATAACCGGCTGGGGAATGGGAGCAAACTCCGCATCGACAAGAGGACGTTCCCATATTCCATTGTTTGTGGCAAGACGAATTACCCCCTCCTTGTAGAATGGCAACATACGGTTGAGGTTCACGACTTTAGGGAGTCCATCGCTATAATCGACCCAACCGTCGGTTGTATTATCACGGTAAAGCACTCTTCCGCGTGATGTGGTATATGTCTCATTCAAGTAGCCCATTGTGAAAGCTATGGCGTATGCGGCATTCTTCTCATTGCCCGTAAGGAAGAAACGCCCCACCCGATGCGCCTCAAGTTTGCCTTCCCAGTTAGAAAATGTAAGGCCATTATCGAGTTTCTCCCACGTAACACCATTGTCGACTGTACGCCAAAGACCTCCGGGATTGTCATCGCTAACCCAAATTTCATTCTCATTGACAGGGTGAAGCGCTATCTTGTAGTTTACACTGTATATCATCTCTTGTGGCAACGGTATCTCTTCAAAAGTATCTCCGGCATCGAGGCTTATGTACAATCGTCCCCAGGTTATTACAACTATCTTATCAGGATTTGCACGTGAAACGGCAAAAGCTGTCACCGGATCCTCAAAAGTATACACCGAAGAAAATGAGGCACCATCGTCACGTGTACGCCACAGCGTGCGGTAATCATCGTCGTATGTTCCTTGCACAATATAGAAGCAGCCTGCATAGCGCGGATCAAATTCAAACCCCATTCCGTTTTGCGAAGATTCTTTTGGGTAACTCCAGAAGTCAAGAAAAGGAACAAATTCTTCGCGCCAATCATCGGGCATAATCACATTCTCGCTGTCACTGAATGCAACCTTACGAGGGTTAGAGAGAAAAACATAACCTGTGGGGCGTTCCGAGCCACGCATTGACAACGTGACACCATTGTAGCGGTCGAGTTGAGACATATTTCCGTTGTGGTTACGACCACCCACCATAACGTCCTCGTTCCACCCCTGGTCAAAGCCCCACATCTCCGAGGCGTAAAGGCCATTGAGCTTCGGTTGCGCATTTTCGGCAAAAAAGTCGTTACTATAAATTACGCCACCATCGGTCGAGAGCCACGTATCACCACTGCCATTTGTATGAATAGACTGCATATCGCAATGAAGATCGAATTTTCCGTAATAACCACCTATATTCTGCAATGTCGCACCACCGTCGGTCGAACGATATAGTTGTATAACCCCCACAAGCAGATGCTCGGGGTTTGTAGCCGACGCTGTACAAACAAGGTCGTAATAACCCTGTCCACCGTTTTTATCAACATATTCAAGCTGTTCTACCGGATCATTTACGGTAAACGTAGCACCGCCGTCGGTACTCTTGTAGAGCAACGGCGGACCGCTGAAATAGAGAGGACCGGGTTGCGAGAGATGGTTGCGACGACAAGCCCACAGATAGACATAATCAGCTCCGTCGGGTGCTTCGCTAAGACCTATGCGAGCGCTTATGAGCGGTTGTCCGTCGAGTTCCAAAAGCCTCCACGAAAGGCCTGCATCGTTACTTTTGTATAGTTTAACGGTACTCTCCTGCTCAATAGCAACATAGCAGATATCGGGATTCTGTTGCGAAATTTTTATATCAAAAACCATTCCGTTCATAATCCACTGCCAACTGTTACCACCATCGGTGCTGCGCCACAGTTGCGAACGGTCGCCGGCGATGATTATATTATCGTCAGCGGGGTGAAAAAGTGCCACGCTGGAGCGCGCATAGAGAGCCTTCTCGGGAGTAACGTCTTTCCAATTGGTTCCGCCATCGGTCGAGAGCCAAAAGAGCCCACCGGCACCTACAAGCACTTTATCGGGGTTAGTGGAACTTACATCAACAGTCGTTATCTCGCCCGAAAGCCACTCCCCGTCGTTGCAAGGTTGCCAACTCTCTCCCTTGTCGACCGAACGAAAGACAAGGCCTGTTTCGGAACCGCAATAAACAACATTCGGGTTAGAGCGTGAAGACTTAAGACGTTGAATATTTGCCTGTGCCGGAGAGACTGTCTTGTTAAGGTAATCATACGTAACAATAGGCGACACAACCCTCCAAAGAGAGGAGGCAGCAGTTTTATCTTTTGTGTCATCGTGTGCCTGAGCACGCGCAGCCCTACTGCGCTTAACTTCCCTTACAGCACTATTTATATCGTTGTGATAAGCGCTTGACAGAGGAAGTTTTATTATGCCATCGGACTGCACAAATGGCAAATAAGCTTTTTGAAAACGTCTAAAGTGGTTCACCACCTGCTTTGTATCGCGCGACTTATAACGGGCACCGGGCGTGTTACGCAGATAGACATTAAAACTGTCGACCATTGCATTATAGTCAAGACCATCGGGGGTTGCTAGACGCGCCATCCAGGACGGAGAACCCGCCGGAAGATAATTAAGTTTATACGGAGTAAACAACGAATCACCTTTTTCGGCAGCACTTACCGACTGCAAAATAAAAAAGCTGAATACCGAAAATAATATTTTGTATAGTTTCATATTGCTGTTATTTAATAATGAATTGTCCGTAGAATTTCTGTGTAGCGTTTACTATAGAGTAGATATATACACCGCTTGAAAGAGCTCCAAGAGGCACATTCACATTTGGTTGCCTTGCCGGGATTGTTACACTGTGCAACAATGCTCCTTTCATATTATGAATAGTAAGTTCAGCATCACTGTCGAGTCCCGTGGCTATAACTGAGAGCGCATCGCCCTTACCGAGCAAAGCCTTGAGTATGCCCACCTCGCCAATGGCAGCATCATTGACCGATGTTTCCCCATCGATGGTTATCATATTCTTTATTGTACGCGACGAAGTTCCTGCCGGAGTCGTTACCGTTAGCGTAACGTCGTAGTTCCCGGGAGCGCCAAAGACAACACGGGGATTGCGCACTGTTGCGTCACTCACATACTGTGGCTGTGGCAAGAAACTCCATTGCCAACGAGTATTCTCGTCCTGACGCACTATGCTGTAACTATCGAACTGCACTTCCTTTTGCGGGTTTGCAGTAAGATTGCCACTGCCCAGGTTTAATGCCATAGGCTGCGCTACAGCAAGAAAATCCTTGTGGTAAAGAGGAGCTTCCCATAAACCCTGGTCGGTTGCCATACGCAAGACTGCGTCCTTGTAAAATGGCACGACCTTTGAAATGCGCGCACCGGGATTAAGCCCACTTGAATAGTCTATAAAATCGTTCATAGTATTGTCGCGGAAATAGACACTTGCACCATCGTAGCTCGTTACGTAACAACTGCCATACTCATCGCCCACAAGTATTATTTGGTGTATGCGTATTTCCGACAACGAGCCAAGATCGAAAGGTGCCCAACTTGCGCCTCCATCGAAGCTCTCACTTACAGCCCCTTTTCGGTCGTTACAAATAACAAGAAGGTGATTCTCGTCGTTAGGGTCAACAACCACGCGGGTGTAGTGCACATACTCATCGAGTACCGGAAACGGTTGCGTGCATAGAGTGAATGTGAGACCACCGTCATCGGAGCGCCACAAGTTCCATATTCCCGAAACATACAGTCTGTCGGGGTTCGAACGTGCAAATTCATAACTGTAGAAATCCTCACCTTCACTATCGAACACTTTCTGGAACGAAGCACCTTCATCATAAGACAGATAGCCACCCCAGACGTCGGTCATATCTTGCAGAAATACCTTGAGAGCGTATCGTGGGTCAGTGGCTATTTCGCCATTGATGCGCAGAGCCTCATAGGGCTTTTTATCGCTGAACCAGGTGCGGAAGTCCTCGCCTACCGTACCGTCCATCTCCCGAGGCATTATGCGCGTTGAAGCATCGGTAAAGTAGACTTTCCACGGGTTGCTTTTCATCACATAGCCTGTGGCTATTTCAACGCCACCCACGTGCAAAGAATTTCCTTCGCCGTATGTTGCAGCGTGCACCACGTCTCCATTATGCCAGCGCCCGGCAGCCATCACGTCCTCGTTCCAACCGACACCGAGTCCCTGATAATCCGATGCATATATCCCATCGTAACGATCCTCGCCCTTAGTTTCAAAAAAGTCACGTGAGTATTTTATTCCACCATCGTTACATATCCACGTGTCACCACAAGGGTGAACTGCAATGTCCTGAATGTCACAGTGCATCCAGTCGCTACGCTGATAGCCTCCTATGCCGTGCTCGCGATAGTTGCATACACCCTCGTTTGTTGAACGGTAAAGCGAAGTAAGGCCAAAAAGCACGTGAGCAGGATTATTGGCCGAGGCACCTATCATCATATCAAAGAAGCCCTGTCCGCCTGCAGAATCCATAATTGGCGAAAATGTAACGTCATAAAATTTTCCACCTTTGTCCGTCTGATTTTCCCAGCTGTTGCCACCGTCCTTTGAAACAAGAATATAAGGCGTACCTTTTCCACCTTTAGGACCGGCATCATAGCCCCAAGCATCACATGTGACAAGAGCATAAAGATAATTCTCGCCACCCGGAGCCTCACTAACAGCCAAACGACCGCATATCATAGAATAAACCGGTAATTCGGTCTGTTGCCAACTGTAACCGCCGTCGTCCGAGAGATAAATATCGGTCCAAGGCCCGGCTGTCCCCCGGCGCACAAGATATATGCGATTGGGGTTACCCGGTTGCAATTCGTGGTCGAAACATATTCCGTTAATTGTACACACGAAAGATTCTCCACCGTCATTAGAGACAAAAAAGCCATACCCCGAATTATCATCATCTTTATTACCCACAGAAGCGGTTACGTTCAGTCTGTTTTTCGGATTTATGCGTATTGAATTCACACGGCTTGTAATTCCGGCACAACGCTCCCACGACTCTCCGCCATCAATACTTTTCCACAACCAAGGGCCTCCACCTACATAAACAATATTCTTGTCAAGCGGGTCAACCGCAATGCTATATATGGAACCACCGAAATTATGCTGTGGTGCGCAGGGTTGCCACGAATGGCCGTGATCGATGGTCTTAAACACCACACCCGACTCGGTTCCGCAATATAAAGTGGCACTGTCGCTCAAAGCCACCGCGATACGGAACACACACACCTGCGAATCCTTGCGCCTAACAACTCCATATTCATTAGAATAAGTACGGTTGGGACCTATATTGCGCCACAAAGGTTCTTCGCCGCTACTATTTGCCACTACGGTACGTCTGTTCATTGCGTCGACCTTAGCCGCATACTCGTCAATAAGTGGCAGACTTATTGTGCCATCAGATGCCACATATTTGCGATAAGCACTACTCCAACGACGATAAAAGTTTACCGCCGGTTTATTTTCGACTGTCTTTACCCGTACATTGACATCGGCAGCTTTCCACTCTTTGAAAAGACGTTGCATTTCGTCATAATTTACACCTGAAGGGTCATTGGCTATGCGTTCCATCCACTCGGGAGCTGTCAGCGGAAGCTTTTCGCGCATATAAGGGTCGTAGAACGCTTTACTCTTTAACACCACGCTGTCGGCTACCTCGTTCTCAAATGCCAAAGTGTTGAGCGGCAGAAAAAAAAGGATAATCGCTGATAAAAAAAAAGTTTTTCTTGTATTCATATAATATGGCAAACACGCCTTTTTAAAAAGTACGAAAATAATTTTCGCAATTTTACTAAATAGCGTTAAAAACCACAAAAACCTTTTATTTAATTATTGTTAACGCAAACAATAATTTTAAAATTATTTCATTTTTAAATACATTTTAATAAAAAGAAGATACATCAAGGAGGCACAAAGCCTATTATTAAAAAATGATATTTTAAATAATAATACAAATAACAAAAGGCAAGCTGTTGGTTATTCTTGCAAATAATTATTATATTCGCAGACATAAATAAAAAGTAAGTTTCAGCCAGCATTATTACAAAAACAAGGCATAGCAACTATAACGATTTTACCATATAATATGAAATCACTACGTTCACTTTTCAGGATTGGGTTAGGCCCCTCAAGCAGCCACACAATGGGCCCCAACCGTGCAGCCAAAATATTTGCCGAGCGTTGTCCCGACGTTGACAGCTACCGCGTAACACTCTACGGAAGCCTTGCAGCAACAGGCAAGGGGCATATGACCGATAAGGCAATAATATCAATACTTGAACCCATTGCACCACTTGAACTTGTTTGGGAGCCCGACACTTTTCTTCCTTTTCACCCCAACGGAATGCTCTTCGAGGGCATAAAGGAGAATAAGGTTATTGACAAGTGGACAATATACAGTGTCGGTGGCGGAGAACTTGCCAACGAACAGACCACCAAAAACGAGGAGGATATATACCCACTGACCACCATACACGAAATTATGGACTGGTGCGACGAGACAGGCTGTTCATTCTGGGAGTATGTCGAGAAATACGAAGGTCCTGAAGTCTGGGAGTTTCTTGGAGAAGTGTGGGAAACGATGAAAAGTACCATACTGCGCGGTCTTGAGAACGAGGGTGTTCTACCGGGTGGATTAGGTATTCAGCGTAAGGCCAATGTATATTTGAATAAGTCAATGTCGTACAGTGCCGCAGTTAGCAGCAAGGCTAAAGTATATGCGTACGCCCTTGCAACCTCCGAGGAAAATGCAAGCGGAAGCACAATTGTAACAACTCCGACCTGCGGCTCGAGCGGAGTTCTGCCCGCTGTACTCTACCACTTGTCAACATCACACAATTGCTCGGACAAACGAATTCTGCGCGCCATAGCTACAGCCGGCCTTTTTGGCAACGTTGCAAAGGAGCACGCTTCAATATCGGGTGCCGACGTTGGTTGTCAAGGCGAGATTGGCGTTGCCTGCGCTATGGCCGCTGCTGCTGCCTGCCAACTGTTCGGCGGTACAATAAACCAAATTGAATACGCCGCTGAGATGGGACTTGAGCACCACCTGGGCCTCACCTGCGACCCCTTGTGCGGACTTGTGCAGGTACCCTGCATAGAGCGCAACGCCATTGCTGCTTCACGCGCCCTTGATGCCTGCACATACGCAGCACTGTCGGACGGCAAGCACAAAATTGACTACGACCGCATTGTCGAGGTTATGAAAGAGACCGGTCACGACCTTCCGAGCCTCTACAAAGAGACTTCGACAGGCGGCATTGCCAAGATTAACATTAACGAACGTCGTGGATTCCGCAAGATACTGGACACGTTGCACATTAAGAAAAAATAGTCACAAAAATGAGCTCCGCGAACAGCTCACAGCACAAACAACAAAACCATTTACAACATAATTACAATGAAAAGAACCTGTTTTTTAGCACTGCTCGCACTGCTGCTCACAACAGCAACCGCACAGCACGCAAATGACGAGATAAAGGTAAAGCCCAACTACGCACTTGCAGAGCGTTTCTCGCCACGCAAGATTTCGAGAATGGTCAAGCAGACAAGAGTACAGCCTATCTGGTTTGCCGACGGCAAACAGTTTATATACTCCTGGAGCGACACAAACGGTCGTAGGTTCTATATTGTCGATGCCGTCAAGGGCAGCAAGCGCGAGCTGTGGGATATGGACTGGATTGCCAAGGAGATTACCTTGCGCACAGGCGACCCGTACGATGCACAGCACACGCCTATAAACATTAACAACATTATTCGCGATGGACGCTACGTGCGCTTCGACGTACAATCAAAGAAAGAGGTACAGCGCGAGCTTCCCCGTCACGAGCGCAACGACAGCACAAAGATTAAGGAAAATAAGGGCAAAAAGACCAACAAGACCTTCTACTTTGAGTACGACATCAAGAGCGGTGAACTTGCCGAGCGCACAAAGGACGAGATTGAAGATCTATACCCGCAATTTCCACAATGGGCAAACGTATCGCCCGATGGCAAGTACGCCATATACGAAAAGAACTACAACCTGTGGTATATGTCGGGTGACGATATTGAAAAGTTGCGTATATGGGAAAAGGACACAACTGTCGTTGAGCACCAATTGACATTCGGCGGAACCCCCAACCGTTGCTACGCACACCATTCGCTCGACGAAAAGCCCGACAGTGCGAAGCGCCACTACGTTTACGCACTATGGAGCCCCGACTCGCGCCACTTTGTGACTATGCACCGCGCCGACTCCATACTGTCGAAGATGTGGGTTATAAACTCATTGAGCACACCCCGCCCCACATTAGAGACATATTACTACCAGATGCCTGGCGAAGAGACTCCTGCTACAACCGTAGAACTGTTCGATTTCGAGAACAAGAAAAGCCGTTTGATTAACGTATCGCAGTTCAAACATCAAAGAGTTGTACCTTTCCGCAAGCCGTCCACACACGCGACACGCTACGAATCGCCTCGAAAGACTATATGGTTAGGCGACGAGAATGGATTCTATTTTGAGCGCATAAGCCGAGATATGAAAAAGATTGAGGTGTGCCACGTATCACTCGATTGCGACACGGCAAAGGCCATTGTACGCGAAGAGATGAACACCAGCATCGAGAGTAAGCCCATACGCCTCATCAACAACGGCAAGCAGTTTATTCAGTGGTCCGAACGCACCGGTTGGGCAATGCTCTACCTCTACAATGCCGACGGAACATTAGTCAACCCCATCACCGACGGCGCTTTCCACGTCGAGGAGATTGTTGCAATAAACGAAAAGGAGAAAAAAATATTCTTCACAGCTTGCGGTTATAACAAAGAGGAGAACCCTTACTATATGCACCTATTCTGCGTAAACTTCGACGGAACAGGCCTCAAGCAAATTGACGAGGGCGATATGAACATAAGCGCTCTTTCGGCTGCCGACAACGGAGAAGCCTTTGTCATTACCGCATCGCGCGTTGACACAGCTCCTGCAAGCTATGTTTACAGCAAGCGCGGCAAGAAAAGCGTAGAGTTGGGCACAGCCGACCTTTCTCAACTGTTTGCAGCCGGCTACAAATTCCCCGAACGCTTCACAGTCAAAGCCGCCGACGGTATTACCGACCTTCACGGTGTAATGTACAAGCCTTTCGACTTTGACTCCACAAAATGCTATCCTCTTATTGAGTATGTATACCCCGGACCTCAGACCGAGGCTGTCAACGAAAGCTGGTCAAGCGGTATGAACCGTATCGACCGCCTTGCGCAGATGGGCTTTATTGTGGTTACTGTGGGTAACCGAGGCGGGCACCCCAACCGTTCAAAGTGGTATCATAACTTCGGATACGGCAATTTGCGCGACTACGGACTTGCCGACAAGAAAGTCGCAGCACAGCAGCTTATTGCCCGCCACAGCTACATCGATGGCGACAAGGTTGGTATTCACGGACACTCAGGAGGCGGCTTTATGTCAACAGCGGCACTGCTCACTTACAACGACTTTTTCAAGGTTGCAGTATCGTGCGCGGGAAACCACGATAACCGCATCTACAACAACTGGTGGAGCGAGAAGCACCACGGTATAAAGGAAAATATCACCGAAAAGAAAAAGAAAGACGGCGTTATTGAGTGCGATACAACATTCTCGTACAATATAAGCACCAACCAGGAACTTGCAAGCAGGCTCAAAGGACATTTGTTGCTTGTAACAGGCGATATGGACAACAATGTACACCCGGCAAATACCATACGTGTTGTCGATGCACTCATCAAGGCCAACAAGCGTTTCGAGATGCTCATTCTCCCCGGTGACAGACACGGATTCGAGACCAAGGACGAGTATTTCTTCTGGAAGATGGCGGACTTCTTCAGCAAGCATCTGTTGGGTGAGGCTAAAGAGCAGGAGATTGATATAAAAGAGATGAACAACGACTGACAAGCAGTCCTTATCAAATAAATAAACAGTCGTGAGCGCGCTCACGACTGTTTATTTATTGCAAAGGTACAAAGCCCATTGCTGTTAGAAACATAAAATAACCTTCAAGAACTCCGTCCGACCGATATAGCCCTCATTCATAAAAACAGACGAATAGTTTTTAGAATTTATAGCCTCGGGGAGGGGGTATCCATATTCAACCGATATTATTTTACCTTATAGAATATCTTAATAGGCTTGTAGCAGATGTTATTATGCTGCTCAAGAATCTCGCCGGTGTCGGTATTAAACACCCACACGCTGCCATTAAGTCCCTCGACGTCTGGTTCATAGAATGCAACGTAAGTTTTTGTATTATCCTCGCTAATTTCGAACGCAGTAATAACAGCGTTATCACTACCCACTGTAAGCAAGGTTGGAGCATTTACAATTGTATCGATACTGCTCTCGTATTTCCAGCTACGCACCTTATTGCCATCGGCAAAAAGCAGCGAGAAATAGGTCTTGTTGGCTATGCAAGGAGTCTGCTCACTTAAAGGCATACCCTTAACCGTTTTCTGCGCTGTGCTTGAGACATCGAAAGTCTGCACGTTGTTGTCAAAATCATAGCCCCAGATATCGGTATACAACAGGTCGCGACGCATTACTGAAGTATTGCCGACCTTTGTAATAATCAGAAATTCCTGACGATTATTGACAATGCTTCTTTGTTGAGGAGTCATATTTATCTTAACCATAGTTACGAACCTACGTCCATTAAAGAAATTCTCGGTAGCAAAGTCATCGTCGCTAAGGCGTAAATGATACTTACTGCTGCAATAAAAATGATTAGAGTTATACAGCAGGCTCAAACCATTATTTTCGTTGTCCCAATGCAAGATATCGTTATAGTTTCCATCGCTATATACAATACAAGACTGTGCATAAGTTGACTGCAGCTTGCGCGGAAGCGACACTATGGTCTCGGAAGGCGAAAAGTCATAGACCTTACCATTTTCACAAAGTATAGGATAAGATGTTCCCTGATGCGTTGTTGCCGGCACACCCAATTTTGTCGGTTTAAAGTCGGCATATTCTGTCAGAGGCACTGTAAACATATTCTCGACGACAAGTGTCTTTTCATTGAGAAAATAAAGTGTCGGCTGGTCGTTATTCTCGCCACCGCCCTGACAAGCAACTATAAGATTGCGGTTGCTCTGCACTATGTCCGCAACGTTGGCAGCAAAAGGAGTGTCAGAGTTATTAAGCGCGAAGCAGTCACCTTGGTAAAATACACCATTCTCCCCGGTTGCCGGTTTCTGCATAAAAGAGAGCATAGAGTTACCATCTGAGTCTTTGCTTATGACCGTAATACCCTCTTCGTAAGGCGAGTTTACATAAATTGTAAAAATAAAGAAGCTCTTGCCATCTTCATTCTCAACAATAAGTCGGCAGTTGTATTTTCCAAGTGCCTCGGCCTTGAAATTTAATATTCTATCGTGAGAATAGGGCTGTAGATTCACCTCCCAAGTATAGCTTAAAGGTTTTTCCTTGTTGCTTTGTGTAATTACCGGCTCAATCACAAGCTCCTCATTTTTGCCCATATTATACTCGGTGTCAATACCCGACTCTATTGTTATGAGCGAGAGCGGACGTGTCGCATCGGTCGATTGGTCGCTGAAACAAGCTGTCATCAAGGGAAACAGCAATAGCAGCAAACTCCATTTTAATATCTTCATAACGTCTTTTTTTTAATTGAACAGTTTATCAGCCAACAGTGTATGGATTGGGAAAGTCAAAGATAAAGTCAGGGAATTCTGCCTTTATAGCCTCCTCGTTTGCAGGGTCGTTAAAGAACTCATACATTGGCCAATATATATATTTGACAAATATTGTACGATAGTTATTAGGGTCGCCGAACGGAATGTGCTCAAGGTAACGGCCATACTCGGCAACCATATTATTGAATGTCTCGGGCAGTATCTGCTCCACAGCACCAAAATACTCAACCATCTTTATAAATTTATAAGGGTGCCATTTTCCGAGATACTTTTCCTGCCACACCTTCTCGCCGTAAGCATTGCGCCAATCGGGTTGTTCAATAGAGTTGTCGAAGCGCAGTACACGTACCTGGCTGAGTGAATCGAGCGTCGGAGTGAAATACTCATTCGACACCAGTTGCAGGCAAAGTTCATAACGTGTATAATCGGGGTATGAACCGGCAAGATGCTCGCGGTGTATCGTTACCGGTATATAACCGTTTATTGAATCGGGAAGGACACAGGCTTCGCCTATAGTAAATTGTACTCCCTCCTCGGCTGTTGTATAATCGGGATTTATCACATATGCCACAGGACGCGTTTCCTTGCTCAACGAGCCCATAACCCTGACAGGGATATTGTAGGTATACTCCTTAATCTCTATCGGGGTGACACTGAACGAATAGTTCAACGTATCCTTTGTAAAATAGATACCTGTTTGCGAGAGGTCGAATCGCATATACTGCTCATCGTTGCAAGAGGTCACGAGCAATGTCATAGACAACACAGCCGGCAGCAGAATGTTTTTTATAGCATTTATCATATCAGTTCTCTTTTATCAGTTTCTGTTCTCAATCTCAATATCGGGTATCGGAGCAGCATATATTCCATCGGCCGGCGTATAAGTGGTCTTGCCGTCGTGCGAAAGAATATCCAAATTCTGACGCTTCATATTGAAATACGTCTGTCCCTCGCCTATCAGCTCGCGATAACGCTCGTCATTTATCATTTCCTGTGTCAGAGTCTTTGTGTCGTCAAGCGGTTCAAGGCCTCTGTTGCTACGTACTGTCTCGAAGAGTTCAAGTGCTGTATCGTATTCGGTGTCAAGAAGAGCCTCTGCTGCAATGAGATACATTTCGGGCAAGCGAATGAGATTTATTCCCTTAATTACTGTTTCCGGACAGGTTATATTATTTTTCTCGTAGTAATCGGTAAACTTGCTCAAACGGTATTTATCCTGGTCGTTTGCATTCGAGAAATAGGCTTGCGTGCGAAAATCCCAGCCCGACGCGTCCTTCTCGTACAGCGACATAAAGTCTCCGCGAAGGTCAAGCGAATAGAACGAGGTCATCTGTTCCAATTTTGCGTTTACAGCAGTGTAGAAACCGGGGTGATATATACCGAACAAGGTCTCGTTGGCTGAAAGCACACCCTTTATGTCGTTCTGCAAGTTTGTCTTGTCGGTCAATGTGTACTTATTCGCATTTATTACTTTCCCGGCATATATTGCAGCTTGCACATTGTCGCCCATTGTCAGATAAACGCGTGCGAGTGTTGCCTGTACGGCATAGAGATTGAAGTGTATCTGGCGATCGAGCATAAACGTACTTTCGTCGCTATACTCATCTTCATCAAGCAGCAATGTCTCAGCCTCGAGCAGGTCGGCAAGAATATGTTCATAGTTCTTTTCAAGTGTCTCGAATGGCGGTGTCTTCAATGAGAATTCCGTTGCGTATGGTATTCCGTTCGCAGCGGGGTTTACAGTATACTGCTCGGTAAAGAGACGCACAAGGTCGAAGTGCATAAATGCGCGCATACCCAGTGCCTCGCCACGATAAACGGTGTAGGGGTACTCCAATGCATCAGCCACGAGAGGCGCATCAAGAATGCTGTTCACATTGGAAATATTCTTGTACATACTTACCCACACCGACTCGAGTATACTCGTCACCGACGAGTGCTCCCAGTCATATTCGCCAAGAGCGGTAATACCCTCGGCGCCCTTGCACCACATTGTCTGCGAGAGAATCTCCAGAGCCGAGAAGTACAGTTCCTGACCATAAAGGGCGTTTGAGCGCATCTGCGAATAGACACCGTACATTGCGTCCTCTATTCCCTCGGGAGTCGACAGCATAGGGTCGCGTTTCACCTGTCCATCGGGAGTAATATCGAGAAAACCCTCGCACGATGTTGTTGTAAGAACAAGCGAGAATAAGCAAAGTATTATATATTTCATCGTCTTCATAGTCATCGGTTTTTAGAATGTAACATTTAGATAGAATTCAAATCCCTGACTGTAGAGATAGTCGGTACCGCGCTCTATCTTCACCGTCGAGAGGCGGAGTATATCGGTAAAATTAACACCAAGGCGCAAATTACGCAGACGCATTTTCTTGCAGAGATCATCGCCAAACTCGTAGCTGATGTTAAGCGAGCCTAAAGAGAGAGTATTCTCGACCTCGGCGAATCGGTCGGTCTGCTTGGGACGCGACGAATCGGCTATGTCCTTATAGAGTGCGTGGTCACCCGGTTTTTTCCAGCGGTCGTCAAACACGCGCTTGTCGGCATTGTATCGCGGGTCGGAGCCCTCGACCTTTGTTACGCGAGTGGTGTTATAGACCCACGCGCCCAAACGGTAATTAAAGAGCGCGTAAACACTAAAGCCCTTCCAGAATACATTTGTGCTGAATGTTCCTGTAAACGAAGGTTCGGTGTCGCCAATGAGCACCTTGTCGGCCGGGTCGTACTCAAATGTACGTTCGCCGTTGCGCTTTATGTATATCTCCTTACCGGTGGCAGGGTCGATACCGGCCGAGCGCACAAGCTTAAGCGCTGTAACACTCTCACCCTCGGCATACTGCGGCAGCGGGGTAAGAAAGAACGATGCATTCTCCTGATTTTCCTTGTTTATCTCCTCGAGCGCCTTGTCTATTTTGGTAATTTTATTACGGTTCATATACCCAGTTGTCGCAAGACGCCAGTAGAAATCATTTGTGCGGAAGATATAGCCGTCAATCTGAAATTCTATACCTTTATTCTGCAACTCTCCGAGGTTCGACTTTGCTGTGGTAACACCGGTCGATGGGGCTTTGGCCTTGTCGAGAAGAAGGTCTGTCGTGTTGCGTATGTATGCATCGACAACAAAGTTCAAACGACGGTCGAACATACTGAAGTCAATTCCCACATTATAGTTCATTGTACGCTCCCAAGTGAGATCGACATTACCTATAGTAACAGGGATTGCACCAATGCCGTTACGGTACTCATAGTCGTTGAGATACTGATACATTGTCATTGCCTGGAACGGGCTAAAACTAACCTTACCGGTGTAACCCATACTTCCGCGCACCTTGAAAATGTCGAACTTATCCTTTATTTTTTTCATAAAAGGTTCGTTCATTACGTTCCAGCCAAGACCTCCCGACCAGAAGTGTCCGTAGCGATTATTCTCGCCAAACTGCGACGACCCTGTCATACGCCACGTTGCGTCCACAAAATAACGGTTACGCCACGAGAAGTTTCCAGTAGTGAAAATACCGACATCGGCTGTCTCGGCTTGTGAACCGTAGGGTTTACTATCGGTCGGATAACCTGCGGCATTGCCTATGTAAGAGAGATGGTCGTTAAAGAAACCTATGGCCTGTGTCGTTTCCGAAGAACTTTCGGCGTGGTTAATTTCCCAACCGGCCGAAAGGCTCACAAGCGACTGGTCTTTGAAAAATTTATTGAACGTACCAACAATGTTTCCATTGTAGCTTATTCCGTGCGTAGAGCCTTTTGTATATTGTCCTTTCTTGCTAAGGTCGACAACGTCCTTAAAAGAGCGCGATTTTGGCGAGAGGAAAATATCGCTGCTACCCATATCGCTCGACACGTTGAAGTGACCAGTAACAAGGAACATTTTGTTTATGTCCCAACGGAAATCAGTGCTGTTGGAGAGTGTACGTTCGCCACTTTTTGAAAAACTGCCAAGAGTAGCTTCGTAGAGTGGGTTATCCAAGTCCCAGGCAAGGTCGGTATTCAGCGAGCCGTCCTCGTTGTAGATTTTGTCGTACGGATTCATCTGCACATACTGCACAAACGAGCCATAGGGCGAGTTCTTCACAGCAATTTCCTGATAAGTTGTACGGTTCGAGATTGTAACCGAGTTACCAATAAAGTAGTCGAGCTTGAAGCCCAGGCTGTAGCGACGGCGGTAGTCGTCCTTCATAACTCCACGAGTATCGCCGAAACGTCCTGTAAGTTCGTAACGCAGGTTTGCCGCACCACCGTAGACACGCAACGAGTGGTCGTGCGACAAAGCGTTTCGAGCCGGTTGCGACAACCAATCGCTGTTCTGCCCGGC
The DNA here is from genome assembly GCA_045661225.1 of Bacteroidaceae bacterium. Lineage (GTDB taxonomy): Bacteria > Bacteroidota > Bacteroidia > Bacteroidales > Bacteroidaceae > HGM04593. The sequence goes on along the minus strand of JAZRFF010000009.1, from coordinate 76,791 downwards.
TGCAATCAATTTATAGCGCTCATTGTATAGAGCATCATATTCGTATTGCAACGGAAGTTTTGTAACGGGGTCAACAGCACCCTTTGCGTCGTAAAGGCCCGCCAGACGCTCATATTCGAGTTTTTGTTTGGCATTGAGCACATTATAGTCGCCCAACATCGGCATCTGGAAATTTCCCGTAAAATTATACTGCACACGCAAGGTGCTCTCAAGGATAGGTTTGCGGGTAATAACAATTACACCGTTTGCGGCCTTTGAACCATATAGCGCCGTTGCCGAAGCGTCCTTAAGCACGGTTATCTTTTCTATTTCGTTTATATCGAGGTCGTACAGGTCCTGCATAGTAATTTCGGTTCCATCGAGAATGATGGTTGGCTGATTAACCTGCTGTCCGCTATTCGAGAAAGAGCTCATACCGCGAAGCACAAGTTCGGGAGTGTGATTGGGGTTAGAGCCTTGGCTGGTGTTCTGCACCATTGCCATACCCGGTGTAAGTGCCGAAATTGCACTAATGAGATTGGTTCCCGACACCTGCTTGAGTTCAAGACCCGAAACCTCGGTTACAGAACCGGTAAAGGTCTCTTTATTCTTTGATACAAAGCCCGTGACAACGACGTCGCTAAGAACGTTTGCGTCCTCGGAAAGAACAATGTGCAAATTTTCAATATTCTTGTCGGTCGAGAGGATTGTCACACTCTGATAACCGATAAAAGATATTTGAAGTTCAAAATTTTTCTGCGGAGATATTATACGAAACTCTCCGTCAAGCCCAGTAGTTGTACCGGTGAGCAGTTTTCCGCCCGACCAAACTGCAATGTTCGCACCAATCACAGGCTCGCCGGTAGCCTTGTCGATGACAACTCCGGCCGCAACCTTACTCTCGTCGGGCTGCGACAACAACATAGTCTCACCGGCAAAGGCAGCAACCTGCGGAACAGAGAGCAGCAGCAATGCGACCGCAACTCTGCAAGCAACAGTAAATCTCTGTCTAAAAATCCTCATTATCGTACTGTATAAAATTATTATTTCCATAGAATTAAAATCCCCTATCAAAAAAATGTAATATCAATCACAAATTCCAACTGATTTTCGCGAAATGAGCCATATTACAAAAACGGGTTACAAAATTACAAAAAAAAGTCTCCCCGACAAACGTCGGGAAGACTTTATCATATGTTAATAGTAATATTAACTATATATTACTATACTTAATAAATTACATTTACTTTACAAGAACTTTTTTGCCATTGATGATGTAAAGACCGGGAGCCTGAATCTCATTGATTCGGCGACCCTGAATATCAAAGATTCCTTCAACCACAGCATTGTCAACTTCCACATTGTCGATACCGGTTGTACCGCGTGTAAGGGTTACATTCTTATAGTATGCACCGGCAGTCTCGGTACCTGCATTATAATCAAGAACCTTGATAAAGAAGTTTGCAATACCGATTGTTCCGTCCTCGTTTACAGTCATCTCGATAGAGCTGTCTGTTGCGTTCATATCATAGAGCTTGTAGTAAAGTTTACCGGCCTCTATCGCACCACACAAATCACCCGCCTTAAGTTCATACGACTTACCGGCCTCGACTACAGTTACCTCTATTGGAGAATAGGCAATGTCGCGACCCATAAACTTTGTCACGCCATAGTAGCTATCCATACCATAATCAGAGAGGTCGAAGTACTCAATTGTAAAGTTGAACTCTGTGGGGAAGTCTACACCTTCGCCGGCATAGTAAACATCAGCGCTGGCTGTCAACACATACTCACCGGCAAGGTCAAATGCGGGAGCAACCTCCTCGACAACTTTCTCGGCTGTCACACCCTCATAGAACACAACAGGATTGCTAGTTCCCGAAGCATCGTCGTACACACAAATAAAGAATGAACCGGCGTCAATTGTACCGTCCTCTTTGAGTGTCAATGTCATAGTGCCGGCAGTTGCATTCTCATCGGCAAGCTGCAAGTAAGTACCATCACCGTTATTATAGAGATATACAGGACCACCATAAGACGACAATACAATCTCGGCACTCTTGCCGTCGGCCGCAGGAACAAACTCAAGACCGCCATAATTCAAACTCACAAGGTCACAACCCATAAATTCTGTTACCAGATACATTTGCCAATCATTGTGGTATTCAACGGTCATTTCAAAGTTATTCAAAAGCTCAATAGCAACATTCTCATAAGCCTCGAACTCACCGGTAACTTTATAGGTACCGTCCCAAGTAAACTCGGGGGCCTCTGTCGGACGACGCATAGAACCGTCCATATACCACTGATGGAGCATTCCATTCACAAAGAGCGAATCAGTAACCTCATCGGAAGCCTTACCCATCACATCGCTTGCAAAAGCGAATCCATCATAGAGAGTAAACACATCGTTGCTGCTGCCCACCTTGAAAGAGATTATGCCGCTTGTTTCAGAACCATACATTGGAGCAACACGAATACCGTTAGCCTCGTCAAGATAAGTATTATCATAAGCAAGCTCAAGCATCTGTCCGTCGAATGTCGCGGGGAAGGTCAAAGCCTCGTAGCCCTCGATAGCAACAGTAGCGTTGTAGTTTCTGTTGTCATCGCCGGTCTTTGCAAGGTTTACGGCAAATTCTGTGGGAATTACCGAGCCCTCCATTGTGCTGTAAGTACCCTTGCCTGCAGCAAAATTCCAGTCACCCTCAATGTTGGCTACCTCAATTTCAGCACTCTTGACAAGAGTCATCTTTACATTTGTGTACTTTGCAAGGATTGTACCCTTCAAATCCATTCCTGCATTAGCAAGGGTAATTATTGTAAAGTCAGGGATTGAAATTTCCTTTGTCTCGGGGTTATAGGTATAATACCAAACGGGCATACTCTCCAACACCCATTCGCCATTGTCGAACACACCATAAGGATTATCTCCATTGACATTTGCAAAGTACACACCATTAAAAAGTTGCGGGTTGTTTGGATTAGTAATCTTAACTTTCTCCTGTTCTGCGCTAAAGTCTGTAATATTCTGCTCTGTCTGCGAGCCGGCAAAACCTATAATCTTCGCCATATAGGTTGTACCCATACTGATTGTCGCATCACACTCTGCGAGGAACTTATCCTTGTAAGCCTCACCCTCGGCTGTAAACTCAACATCTGCGGTGAACTTATAATCACCAAAGAGGTCTGAGATTGAAGTCACCTGTGCCTTGGCTTGTACAGCCATAAAAAGCATAAGCGATACTAAAAAGAAATAATTCTTTTTCATAAACATTCTTTGTTTGATTTTTTATAAAATTTAATTAACACTATATACATTTTTTACCCTCTATTTTCACAGAGGGTGGCAAAAATAATTATTTTACAATAAAAGACGAAGAAAAGCGCAAACTAATTACGTTATAAAGAAGAATTTAACATTCAAGCGCCTGTCGTACATCACTTCAGTTCTTCGAGGAAGTTGCGTAGTTCCGCACCCCTGCTTGGACGCATCGCGCCGTATGTATGCAGCTTGCCCTCCTTGTCATAGATTACAAAGAATGGAATTCCACGCACGTTGAGCGCTGTACCAAGAGTGTTGTCTTTGTCAAGCAATTGAATACCGTGCATATCCAATTCTGTCATTTTGTTCTTCCAGGCAGCCTCGTCGGTATCTGATGAAACCGACACAAAGACAACGTCCTTATTCTTCAATTCTTTTTCAAGGGCTTTAAGATAAGGCACCTCTCTGCAGCAAGGGCCACACCACGAAGCCCACAGGTCGATATAAAGATATTTGCCCTTGTAAGCGTCAAGACTCACTCTATTGCCTTTGGCATCAACAAGAACAATGTCGGCGGGCAGCGGTGAGCCAACTACCGCCGATTTATGTTTGAGATAGGTTTCAACATACTTTTGCGAGACGCCATATTTTTCAACAGCCTCTTTCACTATAGCAAGACCACCGTCAAAGTCTCTTGAGTAGTCATAATCCGATATAAAGCGGCTCATTAAAGAAGCGGAAACTTTTCGGCGCACAGCCTCGTCATTATATTTAACATACAAGTCACCCAATTTATCAATCAAGCCATTGTTGTCCGAGATTGATTCGCCAATAATCAGAAACGCCGCCACAAACAGTGAAGCATACTTATTATCAAGAACAGCACCGGGCTGAGGCAACACGTCGTATTTTGCAAAAGGCACTGCCGCAGCATCAATCTCCTGCGCACGAGGTATTGAATTATAGGCATTATGCGCGCGTGTATACGCCCAAACTTTAATATATTCGCAAACAGCATCGGCAAGCCCTTCTGTCGAAACAACAGACTCAACAGTCTTGCCATAGCCCTGGATTACACTTTTAAGAGCCTCGCTATCCAGCCCACGTTCAAGCCACAGACGACGGTCAAGCGCAATCAGTTTCTCGTTCACAGCCGACAACGCCCTATTGTCGGGAGTGTCGGTAAAAACCATCGACTTACCCTCGATTACTGCGTCGAGCGAGATGTTTTTGGCATCAGTAGCATACACAGGATTTATAAACTGCATACCGTCCTGAACTACTACAATATTATAAAAACCGGTATCCGACACAGGAACTCCGCCAACAAAAGCGCCGTCCTTAAAACGCAATGGAACAGAATTTCCGTCACTCTCGGCATTCAGAGGTTGCGCATAAACCTTCATATCGCTTGTAGCAGACGGTGTAAAGGCAATATTAAAACGCACACGCTGGGCCTGCGCCACAAACACCACAAACAAAACTGCCACAAAAACAGAAATATACCTTTTCATAATCAATTTCAAATTTAGCTTTACGGCACAAAAATAACATTTTGTATTGTATTTCCAAAAAAACACTTACAAAAAGTAACAATCCCAAAGTTAATTAAGGACCAAATTCTTATTTTATCTTAAAAAATATAGGTAAAACAAGGATAACTCAAAGGATATTCTATATTTGCAAAAAGAACAATAAAAACGCTTATGATTATGAAGAAAATTCTGTTTTTAACATTGTACATTGCAACTATACTCTCTTGTGGCAGCAAAAAGAGCGAGAACGTCACTAACGACAACGCCGGTCCCATTTACATATCCACAGAAGATTTCTGCAAAAAAATCGACGACATTAACGACAAAGAGTGGAAGTATTCAGGCGACAAGCCCGCCATTGTCGATTTCTATGCCGACTGGTGCGCCCCCTGCAGAAGGCTATCCCCCATTCTTGACGAAATTGCCACCGAAAAAGCCGATGAATTATACATATACAAGGTAAATGTCGACAACAGTCCCGAGCTTGCAAGCACATTCAGAATAAGCGGAATTCCGGCATTACTTTTTATTCCGACAGACGGAACGCCGTCGCTTTTCACCGGATATATGGACAAAAATGAGTTGGAAGAACTGATAAAAGAGAAACTACTCGAATAAACAAAGACAAGCGACGCTCGGGCGTCGCTTGTTGCATTTTTCGCCACACGAACAATCCTCTCAAAGGTCTATTTTCAACAACCGCATAGGGGCGTTTCACATTTGCCCACCCTGCCACATTGCCGGTTTCAAGGCTTTATAAACAAAAAAAAGAGTTTCAATTAACTGAAACTCTCTGTTGGGCTACTCGGACTCGAACCAAGAATGACAGGACCAGAATCTGTAGTGTTACCATTACACCATAGCCCAATTCTCAAATGCGATGCAAAGGTACAACATTTTTTTTGAAAACAAACTTTTTTAGGACTTTTTTCGCCAAAAACAAGAAAAAATATTTCAAATAGCGATTAACAGACACAAAAATGAGGCTCTTTATTTTTATATAGTTAAAATATAAGGTATATTTGCACAACAACTTCGGCCGACAGAACGGTGCTCAATATCAGACATTTTGTCACACATAAAGAACGCAAGGCACAAAACTGTTGATTGGCACGATTATTGCAAGAATCCATACAGATTAAAAAAATAATATATGCAAGAGAAAAAAGCAAACGCCCAAGAGGTAATAGAACAGATAATTGAAGGTATTCAGGACAAAAAAGGAAAAGGAATTGTTGTTGTAGATATGCTGAACCTCGGAAACAGCATCTGCGACTATTTTGTTATATGTCAAGGAAACTCGCCCAATCAGGTAAGCGCAATTACCGACTCTGTCGCCGACACAGTTCGAGAAAACTGCAAGAAGAAGCCATACGCCATTGACGGCCTACGCAACTGCCAATGGGTAGCAATGGACTACGGCGACATTCTGGTTCACGTATTCCTGCCCGATGTACGTGCGTTCTACGACATAGAGCACCTGTGGGCCGACGCAAAAATCACGACTATTCCGGACATTGACTAAAAAAGATATATGGCAAACAACAAAAAACCAAGATTCAGTTTCACCTGGTTCTACATTGTAGCAGGAGGAGTACTGCTCTCGATATACATCTTTGGCGGCGACACCGCCGAGCAGATTAAAAAGGTCAAATACTCCGAACTGCGCGAATATGTTGAAAAAGGATATATTCAGGACATCGTCGTTCACGACGACGGAGAGGTTGAAGCAACCGTAAAAAAAGACTCCACAAAGCAAATATTCAAAGAGGCGCCCATAAACGCAAGAGCCACACAAAAAGTTGTGACCACCATTGGCTCCGCCGACAATTTTGACGACTTTATCTTTGAGATGAAAGCCCCCGACACCAACGGCAACGTAAGGTTCGACGGTACGCTTACATATGAACGGGAGAACGACTTTTTCAGCAATTTCCTTTGGAGCGTGTTGCCGCTTGTTATTTTGATAGCTGTATGGATGTTCATTATGCGCCGTATGAGCGGAGGAGCCGGCGGACAAGGTGGCGTATTCAACGTAGGCAAGTCACAAGCCAAATTATTCGACAAGAGCAACACACCTGCAATAACATTCAAGGACGTAGCCGGACAGGAGGGAGCCAAGCAAGAAGTCAAGGAAATTGTTGACTTCTTGAAAAACCCAAAGGTTTACACCGAGCTTGGCGGAAAGATACCCAAGGGCGCACTGCTCGTAGGCCCTCCGGGAACGGGAAAGACTCTGCTCGCAAAAGCGGTTGCCGGCGAGGCCAATGTACCTTTCTTTTCAATGTCGGGTTCCGACTTTGTAGAGATGTTCGTGGGCGTGGGCGCTTCGCGTGTACGCGACTTGTTCCGTCAGGCAAAAGAAAAAGCTCCCTGCATTGTATTTATTGACGAGATTGACGCCGTAGGCCGTGCACGCGGCAAAAACCCATCGATGGGAGGCAACGACGAGCGCGAGAACACCCTTAACCAGCTGCTTACCGAGATGGACGGATTCGGCACAAACAGCGGAATAATAGTCATTGCCGCAACAAACCGCGCCGACATTCTCGACAAGGCCCTGTTACGCGCCGGACGCTTCGACCGACAGATACACGTCGACCTGCCCGAACTTAACGAGCGCAAAGACATCTTTGGAGTACATATGCGTCCGCTCAAGCTAGACCCCTCTGTCGACGTTGACACTATGGCACGCCAAACACCGGGATTTTCGGGTGCCGATATTGCAAATGTCTGCAACGAAGCAGCACTGATTGCTGCACGCAAACAGAAAAAAGCAATAGACAAGCAGGATTTTCTCGACGCCATAGACCGCATTATAGGCGGCTTGGAAAAGAAGACAAAAGTTCTTACACAAAAGGAGAAGGAGTCCATCGCCATACACGAGGCCGGACACGCTACAATCTCGTGGTTCCTTGAGCACGCGAACCCCCTTATAAAGGTGACAATAGTACCGCGTGGCAGAGCTTTGGGCGCAGCGTGGTATATGCCCGAAGAGCGTCAGATTACCACCAAAGAACAGATGCTCGACGAGATGTGCTCAATCCTGGGCGGACGCGCAGCCGAAGAGGTATTCATTGGCCAGATATCGACCGGAGCAATGAACGACCTTGAAAGAGTAACCAAACAGGCTTATTCAATGATTGCATACGCCGGAATGAGCGACAAGCTATCGAACTTGTGTTACTACAACAACCAGGAATACTCATTCAACCGCCCATACAGCGAAAAAACCGCCGAGACCATTGACAGCGAGGTTCACAAGATGATTAACGAGCAATATGCCCGCGCAAAGGCACTGCTGCTCGAACACAAAGACGGACACGCCCAATTAGCCAAGATTCTAATTGAAAGAGAGGTGATTTTTGCCGAGGACGTTGAGAACATATTCGGCAAACGTCCGTGGGCGTCGCGCAGCGAAGAGATATTCAAAAGCAAAGAAGAGGAGAATATACCCGAAGATACCTCATCGCCACAGCCCGAAGCGCAGGAGCCGCCCAAAGCCAACAGCGAAGACGAGAAAGAGTAACACACAAAACACAAAATAAAATATGAAAAAATTCCTCACACGCGTAATAACAGGATTCCTGTTTGCAGTGACGCTAATAGGTTCAATACTGTACAGCAAGGTTTCTTTCGGAATATTATTCGGAATAATAACAATGCTCTCGGTAAGGGAATTCTGCACACTTGTCGCAGAACACAAAAAGACGACCTTCAACACGTGGGTAGCTATGCTCAGCGGAGGCCTGCTGTTTATGGGGCTCTTTGCTGTGTACCATCTGGACTTTCCCGTAACCTTGCCCCTCTTTGCTCCTTACATTGCATTGGTGCTATACACCTTTATACAACAGCTATTCAGCACAAAGGGCAGCAAGCTCGACAATTTTGCTTATTTCACATTGAGTCAGTGCTACGCAGCGTTGCCATTTGCGTTGCTTAATATTCTATCGACCGTAGGCGCAACAGACGGCGAGACATATAATTATGTCCTTCCACTCTCTATCTTTGCGTTTATATGGTGCAACGACACCGGCGCGTTCTTCGTTGGTTGCACCATTGGACGCCACAAGATGTTTGAGCGCGTGTCGCCCAAAAAGACTTGGGAAGGTTTCATTGGCGGCGCGACTGTAGCCATAGGCGCAGGCGTGGCATTATCCTACATTTTCGACATTATGACACTGTGGGAATGGGCCGGAATGGGAGCCGTGGTTGTTGCCACAGCCACACTGGGCGACCTGATAGAGTCTTGTATGAAACGCGAAATGCAGATTAAAGATTCAGGCAATATTCTCCCCGGACACGGCGGAATACTCGACCGTTTCGACAGCACTCTGCTCGCAACCCCGAGCGTTATATTATACTTGAGCCTTATCGGCGTTCTTTAACAGAGACACAATCTTGCAGGCAGCGCGTCGCGACGCGCCGGCTGCGCCAAGAATCTCATTCATACGGCTATACTCATCGAGCATAGCCGTTCTTTCTTTACTATCACACGGAAGCAGCTTTCCAAGTTCGTTCTTTACATTCTCAACGCTCATATCGGCAGCCACCAGCTCGCGTACAACCTCTTTGTCGGCAACAAGATTAACCAAAGAGACATATTTTACTTTCAAGAAACGTTTCTTGAGCCAAGAGTAGAGACGCGCCATCGGGGTTGCGTAACACACAACCTGCGGAACGCAGAATATTCCGGCTTCGAGCGTAGCTGTACCCGATGTCACAAGCGCCGCGTGTGCATTGTTCAAAATATTATACGTCTGCCCAAACACTATGCGGGCCCCTTTCTCAAGGTACGGTGCATAAAATTCCCTGTCAATACCCGGTGCACCGGCAATGACGGGTTGATAACCGGGGTACTCCGCGACAGCCTCGAGCATCATTGGCAGGTTTGCGGTAATTTCCTGCTTGCGGCTGCCCGCAAGCAGTGCTACAACAGGTTTGTCGGGAAGAGCATTTTCTGCGAGAAATTGCTCGCGGGAGATTGCTGTATGCCTGAAAGCGTCAACGGCATCGACACAAGGGTTACCGACATAGTTTATGCGGTAATTGTGTTTTTTCTCAAAAAAGTCAACCTCAAAAGGCAATATAGAGAACAGTTCATCAACATCGCGCTTGATATTTTTTATACGATGCTCCTTCCACGCCCATATTTTAGGAGATATGTAATAGTAGACAGGAATTGAAGTGTTCTTGTGAATATATTCGGCTATTGAGAGGTTAAAGCCCGGATAATCGACAAGAATAAGCACATCGGGGTTCCACGCGACAATATCTTTCTTGCACAGACTCATATTTGAGAATATCGTGCGCAGATGCAGAAGCACAGGAATAAAGCCCATATACGCAAGGTCGCGATAATGCCTGACACGCTCACCGCCCACTGCCGACATCAGGTCGCCCCCAAAGAAACGAAATTCCGCACTCTCGTCAGCCTCTTTAATAGCCGACATCAGGTTAGACGCGTGAAGGTCTCCCGAAGCCTCTCCAACTATAAGATAATATTTCATAGAACGTTATTTAACAGTATTTACAACCCCCACTGCTCCATTTCGGCCAGCAAACGATAATCGGTAAAATCGATTGTGGTTGGAGTTATTGTCACATAGTTATTATCAAGAGCGACACGGTCGGCATCGAGCCCGCTCTCACTGACCGTAAACTCACCGGTAAGCCACCACCACTTTCCGCCGCGAGGGTGGTCGTGCGACGCCCATTCATTAGTCCACTGCCCCATCGCCTGACGGCATATTTTAATTCCTGCGTATGATTGTGAGTCAGGGAAGTTTACATTCAGGCAGCTGCCCTGTGGCAACCCACGCTCAAGAACAGCCGCCACTATCTTGCGTATAGCCGGATAGGTTGGAGCAAAATCGGCATCTGCATCGTGCGAGCAGAGAGAAAAGGCAATAGAGGGGATACCCTTCATACACCCCTCGAGCACAACTCCCATTGTTCCCGAATAATGAGCATTGACAGCCGAGTTATCGCCGTGATTTATTCCGCCTATCACAAGGTCGGGACGACGCGACACAACAGAATGGCACGCCACCTTTATGCAATCGCAAGGTGTACCGGTACAGGAATAGACCTCAAGTCCGGGCTCTTTACTTACTTGCGTAACCTTTATGGGCACCTCGCTGGTAATAGCACACCCCTTGCCCGAGCGTCCCGTATGAGGAGCCACAACAACAACATCGCCAAACTCACGCAACACCCCTGCAAGACAGTTTACACCCTTGGCAAGATAGCCATCATCATTAGAAACCAGAATAAGAGGTCTTTTATCCATAAAAATATTTTTGAAACAACCGTAAGCATAATTATTTTGCGAATATACAAAAAAAATTGTCTATCTCATTTATATAATCTATTTTTACAAAAAATTACAAACTATACAAAAACTATAATTCTATGAAACAAAGTTACCGTTCAGTAATTACGGCTATGCTGCTTACCGTAGCACTCCTTGCCAATGCACAAATGACACAAATATGGCCAAAGCCACAAAGCATTGAATGGGGTAACGAGCCTGCATTTGCAAGCAATGCGACATTCACGCTCACAGGTGCAGTTACAGCAGACAGCGACGCTGTAAACCTATTCAAAAAACATTTTACAACGGCAGGCGAAGGCGTTGAGGTTATCATTGGAGAACGCGGTGATGAATCTGTTGCCGACTACGAGAGCCTGATACCCGAAAAAGCAGAAGGTTATTACCTGTCCGTCAACAGCGACAGAGTCATTATTGCAGGAAACGACGGCAGCGGCACCTTCTACGGTGTACAGACATTTATTCAAGCCGCTTCGCAACAAAATACAATGCAGCTGACGGTCACAGACTTTCCAAGCGTTCCGCAACGCGGTCTTGTAGAGGGATACTACGGTAACCCATACAGCGAGAGCAACCGTATGAGTCTTTTCGACTTTTTCGGACGTATGAAGATGAATATCTATATCTATGGTCCCAAAGACGATGCCTACCACAAGTCAAAGTGGCGCGAGGAATACCCCGCCGAGCAGGCTGCAAAGATTAAGTCATACGTAGAAGCCGCAAAAGCGAACAAAGTAGACTTTGTATGGGCCATTCACCCGGGAGAGGATATACAGTGGAAGCAGACCGACAGAACAAATATCGTAAACAAGCTGAAAGCTATGTGCAAGCTTGGCGTCAGAACCTTTGCTGTATTCTGGGACGACCTATGGAACGATGACGGAACACACGGCGACGATCAAGCCGAACTGATGAATTACATTGCACAGGAGCTCGAGGCTGCATACCCCGATGTAAACCCCTGTATCATTTGCCCGACACAATATAACAAAGGGTGGTCGAACGGAATTTACTTGCCCGCACTCGGCGATATTATGAACAAGGATATCCGCATAATGTGGACCGGAAATTCGGTGATAGATATGATAAACAAGAGCGATGTAAGCTGGATTAACGGAGAAATCAAGCGCAAGGCATTCATATGGCTCAACTACCCCGTTACAGACTACTGCATAGACCACATACTGATGGGACCCACATACGGCAACGACCTAAACATCGCCGATGACCTGTCGGGATTCGTGTCGAACCCTATGGAGTATGCCGAAGCCTCTAAAGTATCGCTATTCAGCATAGGCGACTACACGTGGAATATGCCGGCATACGATTCAGACGCTTCGTGGGAGGCGGCAATCAAATACATTATGCCCGAGAGCAGCGAGGCGTTCCGTCTTTTCTGCGAGAACAATATAGACCTTGGAGCAAACATACACGGACTGCGCCGCACCAATGAATCGCCGACGTTTGTAGCAACAAAAGCTATATACGACGAAAAAATAGCAACCGACCGGGCTGCAGCTTTTGCCGCTGTAGGCGAACTGTTCAAAAAGTTCACCGAATCGGCCAACACACTGCTCGCAACCGATGAGGCCAAGGAACTTACAACAGAAATTAAACCCTGGATAGAGAGTATGAAATATTTGGGCATCAGAGGTACTGCGCTTGTAGAGATGAACCAAGCGCTCGCCGACGAGAACCCCGAAAATTTCATAAACAGCTATTTACGCTACAAGGAGAGTGCGGAGGCACAGTCAGCACTCCGTTCTCGCAACTTTGAGGGGTCGCTAAGAACTGCAACTCCCGCTGTCGGTTCGTTGCACGTCGAGCCGTTCCTGAAAAACACGGTAGGTGAACTTATAGCAATGTACAAAGATGTTTACGACTATCGCATCGACGTATTCCCCGCACAGGTACTCGAAAACGGTACATACTACATTATGCACAACGGACGATACCTGACCAACGACAAGCCTAACACCGCAAACAGCGTTCCACAGTTCTGGGACAAGATTGACGACATACGTCCACAACGTCAGGAGTGGAAAATATCAATCGACCCAAGCACCAACCGCTACAAAATAATTAACGTCGAGGATAGTCGTTACCTCAACGAAAAGGGACAATTCACCGTAAACGAAACAACAAACCCATACGAAGCCGTTTGGCACACCTACGAGATTCTACTGCTTGCCGACGGTAAGTACGCTATACAGAACGCAGGCAGCGCAGGCAATAAATTCTGGGCAGTAAACGACACACGCATTGTAACAGGAAACTCAAACGAGGCTATCCCCGACAAATTCATTTTCGACCTTGTACCGCTTGGAGAAAGCCCCAAGAGTGCATTCATCGACGAGAATGAAATTTACTACATAAAAGACGGCAACCGCTACCTTACCAACAACAACATCAAAGGCAATGGCGGCACACCAACATTCAACGAGATTGACGAGCCCTCTATTGCGCAAGAGTGGAAAATAAGCATAGACGCAATAGGAAAAAACTGTTACAAAATTACAAGCAACGCCGACAATCGTTACATCAACGAGTATGGAGTATTCGGAACAAACCAGTACTACAGCGACTGGAACACATACCTCATTACCGTTATGGGCAACAAATATTCATTACAGTGGACTCAATCGGCAGCCAAGAACGGCATACAGTATATTGTAGTTTCGGGCAACAGGTTGGCAGAAAAGAATGTCTCACGTTCGGAGAGCTACACAGTCAGCCTTGTATCCAAAAGCAACGAGACAGCAATAGAGGATATTTGCGAGCAGGACGGAAAGATAAATATTCTTGACAATGCCATTGTTGGAAGCGAAGGAACCGAAGAGATTATCATAACCTCGGCCGATGGAAAAATAATTGCAAAAAGCAACGGCAGAACAGTTCCGACCACAGGGATTGAGCAAGGACTCTATATAGTTATTGCAAACGGAACATACGGACAAAGAAGTGCAAAATTCATTATCCGATAAATTAACCGTCGAGGCAAGCGACACCTCACTGACAACCATTTTAAAGTTACCGGCCAAGGTCGGTAACTTTTTTGTATGCAGTTATTAACCGATTGTTCATAAGTAAATGGCGTTTTTTAAGAAACAATGTTTTTTTTTACTACCTTTGCAATCTATTTATAGATTGAGTGTCGGAGAAACGCTCTTTTTCGACACAACAGTTTCCAAAAGCTACATAAGCAAGCGGGAATTTTGTAAAGAAACAGATTTTGTATAAATTCGCCGTCAAGAGCGTATCACGGCTGTTCAATACTAAATAATTGAGATAAAGAATGGGAAAAATAATTGCCTTGGCCAATCAAAAAGGAGGAGTAGGAAAAACGACTACCGCCATAAACCTTGCCGCATCGTTGGCCACACTCGAAAAGAAAGTCCTTGTAATTGACGCCGACCCGCAGGCCAACGCCTCATCGGGTCTGGGAATAGACATACGCGAAATAGAATGTTCAATATACGAATGCCTCATTAACAGAGCTGCACCCGAGGAGGGCATACACTCCACTTGTGTAAAGGGGCTTGATATTATACCATCGCATATAGACCTTGTGGGTGCCGAGATTGAAATGCTCGACCTTCCCAATCGTGAAAAGATTATGCGCGATGCACTCGAGCCTATAAAAGAAAAATACGACTACATTCTGATAGACTGCTCGCCATCACTCGGTCTTATAACCGTAAATTCGTTGACAGCGGCCGACTCGGTAATAATACCCGTACAATGCGAATATTTCGCTCTCGAAGGAATCAGCAAATTGTTAAATACCATAAAAATCATAAAGTCGAGCCTTAACCCCAAACTCGACATTGAAGGGTTCTTGCTAACAATGTTCAATTCCCGCTTGCGACTGAGCAATCAAGTATACAGCGAAGTAAAAAAACACTTCCGCGAACTTGTATTCAACACAGTAATACAACGTAATATCCGACTGGGCGAAGCTCCAAGTATGGGAGTGCCCGTAATTATGTACGACGCCGAATCGACCGGCGCAAAGAACTATTTGGCACTTGCCAATGAAATAATAACCAGAAATAACGAATAATGGCAAAACAAAAATTCACATTGGGTAGCGGCGGAATGGGACGCGGTCTCGACGCGCTCATTTCAACCGAAGCTGTACGCACATCAGGCTCATCGTCTATTGGCGAGATTGAGATTGCCAAGATTTTTGCAAACCCCAACCAGCCACGTCGCGACTTTAACGAAGAGGCATTGCAGGAGCTTGCCGACTCGATAAAGGAGATTGGAGTAATACAGCCCATCACGCTACGCAAGATGGAGGACGGAACCTACCAGATTATTGCCGGCGAACGCCGTTTCCGTGCATCGCAGCTTGCAGGAAAGACAACAATCCCCGCATACATACTCAAGGCCGACGACGAGGACACTATGGAGATGGCACTTGTGGAGAATATTCAGCGCGAAGACCTGAATCCGCTTGAAATTGCGTTAGCCTACCAGCAGCTCATCGAGCAGCATAATCTATCACAGGAACAGCTCAGCAAGCGTGTGGGAAAAGGCCGTGCCACTGTGGCAAACTTTCTGCGTCTTCTGAAACTGCCGGCAACTATTCAGGTTGCACTCAAAGAGAAAAGAATTGATATGGGACACGCCAAGGCACTTCTTTCACTTGATTCGCACACCGACCAGCTAAATGTATTCCAGGACATTGAAAAGAACAATTACTCGGTACGCGAGGTCGAGGAAATTGTACGCAATATAAAAGACGGCAACACTACAAAAGAAGAAGCCAAGAAAAGTGCAGACAAAAAGCAGGACGCTGTTTACCACCAGTTAAAGAAGCATCTTACACAGTTCTTCCAGACTCCGGTACAACTCACCTGTTCGGCAAAAGGCAGCGGAAAAATCAGCATCAAGTTCAAGAACGAAAGTGAGCTTGAGCGCATAATATCAATATTCGACAAGCTTAATCAATAATAGAGAGTGTTACGTACCCTATCGACATACAGGCTCATTATCGCTGCATTTATCCTGGCATTTGCTGCGCTATCGGCAACTGCACAGGAGAAGAATACGCTCGCAATACAACCCGCAAAAGAAAAGAGCGATTCTGCAAGCATTGCAACAATGCGCCGCACGACGATTGCCGATACCGCCACACCCATAATATTTACAAAAAGCGACTCCATAGCACTTGACAGCACATACAAGGCTATGCAGAATACTGCGCCCACTCTTCCATCGGACAGCAGCATAGTCGCAAGGAAGCGCGCTGTTGTCGGGAACGGAGCGGAAAATATTACATTCCGCAAGCCCGACCCGCAGAAAGCACTGTGGCTGGCACTTGTATTCCCAGGCGCCGGCCAGATGTACAACCGCAAGTTCTGGAAATTGCCAATTGTGTACGGCGGGTTCGTAGGTTGCCTGTACGCCTATAACTGGAACGGACAGATGTACAAAGACTACCGTCAGGCCTACCTTGACATTATGGACAGCGACCCGAACACCGACTCTTTCAAGGATTTTTTCCGTCCGGGCTTTAATTTCGAAGCCAATAAGGATTATTTGAAAAGCGTCTTTAAACGCAGGAAGGACCGTTACCGCCGCTGGAGAGATATGAGTATATTTGTGTTTATTGGTGTATATGCAGTATCGGTAATAGACGCCTACGTCGATGCGCAACTGGCCACATTTGACATTGCCGATGACATTAACCTTTCCATTGAGCCACAGATGATGAAGGGCGAAAGCGAGCTCTTCAACAACAAAGATTATTACGGTCTCAATCTCAATATCACATTCTAACAATGAAACATCATACAAGCAAAATAATAATTACAATACTCGCCATAACAATACTCGTGTCGTGCAGCGTTGTAAAAAAGACAAATTCCAACAAAGAGAGTGTCGAAGAGAGTGCATACACAAGTGAGACACAAAGCAATATTTGGGACGGAGAGGAGATTGCCACAGAACTAAAGTACGAAATTGACACTACTGCCGTCGACGCTTACAAGTTCGACATTCCCGAGAGTTTGACAGCCGATACCGACAGCATTCTCGACAGTTGGCAGGCACGCACGCTGCTAAAGAAACTCGACTGCAACGCCGAAGGCTGGGAGAATATCGTAATGACCGACACTATGTATGCCAAACGCCTTGTCAGCATTCCGTCGGTTGTGCGAATGCCATACAACAAAGCCGTACGCACCTGTATCGACCGCTATACAAAGAACCGCTCACAAGTGTCATTCCTGCTCGGAATATCGGAGTTCTATCTGCCAATGATTGAGACCGAGATAGACCGCCTTGAGATTCCGCACGAATTAAAATATCTGCCTATAATAGAATCGGCTATGAACCCCAAGGCAAAATCCAGAATGGGAGCCAAAGGATTATGGCAGTTTATGTTCTTCACGGCCAAACAGTACGGACTAAAATCGAACAACTACATAGACGAGCGTTTCGACCCGATAAAGTCGACAAGAGCAGCACTCAGCTACTTAAAGGACTTATACAATATGTTCAACAGCTGGGAGCTTGCCATTGCGGCCTACAACTGTGGTCCAGGCAATGTAAACAAAGCCATAAAACGCTCAGGCGGCAAGACCGACTTCTGGCAGATATACCCTTGGTTGCCACGAGAGACACGCGGATACCTACCGGGGTTCATTGCCGCAAACTACATTATGACATACTACGAGGACCACGGCATTTGCCCAATGGAGCCCAATGTTCCCATAAGCACCGACACCATACACATCAGCAAGAACTTGCACTTCAGGCAGATTGCAGATGTTTGCGGAGCCGACATTGAAGAGATAAGAGCGCTCAACCCGCAGTACCTAAAGGAGATAATCCCCGGTGCCAATGAAACATACGTTCTGCGTCTGCGTAACGACGTCATAGCAAAGTTCATTGAGAACGAAGACAGTATATACAACTACAAAGTTGCAGAATTCTTCCCCGAAGCGAACATTGCCAAGATGCTAAGCGATGCAAAAAAGAACGACGACGGCACAGGCAACCTCATACGCCACAAAATAAAGAACGGCGAGACATTGGGAGGCATAGCCCTCAAATACAGGGTAAAGGTCAAGCAAATTATGAAGTGGAATAATATGCGTAACAGCAATATACGAGCCGGTAAAATTCTCAAGATATACAAGTAAGTATGGACAACTACGAGGAGAAAAGACATTTAGATGAAGAAGCTGCAATAAACGCAGCCTTCAAGGAGTTGCTCGACATATACCTTGCATCGCAACACCGCAAGAAGGTAGAACTCATCACCAAGGCCTTTAACTTTGCGCGTCAGGCACACAAAGGTGTACGCCGTCACAGCGGAGAGCCATATATTATGCACCCGCTCGCGGTGGCACGCATTGTTTGCAAGGAGATTGGGTTAGGCTCGACATCTATATGCGCAGCGCTTCTTCACGACGTTGTCGAAGATACCGACTACACTGTCGATGACATAAGAAACCTGTTCGGTGACAAGATTGCCGAAATTGTCAACGGTCTCACAAAAATTGCCGGCGGAGTGTTCGGCGCCCACGCCTCGGAACAGGCCGAGAATTTCAAGAAATTACTGCTCACAATGAGCGAGGACATACGCGTAATATTGATTAAGATTGCCGACCGGCTGCACAATATGCGTACACTCGAGTTTATGCAAGTAAACAAGCAGTACAAGATTGCCGGCGAGACACTTTATATATACGCCCCCATTGCTTATCGTTTAGGTCTGAGCAAGATTAAGACAGAACTCGAGAACCTAAGTTTCAAATACGAGCACCCCGAGGAGTACGCCCGCATCGAGAAGAAAATTGAAAAGACCCAGCAGGAGCGTGACATTCTATACACGGAATTCACACAGCCTATATGCGAAAAGCTTGATGCTATGGGGCTCGACTACCGCATAATAGGGCGCGTAAAATCGCCCTATTCCATCTGGAACAAGATGCAGAAAAAGCACGTTGCCTTCGAGGATATTTTTGACATACTCGCCGTACGCATAATATTTACTCCACGCGAAGGCAAAGACGAGAATAATGAGTGCTTCGACATATATATAGCATTGACAAAGCTATACAACGCCCACCCCGACCGTCTGCGCGATTGGGTAAACAAGCCGCGCACCAACGGCTACAAGGCCCTTCACGCCACTTTTATGAGCCAGCGAGGCGAATGGATTGAAGTACAAATAAGAAGCGAGAAGATGAACGAGGTTGCCGAGAAAGGTATCGCGGCACACTGGAAGTACAAAAGCCGGGGCGAGACATCGAACGACGACCAGTTAGACAACTGGCTACACACCATCAAGGAGATTCTCGACGACCCACAGCCAAACGCCCTCGACTTTCTCGACACAATAAAACTAAACCTGTACGCCACCGAGATTTTTGTATTCACCCCAAAGGGCGAGATAAAGACAATGCCGCAGAACTGCACCGCATTAGACCTCGCGTACAGCATACACACCTTCCTTGGCAACCACTGCATAGGCGCCAAAGTCAACCATAAGCTTGTCCCGATGAGCCACCAGCTTCAAAGCGGCGACCAGGTAGAGATACTGACCTCCAACGCTCCGCGCGTCGATGAAAGCTGGCTCTCATTTGTAACCACAGCTAAAGCACGCACAAAAATACAGGCTGCGCTACGTCGCCAGCAACGTCTGCTACAGCACGAAGGTGAGGAAAAGCTAAGAATCTTCCTTGAGCAAGAAGGACTTGGCAACCATTTAGGCAACATTGAAAAACTGTGGAAGTTGCATAAACTGAAAGATCGTGACGAACTGCTTACAGCCATAGGCAAAGGCAGCGTAATATTGGGCGAAAATGACAAAGACGAACTTTTGGGTAACAAAAAGTTCAGTTTCCAGTCACTATTTTCCTTTAATCGCGACAAGAAAAAAGAGGCAACCGAAACCCGCACACACGAGAGCATAGACCGCAAGAAAGCCATAAACCTCACCGACGACAACTTAAAAAACAGCTACGTTATTGCAGACTGTTGCCACCCCATTCCCGGCGACGACGTGTTGGGTTATTACGACGACGATAAACATATAGTCATTCACAAGCGCAGCTGTCCTGTGGCCAACACCCTAAAGAGCAGTCACGGTGACAGGATTCTTGCAGCAAAATGGGAGACACACAAACAACTGTATTTTGTTGTCCCCATTCAAATAAAGGGTATTGACGATATGGGCGTACTGCACGAGATTACCACCATTATATACCAGCAATTGAATGTTAATATTCAGAAGATACATATTGAGAGCAATAATGGAATTTTCGAAGGTACATTCTGGATAAATGTACACGACGTCGATGACGTAAAGAACATTTGCGACAAGCTCAAGAAAATAAACAACATAAAGGCCATTGCGCGAATAGACTGACACTTTTGGGGCTTCACTATCGCAATACCGACAGCCCTATTATGCGCGGGCACACGTGCAGGCGTACATATTTAAATACCCTGAGAACCGTATTAAAAAAAGTTGATGCGTCGCATCAACTTTTTTTAAATTCCGCTAATATCGGTCAAGCCCACACACACCTTTACAGCGCGTCCAACTGTGCTTTTAACCCAAGCAACTCCTCGCGCACCATCTTCAGGCGGTCAATTATCTCACCTTTATTGACATCGGCCTCTTTGGGACCACCCATTTTAAACTGTTTTTTAGCACCGGACAAGGTCAGGCCACGTTCCTTGACAAGATGGTATATGGTGCGTAAAGTTTTAATATCCTCTTTTGTATAACGACGCACACCGTTCGCACCCTTATAAGGTGCCACTTGCGGGAACACGCTCTCCCAGTAACGCAAAGTAGTCTCTGTTACCGACAGTTCAGCCGCAACCTCCTTTATGGAGTAATACATCTTTAAATCTTTATTCTTGTTTAATGCCATATTAGTCGTACATTTTTCCGTGATTCTCGGCCATCTGCAACATTTGGTCGTATCCATCGGCGTCAAGGTCCATAAAATAGTAGTTTACCGGATTTACGTGTTGTCCTTTCACTATAACCTCGTAGTGCAGATGAGGACCGGTACTTTTACCTGAATTCCCGCTTAAAGCTATCTGCTCGCCACGCACAACTTTCTGACCGGGCTTAACAAGGAACTTGCGGTCGAGCAGATGTGCATAAAGAGTCTTGTAACCATAGCCGTGGTCAATAACAACCGTATATCCGTAACCACGCTGCCATTTAGCACTCTCGACAACACCGTCGGCTGTGGCATAGACGGGAGTTTTTTTATCGCACGCAAAATCCATACCACGATGAAAGGTACGTATGTTGTACACCGGGTCAACGCGATAGCCGTAACCCGAAGCGGTACGTTTAAGGTCGCGATTGGCAATGGGTTGTATCGATGGCGTGTGATGAATACGGTCCTCGGCCTCATTATTAAGAGCTACAATCTCGTCAAAAGATTTTATTTGTAAATACAGTTGTTTCTCGAGCAGGTCAAGCTTCTGGGTATTTTCGACAAGAAGCTCCGAATTTTCCATTTTCAAAAGCTCATCGTAACGGTTGGTTCCGGCATACCCGGCGTTACGCAACGATGATGCGATTGGTTCCGCATCGAGCATCACGCGGTAAAGATTATCATCGCGTTGTTGTATATCCTGTTGCACGAGCAAGGCTTTGTCGAGACGCTGTGAGAGAATTTCGTACTGAGCAAGAAGCTGGGAATTCTCATTCTCGAACTCCTGTACGGTTGGTTCCTGAAACACTAACGAAAAGAGCAGAAACGACACTCCTCCAAAAATCACATAGTAGAAGAAACGGCGCAACAGAGTCAAGAACTTTTGTGCAAAGTTCGGGTAGACACGGTCATAGGTTCTTGTGTCGGGGTTGAATATGTAATAGACTTTCTTCTTTCCCATCGGACAATTTAAACTATTCCGGCACGCAGTTTTTACACTTTAGTGCAAAGATGCCGACAAACGAGCGAGACACACAAAGCCTACTTTGTTTTTTTTACAGCAGACACAAAGTGTTCCGTGGTTTACTGCAAAGATACAAAAAACAAAAAACAACTGCAAACTCCTGCAGAGGCTTTTAAATTGTTTAACACCCGAAGTTGCATAATTAACACTTGGGATACGAATTATATTAGAGCGAGAAGGGGCTTTTTCATTTAAATTTTGTAACTTTGCGCCCGCGCAAAGCAGAACACATCTGATACCTTTAAAACAAACAAGGCGCAAAGCAAAGTAAAAAACAATTAAAAACTAAAAAATATGCTCACATCTAAAGAGATTAGAGAATCATTTAAAAAATTCTTCGAGCAGAAGGAACACCTCATTGTACCCTCGGCTCCTATGGTTGTCAAAGACGACCCCACGCTGATGTTCACCAACGCAGGTATGAACCAGTTTAAAGATATTATCCTGGGCAACAGCCCCGCCAAGAGCAAGCGCGTGGCCGATTCACAAAAATGTTTGCGAGTAAGCGGAAAGCACAACGACCTTGAGGAGGTTGGTCACGACACCTACCACCACACAATGTTCGAGATGCTCGGAAACTGGTCATTCGGTGACTACTTCAAACAAGAAGCCATCGACTGGGCTTGGGAGTACCTTACCGAAGTTGTAAAACTCGACCCCAATCGTCTGTACGCCACAGTGTTCGAGGGCGCAGCAAGCGAAGGTCTTGAGCGAGACAATGAGGCTGCAGCAATATGGGAAAAGCACCTTCCTGCCGACAGAATACTCAACGGAAACCTCAAGGACAACTTCTGGGAGATGGGCGACACAGGTCCTTGCGGCCCCTGCAGCGAGATACACATCGACTTGCGTAGCGACGAAGAGCGTGCGGCCATTTCCGGACGCGACCTTGTAAACGGTTCACACCCACAGGTTATTGAAATATGGAACCTTGTATTTATGCAGTACAACCGTATGGCTGACGGCCACCTCGAGGAGCTTCCTGCAAAGGTTATCGACACCGGTATGGGCTTCGAGCGTCTGTGTATGGCACTACAAGGCAAGCGTTCGAACTACGACACCGACGTATTCCAGCCAATCATCGGCACTATAGGAGAAATATCGGGCAAGAAATACGGCGACAACGCACAAACAGACATTGCTATGCGTGTTATTGCCGACCACATACGTACTATATCATTCTCGATAACCGACGGCCAGTTGCCTTCAAACGCAAAAGCAGGCTATGTGATACGCCGAATACTACGTCGCGCTGTACGTTACGGCTACACATTCCTTGAGCAGAAACAGGCATTTATGTACAAGTTAGTACCCACGCTTATTGAGAATATGGGTGACGCATATCCCGAGTTACGTCAGCAGCAAGAGCTGATTACCAAAGTTATCAAGGAGGAAGAGGAGTCATTCCTGCGTACTCTTGCCACCGGTATCCAGATGCTCGATAAAATTATGGCAAGTACAAAGGCTGCCGGCAACAGCGAAATCAGCGGTGTTGAAGCCTTCACGCTCTACGACACATACGGTTTCCCCATCGACCTTACACAACTCATTTTGCGCGAGAACGGACTAAGCGTAAATATGGCACAGTTCGACGAGGAGATGCTCAAGCAAAAGACACGCGCACGCAATGCTGCCGCTGTTGAAAACGGAGACTGGATTACTGTAAACGACGGCGACTGCACATTCGTCGGTTACGACTGCACCGAGCACGAAACACAAATCCTGCGCTACCGCCAGACAAAGCAGAAGAACCAGACACTCTACCAGATTGTACTAAAAGAGACTCCGTTCTATGCCGAGAGCGGTGGTCAGGTAGGAGATACCGGTTACCTTGTATGCGGAGAGGAGCGCATTGAGGTTATAGACACAAAGAAAGAGAATAATCTCCCTATTCACATAACAAAGACTCTGCCAGCCAACCCCGCTGCAACATTCAGCGCCGAGGTTGACAAGAAAAAGCGTGCAGCCTGCGCAGCCAACCACTCTTGCACCCACCTGCTCGACCAGGCGTTGCGTCAGGTTCTTGGCACACACGTCGAGCAGAAAGGCTCACTCGTGACACCCGATGCCATACGCTTTGACTTCTCGCACTTCCAGAAGGTAACCGACGAGGAAATTGAACAGGTAGAACGCATTGTAAACGAGCGTATACGTCAGGATATTCCTCTTACCGACTACCGCAATATTCCCATCGAGGAAGCCAAGAAATTGGGCGCCATTGCCCTCTTTGGCGAGAAATACGGTGACCACGTACGCGTAGTTCAGTTCGGGACATCAATAGAGTTCTGTGGTGGAACCCACGCTTCATCGACAGGAAAAATAGGAATGGTCAAGATTGTTGCCGAAAGTTCTGTCGCAGCCGGCGTACGCCGTATCGAGGCCATCACTGGCGAAGCGCTCGAGAACCACCTTTACAAACTGCAAGGACTAATGAAGGAGATTCACGCCCTCTTCAACAACGTTCCCAACCTAAAGGCAGCCATCACAAAATCTATTGCCGAGAACGTTGAGCTCAAGAAGGAGATTGAAGAGTATGCAAAGGAGAAGGCCGTTGCCGTAAAAGATAAACTTCTGGGCGATATTAAGGAGGAGAAGGGTTTACGTTACATCAAGGCTATACTCCCCGCTGCGCCAAATGCCGTGAAAGATATTGTATTTATGCTACGTCAGGAGCAGCCCGAGAACCTTCTCGTTGTTGTCGGAAGTATTTACAACAACAAGCCACAGCTCACAATCTCGGCCAGCGCCGACCTTGTTGAGCGCGGTATAAACGCCGGAAAGATTGTCGGTCAGGCAGCCCGCGAAATGCAAGGCGGTGGTGGCGGACAGGCACACTTTGCACAGGCCGGCGGCAAGAACCCCGAGGGACTTAAGACTGCTGTTGAGAAGGTCTTTGAAATTATCGAGGCCTGATACCTTATAATAATTATATCATAGTGGCGCGGAGACTCCGCGCCACTATGATATTTATGTATATACGCCAAAAACAGAGTTTCTTAGAACGGAATACCACTTTATGGAATTATCACTTGCGCTTTAAGCGCCCATTCTCGCATACGACAAAAACAGCGTTTCGTGCATCAGGAACGCTTCTCATCGACCTTCCAATTAACAAGATAAAGCGTTTCGCTTGCACGTGTAAAGGCAGTGTAAAGCCAACGATAATAATCGGCAGTCATCATCTCCTGCGTCACATAGCCCTGATCGACAAAAACCCGACGCCACTGACCACCCTGCGCCTTGTGACAAGTCACCGCATAACCATACTTTACCTGGAGAGCATTATAATAAGGATTGTTGCGCACCTGCTCCATACGCTTGCGTTTCGAGCAGACCTCGGGATAATCGTCCCACACGGCCGAGAAAAGACGCTCATTTTCGTCGCGCGTCAACGAAGGCGACTCGCTCGTGAGAGTATCGAGCATAATCATAACGTCAATTTCGCAATCATCATAATCGACAAGCGAGAGTGTAACCTCGGCAAACCTGAAACCATACATCTCCTCTGCGCCACCCACACGCACAATTTCAGCGGCATCGCCATTAGCTATAAAGTCGAGTTTGTCGAGCAACTGCTTATCACTTTTACCCAACACTTCGCGCCAATAATAGTTGTTTTTGACAACCATAAGCATATCTCCACGATTAAGTTCCTCGTCACGATAGAGTATGCGACGACGTACACCCTCGTTATAGACATTGGCACGCTTGTTCGAACGGCACAGAATTATAGTATCCTCGACACCAACCGATGAATAGCACCCCTCTATCGTTTCTATAAGCTCATCGCCCGACACGGAACAGATATCGGCAAAGCCACAGAACTTTATCATTGGCGGCAGCCACTCGTCGCCACGCGAGATAATCTCCCGCAGCATAGTGGCATTTTGCAAAATCCCCGAGCTATCGAGCTGGCGCATAACCTGCGTAAGTTCAACCCTTGTCACATCAAGAAACATTGAACGCAAATAGTCTACCGAGAGCGCCGGCGAGAGCTGTGCTCCCACAGGAGGCAACTGTGCCGAATCGCCCAATAGCAACAACGAACAACCGTTGCCTGAATAGACAAACTCAACAAGGTCGTCGAGTAACGCGCCGGAGCCAAAGTTACCACCCGATTCATTAGCAATCATCGAAGCCTCATCGACAATAAAGAGAGTGTTTACCGCCCTATTTTCCATCAACAAAAACTGCGAGCCGTTAAGAATAGACTTCTGACGGTATATCCATTTATGTATAGTGTAGGCACTTCGCCCCGAATAAGACGAAAAGACCTTAGCCGCCCGCCCTGTCGGAGCAAGCAGCACACAGCGCCTTTCGAGCTGCGCCATAGTCTTTACAAGAGCCGAAACAAGTGTCGTTTTTCCCGTTCCTGCGTATCCGCAAAGCAGAAATAATTTACGGTCATCACCCGAAAGAATAAACTCCGAAATTTTTTCGAGAGTTTTTTCCTGCTCAATAGTTGGATTGAAAGGAAAATTTGATTTAATTTGCGAGGCTAAATATTTATTTATCACTTTTATTCAATAAAAATATGTATATAAAAACGGATTTTCGTTTTTATTTCTTATTTTTGCGTTACGAAAATACATAAATAAAAAATATAGAACAATGAAAAACCTACTAAAAGTTTTTTTGGCCGTTATTGTTGCCGGTCTTGCATTTATATGCTTCCGCAGCGTAATGAACCCCATCGAATTCAAGGAATTGAAAGAGAAGAGAGAGAATGTTGTCATCAAGCGCCTTGTTGACATAAAGAAGGCACAAGAGGAATACTACTCACAGAACAACCAGTACGCTCCCGACTTTGAAACACTTATTGAGTTTGTAAGAACAGGCAGAATGGGTCTTGTCAGAAAAATTTACGAGCTTAACGACGAGCAGCAGGCTTATCTTTTGGGTTATGTAAACGACAACATCAAGAAAGAGAACAAGAAAAGAAGAAGGTCAGAGCAAGTTGAAGAGATGCACGGTCTGACAACAAACCAGGCCGACTCGGTGTTCCTTACAATCCTTGCAAAGGCAAAGGAGAGTGACAACTGGAAAGTATTCAAGGAGATTGAGGCAAAGAAAGGTCCTCACCAGACACTTGAGCTTATCGAGTTCAGCCGCGACACCACTTGGATTAACCTTCTCGACACTTTATACCACAACCCCAACTACCCTGTTGATTCATTGGAGATTATACCTTTTACAAAAGGTGATAAGTTCGTGATGGAATCGAATGGCAGAACAGGTACAGGTGCCTTGTTCGAGGCATACGCCGACAGCAAACTCTACCTTTTGGGTATCAACGAGCAAGAGCTCGACAACTATTTGCTCGAGGTAAAGAAAAACAACCGTCCTGTAAGAAAAGAGTACCACAAGGACGAGAGTGGCGCGATACTGCGCGACATCGAAGGTAAGGAGATTTTCGATGTAATTCCTTGTCTGAAGATTGGTGACAGCAAAGTTCCTAATAAAAACGTAGGAAACTGGGAATAATCCAATGAGTGTGGATAACATACAGAAAAAAACATTATCCATTCGTATAAGTACGAATGGATTTTGTTTTTGCAGTTACTACCCACAACTGCCCGAGTCGTTACAATATTATTACTACCCCGCCGACGACAGCACAACCCTTGCTGTAAACTTGCGCAAAGCAATTGAAGCGTGTCCATTCGCAACAACAACCGAAGAGCAAGAGATTAAGGCCATAATAGAGACAACAGAGTACACGGTCGTTCCTGCCGAATACGACAATCGACAGGACTACAAGGTATTCTACCGCTACTGCTTTCCAAAGAGCGACAGCAGCCTCGAGATAGTTGCCAACAAGCTCACAGCGCAAGGACTTACAATAATTTTTCCTGTAGAAAGAGAAGTTTACGAGATTCTGCAAAATAAAGGAGAGGTTACATATTACACCCCCGCAAGTATTCTGATGGGCTACATAACCCTGCACCCATTCGACGAGGAGCAGTACCTGCTGGCCTATATGCAAAAGGAATTTTCGTTATTCATACCCGTCAAGGAGGGGAAAATAGGTGTATCCAATATTTTCAAGTCGACAAGCGTCGAGGACCATCTATTCTATCTGCTTAACATTTGGAAAGCCGAAGAGTTATCGCAGACCAACGACACACTCTACCTATGCGGTGACACACACGCCGAAGAGATGCAATTTATGATAGCACGTTTCATCAAGAATCGTAAACGAGTAAACCCCAGCGAACTGTTCGCGCCCACACTGCTGAACAGGATAAAAGGGATTCCGTTTGACCTGCAAGCACTTATATTATGCGAATAATCAGCGGTAAATACAAAGGACGTCACTTTGACGTTCCACGCAACTTCAAGGCAAGACCCACTACCGATTTTGCCAAAGAGAATCTATTCAACATTCTCACCAACATCATCGACTTTGAAGAGGTCACGGCTCTCGACCTTTTCTCGGGCACCGGGAGCATAAGCCTTGAGCTGCTTTCACGTGGCTGCAAGGGGGTGACATCGGTCGAAATGGACTCATTGCACTTCGGTTTTTTAAAAAAGAGCGCTCAATCGCTTGGCGACAATAATTGGCGCATAGTACGCGACGACGTATTCCGCTTCATACGCCGTTGCAGTTCAGGATACGACCTTATTTTTGCCGACCCGCCTTACGCGCTAAAGGATCTGAAGGAGATTCCCGACCTTATTCTTAACGGCAATATGCTAAACGAAGGAGGGGTGCTCATTCTTGAACACGGGAAGGATTATAGTTTCACTCAACACCCGCACTTTTTCAGACATATTGCATACGGTAGCGTGAACTTCAGTTTTTTCAGCAAAGAAGAAAAAGAAAAAGAAGAACAGAAATAATCTATATATTCAAGCGGCCTTTCGGCCGCTTTTTTTAAAATGCGACTTACGAGACAAGCGTACATTCTACAACAGCGGCGAGAAGAGCCGCGCCACCGATTCTAAGCCGCGTTGCCACAATGGACGAGCAGCAAAAGCCGTTGCAGACAGTTGCCTACACTGTTCAATGTCATTCATAAAACCTTCACGCAGAATTTGTGCAACTCCTTTACCATAGACAAATGCCGACACCTCAAAATTATAGAAAAAACTACGAAAATCGAGGTTGACCGACCCTACAGACGAGAGCGTGTCGTCGCACACAAAAACCTTGCTATGCAGAAAGCCACCGGTGTAGAAGTAGATTTTCACTCCGGCATTCATAAGGTCGGCAAGGTAAGAGCGTGAAGCATAATCCGTAACTTTACTGTCCGAACGCTCAGGAATCATCAGCCTTACATCAACACCCGACATTGCAGCACTTTTAAGCGCTAATAAAAAAGCCTCATTAGGCATAAAGTAAGGAGTTTGCAAATAGATATAGCTTCTTGCCGATGCAATAGCCTTAACCATACCCGACATTATTGTACGCACTTCACCTACCGGATTCGACTGCACAATCTGAAAGAGGTTATCCCCACCAGCCGGCAGATTGGGGAAATAGCGCCTACCGCTCACAAGAGTGCGATTCGAAGAGTACCAGTCAATGAGAAACGACGTTTGCAACCCGTGAACAGCAGCTCCACGCACTAAAAGCATCGTGTCGCGCCAATGTCCCCAAGGAACACCTTTCACATAACGGTCGGCAATATTGCACCCCCCGACAAAGCCTACTTTTCCGTCAATGACAACAACTTTGCGATGATTGCGATAATTTATTTTGTTTGTAAAAAGCGGAAAACGCACCTTAAGAAACGACTCGACATACACTCCTGCACAGCGCATAGTCTCGAAAAAGTCGCGCCGTACCTTCAAACAGCCAACACTGTCGTAGATTACACGCACCTCGACCCCCTGCCGGGCCTTTGCAATAAGGTGCTCGCGCAACAACAGCCCAAACTCGTCCTCTTCTATTATATAAAACTGCAGATGAATATGTTCCGTTGCCGCATCAATCTCTTCTATTAACGCCGAGGCAAACTCCTTTGTCGACAGCATCACACGAACATCTGACGCTCCCAGGAGGTCGGCCGAAGCGGCATTTTTGAAATAAGAGATAAGCGATGAATGGTCGTGCGGAAGTTCGGGCTGCACATAAGAGTCGCCGCGCAAAGAGGCTCGATGCTGCAGCTGCGAGCGCAAACGCTTTCCAATCATTTTCTTTCGCCGCGTGTCTCGCCCGAAAAAAAAGTATATCACAAAACCCAGAAACGGCAAAAAAAGAAACACAAGCACCCAGGCGAGAGTCTTAACAGAATCGCGATTATTAAGAATAACCTTAACAATAAGCAATATTGAGACAGCCCAATAGAGACAATAGACAACATTCATCAGCGATGTACCCTGCGTTTCCATTCACAAACATAAATTACTGTTGCGCTAAGATATGAATTATATAGAACAAAAAGTGGATAAAAACGCGTTTTTATCCACTTTTTATAATTAGTTAAGATTTTGCATCAGCGGGACATTGGCGGAGGCGGAAAACCTCCCGGCATTCCAAAGCCACGCATACCCTCTCCACGACCGCCTTTCTTGGATTTATCATCGGCACCCGTGGTATTAAATTTATAAGATAGGTTGAGCATTATATAGCTGTAAATAGCATTTGTCTCGGAGTCACTGCGCATAAGAGCATTGACCGTACGGCTTATATTGCTCTGCTGGTGCAGAATATCGTGGAACTGCAACGACACAGTAAGCGCATTCTTAGGCAAGAAACTTGCTGCCACCTGAGCGTTCCACAACAGTTCGTCAGTGTTTGCAGCAGGGTCGCTATAACCGCGGCGACTGCTCATTGAGAGATTGGTCGACAACTGTATATTATACCAAGGCAGTCGATAGTTTGCACTCGGACCGTATGAGAAGTCAAAGACGTTCATCGCATCTTCGGGCTGAATACTCGACGTTGAGTTTGAGTAACGCAAATAGCCATTAAGCGAAATATCAAAGTTGTCGTTTCTATAGTTAAAGTCCAATCGCTCAAAAACGCCGAATGTCTGTGCTGTACTCTTGACACTGCCACTCTGACGACTGCTCACATAAGAAACACTGTTGTTAAAATTCACACCTGTATGTGTAGAGTAGGTAAATTTCTTATTAGCCGGTATTGCAGAATTAAAGACCACACCACCCGATACACTCCAATTGCCATTGATATTGTCGGGGGTTGTGGTTGTCACACCGGTCTCTTCGTCATATTCGGCACGACGAGTAATGCTGTTCAGTACATTTGAGTAGTTGGCGTATACATTAAAGCCACGCTGCGCATCGACGTTGTATGTGTTAAACGCAGCCATCACTGATTGGTTGAAAGAGGGTTTCAACCCCGGATTACCTTTTGTAATATTCAACGGGTTCGAGTCGTCGGTAATGTCAACAAGGTCGGTCATCGATGGCTGCACGGTGTTTCCACGATAATTCACTCTAAGGCTTGTCTGCTTCGACCAACGGTATCTGAAACGAATATCAGGAGAAACATTATGAACGTCACGCACAAGATTAACATCTTTACCTTGATAACGGTAGTCCATTTCTGTGTGCTGTGGCAAATACTTCACGCCCACATTGAAGTTCATTTTATCGGTAACCCAGCGGAACATAATCTGCGCTTCGTGCTTTTGAGTGCGATAGGTCGAGTAACGGCTCAGTTCCTCACTCAAGCACTCCTGATAGCCAGGAGGAAGCCCGGGCAGCAAGAAATTGTGACTGAGGTTCATCACATAGTCGGCAAACTTGTCAAGCTCGTATGTCGAACGGTCGCTGTTGTTGTAACTGTTGCTAAAGCTATAATTTAACTGCAAGAACAGATTCCTGAGCAACGGTTCGGTGTAACTGAGTCTCAAATTGTAATTCCAATTAAGCGAAGGAGTATCGGCAAAGCGTCTTATTTTTTCCTCGCGGACTGTTTGGTAGAATTTCACATCACTTGTCGAGTAGTTCTTGTTATTGCTGTTGCCATAAGAGAATTGTCCGCGGAACGTAATATTACGGCCGGGCTTTGCGAACCTGCGGTTTACCTGCAGATTAGCATTTGCCGAAAAAGAGTTACTGCTTGTCTGCGACTCATTTTTATTACTATTGAGAGTTATTGTCTCGAGGTCGGGCTCAACGTCACCATAAACAGCCTTCTCATATTCGGCAATGTAGTCGAAGGGATTGTCGTTGAAGGTGGCCGAAGCGCTGCTTGACCAACTATCCGAGGTTGAGTAACTTACCGAGGGACGGAAAATGATATTCGTCATTGTATCGGGTTTCCATTCGAGGCGCAAATCGGCGTTGAAATTTGAATTACGCGATAAATTCACACTACGGCTGTTGCTAAACTGGTTCGTCCCTGTCTGTGGCATAAACGTCTCGCTCGAAGACCATCTTCGAGTGTCGGAATTTCGGTGATTCGCGCGCACATTGCCACCAATTTCAAGCTTGCTGTTTTCATACGCAAAGTTAAAGCCGGCCTGTTTGGGCGACACAAGACCTGCACCACCGCCGCCAAAGCCTCGTCCTCGCCCACCGGAAAAACCTTGGTCGTTAAGATTGTTAGCCGACAGAATAAGTGTATATTGCGATACATCGTTATAATAGTTTGTAGTGTTGCGCACCGAATAACGATTCTCGGTTCCATAACCGGCATCGGTATTCGAAAAGAATCCATCACTGACACCTTTTTTCATCTGCAGGTCAAGCACAGTCTCCTCCTCGCCATCGTCAATACCTGTGATACGCGCAAAATCGCTTTTCTTGTCGTAGAACTTAACCTGGTCAACTGCATCGACCGATATATTCTTAAGCGCCATATCTTTATCGGTACCGAAGAAGTCCTTACCTTTCATCAGTATTCGATTAACGGTCTTGCCGTTGATTTTTATCGTGCCGTCATCGGATATTTCAACGCCGGGATACTTTTTAATAAGTTCCTCGAGCATAGAACCCTCGGGAACGCGAAACGCAGCAGTGTTGTAAACCAAAGTATCGTTCGATGCTGTCACCGGAGGAACCTCGGCTGTCACAAGCGCCTCTTTGAGCGAGACGGCATCGAGTTTCAGCTCAATATCTTTAACGTCCAAGGTTTTGTTCGACTCTATTTTTACATTTTTATCAAACGTTGCGAAACCCACAAACGAAGCACGAAGCAGATACTCTGCCGCCGGCGCTTTCATTGAAAATGCACCATCAATGTCAGTAGCAACACCAACCTTGAACACCGTATCGGGCAACACGTACAGCTGCAAAGTTGCATTGGGAAGAGACTCACCCGTAGAGGCATCGATAACGCGTCCGATAACGGTCCCCTGCTTATTCTGCGCCACTGCAAGCAACGACGTAGCAAGCAACAGAATGGATAAAAGTATTTTTTTCATATATTGGGTATATTTTATGTAAAGATAAACAATATTTTGACTTATTAAAAATAGAAAAGTTTAACGTGCAACATAAAAATATAAAAAAGTTATTCGATGTTTACATCAAAAACACAAATAATTAAGGAAAATGCAGTTTTTATTCACCGAGCAAAAGAAGTTTATTATCTTTACAACGTGGAAGAAGTAAATTCAATATCAATAGACAGCGCTTTAGAACGAATCACAGGCACAAGCATCGTAGCGTTTTTCGGCGAGCCATTCATTGGCGCATTCGCCAAGGCTTACCCCGAAAGCAGCGACGAAGAGCGCAAAGTGGCAGCATACACTTGTGCACTATTCCTTTCGGCAATACTTAAAGGATTCCCCACCGACAGGCTGCACACCTTTGTCCGTTACACCCGCGACTACTGCCGATATTTTACATTCAATTGCAAAATGTACGACACCATTTTCGACCTTATGGACAAAAAAATAATGACAAAACTGCCATTATACGACAGCAACTGCAACGGGGTAGAACAGGTGTGTTCAAAGAACGATATTTTTGAAGCGTTCGACTTTTATACCAATAAATGATAAAAGTCACCCCCCTCAGAACGCTTCCTGAAGCCGTTTTTTAATTTTCATTTCATTTATCTACCCGTTTTAACAAAATTTAGCACTATTTCGTATTATGTTTGTGTTAAACAACAAAAAAGAAAAGCACAAATATGAGTAGAAAAATTTTATTCCCGGTTCTGTTTTTCCTTGCAGGGTTTACATTTTGTTCTTGCGACGACAGCGAAACAATTAAAGAACCTACTGTAAACTTTATAGGAGATTTCTTGCCAACCGAAATTACATTTGTCAAAAGCAACAACAATATCGACGTTAACGAAAAGTGGTCACAAATTGTCCGCGACAGCGAAAACAGAATCATTTCATACAAATACACACTCGAAATTAACGACGACATCAGAGAAGAAAAAAAGGAGAATGAGTGCAGGCTGCATTACTACACCGACCTAAACGGCAAGGAAGCAATAAGAGCAACCACAAACATTACATTCTACAAGAAGACCTATTCCAACGGTATCGAAGAGTCATATTCTGAAACGACAGACGAAAATATCAGCACAAACAACAGCGGTCTTGTCGAGTCTATCAAAGCAATAACCTACCATTACGGCAGCGGCACAACCGAGCCTACCATAAAAGACAGCGAACAAAAGTTTACCTATGATGGTAATTTCTGTACCGGCAGCAAATATATCGAAAAAGACATCAGCATAAGTTACAAATACACCTGGGACGCATACCGTCTAAAGAGCGTTACCATACTCAAGGAAGACAGCAAGAACAAGTTTGTCGATTACAAAACATACGAATATACATACGACGCAACCGAGTTGTATGAATATTCAGGCACACAGCTTCTTGCATTCATTCAGGGCGGTTGCCAACAGATACTTGCATCAATGGGATATTTAGGAAAGTCAACTCCATACATACTTCTGGAAGAGACACAGAATGGCTATACAAAATACGGGAACACATCATCGCCCGACACACCAATCACAAACACATTCGAGCTGATTGGTGACGCCAACCAAAGATTCACATATTCCGCAGTATCGGATATATACGATGAAACATACAGTATTACATTTACAAAATAACCAATGCTGAGAACTATCAACCCGTACTCCACTCTCAGTGACGAGGAGTTACTTACAAGAATTACAGAATCGGCATTAGCCGATGAACAGTTACACAAGTATTTCTTTTACGTGAGATGCGCTCCGCTTTTGAAGTACATCGCAAGAAAGATTTTCAAGTGCAACGACAGTACTCAATTGATGGGAGAATTCTATGTTTTTCTGTCGAACAACGATTGGGAAATACTCAGAAAGTGGGAGAAGAAGAACGACGCGACACTTTATAGTTACATTGCACGCTGTGCAACGAACTATTTTCTGCGTCGCGAATCCATTGAAAGACGCCGTCAGGAGAAAGAGATACACGCTTCGGCTCCAGAGACCATTGAAATTCTAGGCTCAATAGCTGAAGAAGAAGAGATGGAAAAACTCCCCATTTGGCAAGCCTACAATCAACTGAAGGAACGCGACCGCGAGGTTCTGCGCCTGCTTGTCATTGAAGAGAACAAGGTACTCTCTGTTGCCGAGAAACTATGGAAATACATTGACAGCAATCAGGATATCAGCCAATTGACACCTAAACGCATTCAAGGTACAATATCGATGGTAAAACATCGCGCACAACTGGCGTTGATGGAGGAACTAAAGAAAATCACTAAAAACTGACAAAGAACTTATGCCGTAGCGTACGCTACGGCATAAGTTTTTTAATAGTTCAGCCACTTTAATATTTTTATTTATACCCTATTCGGGGTATACCTCAATCTTGTAACAATTTGTTTCCTTAAGCAGAAACCCACACGAGCGATAGAGCGCATTTGCCGCTACACGAGAAGGGCGTGAGGTAAGCATCAGCGAACCGCCGCCAAGAGTGCCGGCTTCAGACACTGCGTGTTCCACAAGCCTGCGTCCAAGCGCACGCCCGCGCATAGCCTCATCGACGACAACGTCCTCAATCCACATTTTGCGTCCGGTGGGAACAATATACTCGCACAGAGTAAGCATTCCTGCAATAACGCCATCAACCTCGGCAACATAAAGGTGTGAAGAAGGTGCGCACACAATTGCACGTAAGTTCTCTATTGTAAAGGCGTGATGCGATGACGATAATTGACGCAAAAGCGATGCTATTGCAGGAACAAAGCGTTCATCGGCCTCGCGAAGCTCGTATATTACTGTATTTCCTTCCATTCAACTGATATTATAGTTGCACTTTACACTTTCTCCCGGCCGATTCATTCTGCATTCTGTCAAGCACGGTTACCACAAAGGTCATTGTCCCTTCGGCATCAGCCGGAAGTTCGTAATAACATTTATCGGTTATTGCCACTATGTTCGCAGGAGAGTCGGTATTTACTTTCTCCCCCTTAGCAAAGCAATATACGACGTAGCGATAAGGAGCATTCATTACCTCTTTTCCCTTCTTGCTGTCAGTTATCCACACAAGCACCTTTTTTCCGGCATCGTCGATAAGATGCACGCCCTTGACTTTTTTAGGAGCTGAATTATCTATAAAAGAATAGTGCGGCATCAAAGATGGGTAGCGGAAAGTGCCTTTAGCAAGATAATCGCGGTAGCCATCGACATTGTCTGCAGCCGATGCTGCGTCCCAGAAGCAGGAGCCTGAAATATTTTCTTCGGCACGTTGCATCTTGTATTTTGCCGCCTGTTGATTACCGGTGACACTTGTATTGTCCTTAGCCTTTACTGTACGTTGTACGTCCTGCCCTATATACAACGGACGTTTAGACGCGTGTTTCGCCCACCACTTTACAAGTTCGGCATAATCGGCTGCCGAATGTCCAATCTCCCAATAAACCTGCGGAATACAGTAGTCTACCCAACCGCGCTCTATCCAGAAGAGGACATCGGCGTTCAGGTCATCGTAACACTGCAGGCCTTTAGTCTTGCTACCCGAAGGGTCGCTTGACTCGTTGCGATATATTCCAAACGGGGATACTCCGAACTTAACCCACGGCTTGCGGGCACGCACCGTCCGGTGCAGTTGGTAAATAAGGTGATTCACATTCTCGCGACGCCACTCGCCCTTGTCGGCGTAACCGTTTTTGGGGAAATAGGCTGCATCGTTAAATTCCTTTCCTTTTGTGGGATAAGGATAGAAATAGTCGTCAATATGTATTCCGTCAACATCGTAACGGTCAACAATATCGGTAACAACCTTGCATATATGGTCTCTATTGCTCTGCAATGCAGGGTTAAAGTAGAATTGTCCTTCATACTCGACCACACTCTCGGGGCGACGCTTGCTCAAGTGATTGGGAGCGACGAATTTGGTACCTTTTGTGCGTGCGCGATAGGGGTTTATCCAGGCGTGCAATTCCATATTGCGTCTGTGACACTCATCGACCATAAAAGCGAGTGGGTCCCATTCGGGTGAACGCCCTTGAACACCTGTAAGGTAACGGCTCCAAGGCTCTATAGAAGAGGAGTAAAGTGCATCACCCTCGACACGTACCTGAAAGATAATTGCATTAACATTGACCTTCTGCAAATTATCGAGCATCTTTACAAGGTAATCTTTCATTTGCCGTTCGTCCATACCCATAAATTGCCCGTTCACTGCCTGAATCCAGGCGCCACGGAACTCACGCTTGGGATAATGCTCCGTTATTACGTTTTTTTTACTGCTGCACGCTGCCAACAAAAGCACCGTCAATACAAAGAATATCTGTTTTAGTCGCATAATTGTTTATTTCTATGCGAAGATAACCATTTAATTGTTAAATAAAGAATATTTAATAGATACAATATCGGTAAAAGAGATACAAAGTTTACCTTTTTTGTGTAAATTCGCAAGATTGAATAAAATTGGTCGGAACTATGAGCGATAGCAAGTCTATAATAATAAAAGGAGCAAGGGTTAACAACCTGAAGAATGTCGATGTTGAGATTCCGCGCGGGAAGCTTGTTGTGGTAACCGGTTTGTCCGGTTCGGGCAAGTCGTCGCTTGCGTTCGATACTCTTTATGCCGAGGGACAGCGTCGCTACGTAGAGTCGTTGTCGTCGTATGCACGACAATTCCTGGGACAGATGAACAAGCCTGAATGTGACTTTATCAAGGGCATTCCACCCGCTATTGCCATAGAGCAGAAGGTCAACAACCGCAACCCACGCTCAACAGTGGGTACTTCGACCGAGATTTACGAGTACCTCAAATTGTTGTATGCACGCATAGGCAAGACCTACTCACCCATAAGCGGCACACTTGTAAAGAAAGAGAGCCCCGAGGACATTCTTGCCTGTATGAAGAGCCGCCCCGAGGGTACGCGCTTTATGCTGCTCGCACCCATACCCAAACGCAAGGGGCGCGACACAGCCCAGCAGCTGTCAATATATTTGCAACAAGGTTTCACACGTATCGTCATCGGCAAAGAGATTGTACGCATCGAGGATTACACCCCAAAAAAAGGCGACACCCCAATGCTGCTCATCGACCGCCTGAGCGTGAGCGACAATCCCGAGACTGCGAGCCGCTTGCTCGATTCGGCCGAGACCGCTTTCTACGAGGGTAACGGCGTCTGCGCTCTACAATTCCTTGACGAGGAGCAACCGCACACATTCAGCATACGATTCGAGGCTGACGGAATGGAATTCGAAGAACCCACCGAGCAGATGTTCTCTTTCAACTCACCCATAGGAGCCTGCCCCGAGTGCGAAGGTTTCGGGCGCATCGTAGGCATTGACGAGGACCTTGTTATTCCCAACAAGACACTTAGTGTATACGACGGTGCAGTATTCTGCTGGCGAGGCGACAAGATGGGTGAGTGGAAAACTGAATTCTGCCGTCGTGCGCCAAAAGACGATTTCCCGATTTTTGAGCCATATTACAACCTGACGCAGGAACAGAAAGATTACTTGTGGCACAAAGGCCCGTGGATTGAAGAGTACGGCGAAGGTGTCTGCATAGACAATTTCTTTAATATGGTCAAGGCGAACCAGTATAAAATACAGTACCGGGTAATGCTCGCACGTTACCGGGGCAAGCCTGTATGTCCCGTCTGCCGAGGCACACGTCTGAAGAAAGAAGCAAGCTATGTAAAGATTGGCGGAGCAAGCATCGTCGACCTTGTCGAAATGCCGGTAACGCGTCTTAAGGCGTTTTTCGACAACCTTGTGCTCGACGAACACGACACAGCTATTGCACAGCGCTTGCTTACCGAGATACGCAGCCGCTTGGAGTGCTTGTTAGATGTAGGGCTGGGCTACCTCACCCTTAACCGCTTGAGCAACACCCTGTCGGGCGGAGAGAGCCAACGAATAAACCTTGTAACCTCATTAGGAAGCGCTCTTGTCGGGTCGCTATACATTCTGGACGAACCCAGCATCGGCCTGCACAGTCGCGACACCGGACGCCTCATCAACGTACTCTACCGTCTGCGCGACCTTGGCAACACAGTCGTTGTCGTCGAGCACGACGAGGAGATTATACGCGCCGCCGATTATATTATAGATGTAGGCCCGAAGGCTGGTTCATACGGTGGAAACATAGTCTACAAAGGCAACCTTAGCGACCTTCAGGAAGGGAGCAATAGCTATACTGTCAAATACCTTCTTGGCGAGGAGACCATCGACGTGCCCAATTACCGTCGGACGTCGAATAACTTTATAACAATAAAAGGAGCAAGAGAGAACAACCTCAAAGGCATAGACGTAAACATTCCGCTGAACCTGTTTACCGTTGTAAGCGGTGTCAGCGGTTCGGGAAAATCGACGCTTGTACGCAACATACTCTACCGTTCGCTAATGCGCCATTTTGGCAACAACTGCGACGCGCCCGGACAATGCGAAGGCGTCGAGGGGGCGCTCAAGCAACTTACCGGCGTCGAGTTTATTGACCAGAACCCTATAGGAAAATCATCACGCTCGAACCCGGTCACATACCTGAAAGTGTACGACGACATACGCCACCTATTCGCGCAGCAGCCGCTTGCCAAGCAGATGGGATTCGGCGCCGGACACTTCTCGTTCAACGCCGATGGTGGCCGTTGCGATGAGTGTAAAGGCGAAGGCACTATTACTGTATCGATGCAGTTTATGGCCGACCTTAAATTAGAGTGCGAAGCGTGTCACGGCAAGCGTTTCAAGAACGACGTGCTCGAGGTTAAGTTCCACGGCAAAAACATTCACGACATACTCGAGATGACAATTGGCGATGCTATAAACTTTTTCCAGGAACACGGTCAGCGTCGCATAGCCGAGAGTTTACAGCCTTTGCAGGACGTAGGCCTTGCATACATAAAGATGGGACAGTCCTCATCGACGCTCTCGGGCGGCGAGAACCAGCGTGTCAAGCTCGCAAGTTACCTTGGCCAGCAAAGTGACCGCCCCAAAATGTTCATTTTCGACGAACCCACAACCGGACTGCACTTCCACGACATAAAAAAGTTGCTGAAGTCATTCGAGCGTCTGCTCGCGCGTGGTCACACACTGGTAGTGATAGAGCATAATATGGACGTTATAAAGTGTGCCGATTACCTTATAGACCTTGGCGCCGAAGGTGGCGAGCAAGGCGGAAACCTTGTAGCAGCAGGCACACCCGAAGAGGTTGCCGCGTGCAAGGATTCGTACACAGGAGAATACCTAAGAGAAAAACTTGCAATAAACAACAAAATATAACAACAGAAAAAGGCTCCGACAGAGCCTTTTTCTGTTGCATATTACCCTGTTTATCAGTTATTCAACATCAACCAACCACACTGTAGAATACCCCGCCAAAGGCTCCGGCGAGCAAGAGTATCAACACAGGATTAACCTTAAAAAATTTCATTGCCACAAAAGCCGTTACAAACAGCCCCACGCTTACCCAGAATTGCAAAGGCTCCTTGGTTAACGAACCAAAATTCTCCTCGGTCATAAGCAGCAACGCCGCCGAGGCTATAAGCCCCACAACTGCCGGACGCAACACTTTAAAAACGTCCTCCATAACCTTTCCTTTGCTGTGCCGCATAAGGATACGGCACAAGAGAAGCATAATAAGGAACGAGGGGAGCATCACTGCCAAAGATGCCACAAACGAGCCTATTACAGCAAGGAACCCCGAACCTGTTGTGTTAAGCACAGCAGTATAACCGACATATGTAGCCGAATTTATGCCAATGGGTCCCGGTGTCATCTGGCTCACTGCTACAATATCGGTAAATTCCGTTGCCGACAACCACTCGTGGCGCGTCACGACCTCACCTTGAATAACAGAGAGCATTCCATACCCTCCGCCAAAGGAAAAGAGCCCTATTTTTAAAAAGGTATAGAAAAGTTCAAGAAAAATCATCATAAGCTACGACGTGTTAATTTTCCCCACACAAGCCCCGAAAGACCGGCTACTGCAATCACATAAATGGGAGAAACTCCCCAGAACACTATCAACAACGCCGACAAGAGAGGAATCCACAATGTCGCCCACCCTATCTTTGCGGCACGAGCGACATTAAACACCGGTACAGCTATAAGCGCTACCACAACGGGGCGTATTCCCATAAATATGTTATTTACAAGCGGAATATAACGGAAGCGACTAAAGAAAACTGCAATGAGCAATATTATAGCAAACGAAGGCAACACACACCCGACAGAAGCCGCAAGCGCACCACTGCCTCCACGCAGTTTATACCCTACATACACAGCCATATTCACCGCAAAGATTCCCGGTGCCGACTGTGCAATCGCCAATAGGTCAATAAATTCCTCCTTTGTCAGCCACGCGTTTCTTTCAACGACGTCGCGTTCGATGAGCGGTATCATTGCATACCCCCCGCCAAAGGTAAAGAGCCCTATGCGGAAAAAGGTAGTAAAAAGTCTATAAAGAGTCGTCGACATTGTTTATGCGTAAAATCAGTCAAAGATAATAGGTTATCAAGAGCTGTTGCAACCCCGAGCCCACTACACTCTATTACTAACAATAAAAAAAACGGGCAGGCATCGATGCCTGCCCGTTGAATATATTACTTAGTCTTTTCAACCACCCAATTATAGGCGTTGCGGAAAATCTCTATCCAAGGAGTCACATCATCGGCAATGTGGTTTGCAGGATATGTAGCACACTGCCAGGGGAATATAGCACGCTCGGGGTGAGGCATCATTGCTACGTGACGGCCGTTTGCGCTTGCAAGAGCTGCTACATTGTAGTCCGAGCCATTGGGATTAGCCGGATAACCCTCATAAGCATACTGCGCCACGATATTGTATTTTTCGGCCTCATATGGCAATGAGAATTTACCCTCGCCGTGAGCCACCCACACACCCATAGTGCTGTTCGACAGCGAGCCGAACAATACGCTGTTGTTCTGCGGAATGTTCACACCCACGAACGACGACTCAAACTTGTGAGAGTCATTGTGAAGCATACGTCCGCGTTCAGCATATTCGGGATTGATAAGGTTAAGCTCCATCATCAGCTGGCAACCGTTACAAATACCGAGCGACAAAGTATCTTCGCGCTCATAGAAACGGTCGAGGGCAGCCTTTGCCTTAGGATTGAAGAGGAAGCCTCCGGCCCAGCCCTTAGCCGAACCAAGAACGTCAGAGTTCGAGAATCCACCGCAGAACACGATGAAATTAACCTCGTCAAGAGTCTCGCGGCCACTGATGAGGTCGGTCATTGTAACGTCCTTAACGTCGAAGCCTGCAAGGTGCATCGCATAAGCCATCTCACGCTCGCCGTTTGTACCCTTCTCACGAATGATAGCAGCACGCACGCCCGACTTCTCGCGACGGTCGGCCGACATACCGTAGCCTGCAAGCTTGCCATCGAAACGCGCCGGCAAACGGAAACGCAAAGGCTGATTCTTGTAGTTCTTCAAACGCTCGCTTGCACAACCGTTAAAGCTCTGCTTGAGGTCCATCAGGTATGAGCTATCGAACCACACATCGCGATAGTGCTCAATATCGAACAAACGTGTACGCTTACCCTTGGCAACAGCTATATGACGCTTTGCGCAAGGAACACCAATCTTCACGAAACAGATGCCTGCGTCGTCAAGAATTTGTTGCAAACGACACTTATCCTTGTCGGCAACCTGAATAACGAGTGCCGGATTTTCGGCAAAGAGCAGTTTTACAATATCCTCTTCGACAACGCCGTTGAGGTCAATTTCCATACCTCCTGCAGTGTTGGCGAAACACATTTCAAGCAAGGTTGTAATGAGACCACCGGCCGAAATATCGTGACCAGCCATAATTATACCCTCTTTTACAAGCGCCTGAACCGCATCAAAAGCCTCGGCAAAATATTCGGGATTAGCGACTGTCGGAACATCGTCGCCCACGCAATTGAGTGTCTGTGCAAAAGCCGAACCGCCCAAACGCAATTTATCGAAGCTGAAGTCAATATGATAGAAGGCGCTCTTTGGTTCGTTGACCATTACGGGAGAGACAACCTTACGAACGTCCGAAACCTCACCGCCGGCCGAAACAATAACAGTACCCGGGCTTATAACCTTTGTGCCATCGGGGTATTTCTGTGTCATT
This sequence comes from Bacteroidaceae bacterium, assembly GCA_045661225.1. Taxonomy (GTDB): domain Bacteria; phylum Bacteroidota; class Bacteroidia; order Bacteroidales; family Bacteroidaceae; genus HGM04593. The sequence goes on along the minus strand of JAZRFF010000009.1, from coordinate 33,268 downwards.
GACAGAGAGTCCTTACCTGTGGGAACATTTATTTTGAGTGCACAACAGAAGTCGCTAAGAGCCTCAACGCCACGATAGAGACGAGCGTCCTCACCCTCCTGTGAGCGGCAAGGCCACATCCAGTTTGCGCTGAGCGAGATACTCTTTATTCCATTAGCCAAAGGCGCAAGAGCAATATTTGTAAGAGCCTCGGAAACTGCAAGCACCGAACCTTTGGCAGGGTCGGCCAGACCGGCCTGCGGAGCGTGACCGATTGAGGTTGCAATACCATTCTTTCCACGATAGTCCAGTGTCACAACGCCACAGTCACTCAAAGGCAATTGAATCTCGCCCTGACACTGCTGACGCGCAATCTTACCCGTCACTGAACGGTCAACCTTGTTGGTAAGCCAGTCTTTGCAGGCAACAGCCTCGAGACGCAACACGTCGGTAAGATACTCTTCGATATTCTCGACGTCATATTCGGCATCTTTGTAGTGACGTTCAACCGTCTTGTCCACCATATAAGTCTTGGGCGATGAACCAAACATCTGGCTCACTGAAAGGTCGAACGGACGCTTGCCGTCGGCCTGTTCAAACGCGAAACGCGCATCGCCGGTTGTTTCGCCGACAACATACATCGGTGCACGCTCACGCTCGGCAACCTTACGTACATATTCTATAGCATCTTCCTTGATGAGCAAGCCCATACGCTCCTGAGACTCGTTGGCAATAATTTCCTTTGCCGACAGAGTGCTGTCACCAACAGGAAGGTTAGCCATATTGATGAGGCCACCGCACTCCTCGACAAGTTCCGAAAGACAGTTAACGTGTCCTGCCGAACCGTGGTCGTGAATTGAAACTACGGGGTTGGTGTCGTCCTCGCAGAGTGCACGCACCACATTGTAGGCACGTTTCTGCATCTCGGCGTTAGCACGCTGAACGGCGTTAAGCTCAATGCCCGAAGAGTAACGTCCTGTGTCGACCGACGACACCGAACCGCCACCAAGGCCGATGCGGTAGTTGTCACCACCCATCACAATTACCTTGTTACCCTTTTCGGGAGCGCCTTTCAAGCAGTCGCGGCGAGTACCGTAACCAACACCTCCGGCAAGCATAATTACCTTATCGTAACCATAAACCTCGTCATTCTCTTTGTGCTCGAATGTAAGCACCGAACCACAGATAAGCGGCTGACCAAACTTGTTACCAAAATCCGAAGCACCGTTAGAGGCCTTTGTAAGTATCTGCTCAGGTGTCTGATAGAGCCATTTGCGAACAGGAAGGACCTCTTCCCACTTGCGGTCGTCGTAGGTACGGGGGTACGATGTCATATACACCGCTGTACCGGCGATGGGCCAAGAACCCTTGCCTCCACCCATACGGTCACGAATTTCACCACCGGTACCGGTAGAAGCACCGTTGAAAGGCTCAACCGTTGTCGGGAAATTGTGAGTTTCGGCCTTTAGTGAGATTACGGTTTCAATATCTTTTATTACAAAATAGTCGGGAATTGAGTGGTCGGCCGGCGCAAACTGCTCAACAACAGGACCCTGTGCAAATGCCACATTATCCTTGTAAGCCGAGATGATACTGTTGCGATTCTCGTTTGTTGTGCGCTTAATCATAGCAAAGAGCGACGACGGCATCTCCTCGCCATCGATAATAAATGTACCGCCGAAAATCTTGTGACGGCAGTGCTCTGAATTTATCTGTGCAAAGCCGAATACCTCACTGTCGGTAAGGCGACGTCCAAGCTCGCTCTCAACACGGTGCAGATAGTCTATTTCCTCTTTAGAAAGCGCAAGTCCCTCCTGCTCGTTATAAGAGTCAAGGTCCTCGATAAATTCAATGGGCTTAGGTTCAATATCCACTGTAAAGACTGCCTGGTCAAGACCGTGATACATACGCTGGAGCATTGGGTCATACTCGGCATTTTCGTCCTTTACCGCAAAATACTCCTCGATGCGTACAATGCCCGACAAGCCCATATTTTGGGTAATCTCGACTGCATTTGTACTCCACGGAGTAATCATTTCGCGACGGGGACCTATAAAATAGCCCTCCATAGCCTCGCCCTCGACGAGTGTAGCCTCGCCATAGAGCCAACAGAGTTTTTCAATGTCTGCTGATGTTAGAACATCGCTTGCCTGGGTTGCAATAACCGAACCGGCAGGGGTACTGAAAAAATAAATCATAAAAGGTTATATTTTGTGTTATATTTTGCAATTAAAACCCGGACGCAGAAAACTCCACACCCCGGAAAAACGCCAAAAACACCTGCAAACAGGCGAGACAAGCAAAGACCACTTTTGCTTTCACAACAAGTGCAAAGTATTTTTGCGGTTTACGGCAAAGATAATTATAAAAAATGATTTAAGAATATTTTTAAGAACATTTGTTGGCCTGTAACATTATTATTCTGCTACAAATGCGCATTTATCGAATTTTTTAATATTTTTGTGCATCAGCAGCCTCGGTAACCGAGGCATTAAGAAACAACCTGAAAACATCGATAAAATGGAGATAATCACAGGACTCACTATACCTTTCTTGGGAACAGCCGTTGGCGCAGCGTTGGTTTTTCTGCTGCGCGACAAGATTTCGTCACTTACAAACAATGCTATGCTGGGATTCGCATCGGGAATAATGGTCGCGGCAAGTTTCTGGTCGCTTTTACAGCCCGCGTTCGAGCAGGCCGGAGAGGGTATTATAAACCGATGGCCGGTAATTGCCGGGTTCGTGGCCGGAATGCTGTTTTTGCTGTTGCTCGACACTTTTATACCCCACCAGCACACCGACGACACCGAATCGGAAGGACCGCGTTCAACGCTGTCACGTTCAACAAAAATGATTCTCGCCGTTGCATTGCACAACATTCCCGAGGGTATGGCTGTTGGTGTTGTCTTTGCAGGAGTAACGAGCGGCGAGACAAGCTTGACATTAGCCGGAGCATTAGCGCTGTCTATAGGTATGGCCATTCAAAATATTCCCGAGGGAGCGATAATATCGGTCCCCTTGCGCAGCGAAGGGAAAAGCAGGAAAAAAGCTTTTGCTATGGGAGCGTTGTCGGGCCTCGTCGAGCCAATAGCAGCTGTAGCGACAATGCTCTTTCTCGACAACAGCAGCAATGCGGCAATGCCTCTGTTGCTTGCATTCGCTGCCGGAGCAATGCTATACGTTGTAGTCGAGGAGCTTATACCCTCGTCGCAACAAGGCAAGCACAGCAATGTGGGCACAATTACTTTCGCAACCGGTTTCACCTTGATGATGCTTCTTGATACAATATTGAATTAAAGCCCAATGTTTAAATTTCGTTAAAGATAGACAAAAATACCCCGTTTTTAGAATCCACCCCAAACGGTATTTTTTGTAGCTTTGCCACGTACGTATGCGTTTTTACCGGCACAAACGGGAAAAACGCGTCGCTTTTTGTTTATAAGAGAGGATTTTAACCGTTATAATATGAATCTATTATTGTTATTCACGATGATTGTTACCTCGGCGGCATTTGTTGCAATGGTAATGATAATCACAAGATGGATATCCCCGCGCACCTTCAACAAACAAAAGGGCGAGGCTTATGAATGTGGTATTCCCACCCAAGGCTCGACGTGGATACACTTCAAGGCCGGCTACTACCTTTTCGCCATTCTGTTCCTGATGTTCGACATCGAAGCTGTCTTTCTGTTCCCTTGGGCAACTATTGTGCAAGAGCTTGGAATAAAAGCTCTTGTGGGAGTACTGTTTTTCCTTGCGTTTCTAATATTGGGCCTTGCATACGCTTGGCGCAAAAAAGCACTTGAATGGAAATGAAAAAGCCTGTCATTAAATCAATACCCTATGAGGAGTTTAAGGACAACGAGACGCTCGAGGCGCTCATTGCCCAGGTCAACAAGGAGCGTACCAACGTTGTGTTGGGCAAGCTCGACGAACTTATAAATTGGGGGCGCAGTAACTCTCTGTGGTCGCTGACATTCGCGACAAGCTGCTGCGGAATAGAGTTTATGTCAGTGGGCGCAGCCCGATACGATTTTGCACGCTTCGGGTTCGAGGTTACGCGAAATTCCCCCCGACAGGCCGACCTTATTATGTGCGCAGGCACAATAACCCACAAAATGGCACCGGTGCTCAAGCGTCTGTACGACCAGATGGCCGAGCCTAAGTACGTTGTTGCCGTTGGCGGCTGCGCAATAAGCGGAGGACCGTTCAAAGGGTCATACCACGTACTGAACGGGATAGACAAGATTATCCCTGTCGATGTATACATACCCGGCTGTCCGCCCCGCCCCGAAGCTATCCTATACGGAATGATGCAGTTGCAGCGTAAAGTTAAAATAGAAAAGTTCCTCGGCGGCAAGAACAAACACCAAAAGAGAGGAACTATGCCCGACGAGCCGATAATAGTAACAAACTACCCTGTCGCAGAGGGGACAAACAGCAAAGAATAATGGATATTACATTTATTGACATAAAGGAGTTACGTCCGACAATGACGAAACTGCGTGCCGAAGGAATGGACTTTCTGCGCGAGTTAATTGGAATGGATTGGGGCGACGAGGGGTTAGGCGTAATATATATTCTCGAGAACAGCGCCACCCGCGAGGGTGCCACATTTGCTGTACGCACTCCCGAACGCAATAACCCCGAGATTCCCAGCGTGAGCGATATATGGCAGGTTGCCGAACTATACGAAAGAGAGGTTTACGACTTTTTCGGGATTAGATTTTCAGGGCATCACGACTTGCGGCGTCTGTTCCTGCGCAACGACTGGGTGGGATACCCGCTGCGTAAGGACTACGACACAAGCGAAGCCATCAACCCGGTACGTCTCGAGAGCGAGCCGGCCGAAGAGTTTTTGCGCGAGTACGACATTAAAGACGACAGAGAGCTTGCCGAGATTGTCGAAAAGCTCAAGATACTGCACTACGACCAATATATTATAAATATAGGACCACAACACCCTGCCACACACGGAGTGTTGCGTTTCCACCTCTCGCTCGAGGGCGAGGAGGTTCGCAAAGTCGATATACGTTGCGGATACATACACCGTGGAATTGAAAAAATGTGCGAAAGCCGCACCTACCCGCAAACACTTGCCTTTACCGACCGTTTAGACTACTTGAGCGCCCATCAGAATCGCCACGCACTCTGTATGTGCATTGAGCAAGCCATCGGGTTCGAGGTCAGCGAGCGCGTGCAATATATACGTACAATTATGGACGAATTGCAACGCATTGACTCGCACCTGCTTATGTACTCCTGTATGGCTATGGATATGGGCGCAATCACCGGGTTCATATACGGTTTCCGCGAGCGCGAGAAGGTCATCGACGTAATGGAAGAGGTTACGGGCGGGCGTCTGATTCAGAATTACAACACCATTGGCGGTGTACAGGCCGACATTACCCCGGACTTTGCACGCAAGGTAAAAGAGTTCTGCAACGAACAAAAGAGAAAGATAAAAGAGTACTACGCACTCTTTGTCGACAATATCATTCTGCGTAACCGTACTATTGGAGTGGGCGTGCTTACCCGCGAAGAGGCTATTTCATTCGGCGCAACCGGCGGCACCGGACGCGCTTCGGGGTGGGCGTGCGACGTTCGCAAACGCCACCCTTACGGGGTGTATGACAAGGTCGATTTTAAAGAGATTCTACACACCGAAGGCGACAGCTACGCACGCTTATTGGTGCGCCTTGAGGAGATTATGGAGTCTATACACATTATTGAACAGCTTATCGACAACATTCCCGAAGGCGACTACAAGGCAAAGACAAAGCCCATCATAAGACTGCCTGAAGGAAGATTCAGCGCAGCGGTAGAGGGCTCGCGCGGTGAATTTGGTGTTTTTATCGAGAGTCGCGGCGACAAATACCCCTACCGCATAAAATTCCGTCCGACAGGACTACCGCTCATCGCCGCAGCACAGAAAATTATCAAAGGGTGCAAAATTGCCGACCTGATAACCATAGGAGCATCGCTCGACTATGTAATTCCTGACATCGACCGATAAAGAGAGACAAAAATGATAGATTTCAAGTACATACTTACCGCTATTGACCAATACCTTAATTCGGTACTTCCACACCAGGCAGCAACTATTGTGGAGTGTATTCTTGCTGCGCTCTGCGCAGTTGTGGGCTATCTTGTGATTGCCATTGCAATGATTTATATGGAACGTAAGGTCTCGGCAGCGTTCCAGTGCCGTGTTGGACCTACACGCGTCGGAAAGTGGGGCCTGTTGCAAGTATTCGGCGACGTTTTCAAGATGCTCATTAAGGAGATAATAGAGATTAAGAACTCCGACCGCATATTGTACAATCTTGCGCCGTTCCTTGTTATTATGAGCTCGCTCATTACGTTCAGTTGCCTGCCCTTTGTACGCGGATTACAGCTGTTAGACTTTAATATCGGAATATTTTTTATTATGGCAGCTTCGTCGTTCGGCGTGCTTGGCATTCTGCTTGCCGGTTGGAGCAGCAACAACAAATTCTCGATGATTGGTGCCATAAGAAGCGGCGGACAGATGATCAGTTACGAACTGTCGATGGGACTGAGCATACTTACCCTTGTGGTTCTTAGCGGCACAATGCAAATTAGCGACATTGTAGAATCCCAGTCCGAAGGGTGGTTTATATTCCGAGGACACGTCCCAGCTGTAATTGCATTTATTATGTATCTTATTGCCGGTAACGCCGAGACCAACCGCGCGCCATTCGACCTTCCCGAGGCCGAATCGGAGCTTACAGCCGGTTATCACACCGAATATTCAGGAATGGGATTCGGAATGTTCTACCTTGCCGAATTTATGAATATGTTCATCATTGCCGGTATTGCAAGCACAATATTCCTTGGCGGGTGGACACCACTTTACATCAGTGGTCTTGACTGGTTTAACGAAGCTATGCGCTGGATTCCCGGCATTGTATGGTTTATGGGAAAGACACTGTTTGTTGTGTGGATACTTATGTGGATACGATGGACATTCCCCCGTATGCGCATAGACCAGGTTCTCATACTCGAGTGGAAGTATATGGTTCCCATAGGATTGATTAACCTGCTTATAATGACAATATGCGTGGTTATGGGTTGGACATTCTAATTTAAATACCAAGAAGATGAAATTCAAGGACACATATATTGGAAAAATATTCGAGGCCACACTGTCGGTCACCACAGGCCTTGGAGTCACATTGCGTGAGTTTTTCACGCCTAAAGTCACTGAGCACTACCCCGAGAACCGCAAAACGCTGCACATTCCCGAACGCCACAGAGCCGTACTTTATATGCCACTCGACGATAATGGCAACAACAAATGTATTGCGTGCGGATTGTGCCAGCAAGCCTGCCCTAACGGCACTATAAGCATAAGCACCACAACCGTCACCGACAGCGAGACGGGCAAAAGCAAGAAAATGCTTGCCGAATACAACTACGACCTCGGTTCGTGTATGTTCTGCCAGTTGTGCGTAAACGCTTGTCCGAAAGGGGCCATTGAGTTCAGCAACGACTTTGAGAATGCCGTATTCGACCGTCGTAAGTTAATTCTGAAACTAAATAAATAAAAGAGAATATGAGTATAAATATGATTATTTTCTCGGCATTAGCCCTTGTGATGGTCGTGGCGGCACTGTTTGCTGTTACATCGAGCAAGATTATGCGCGCAACCACGCAATTGCTATTCGTTCTGTTTGGAACAGCGGGGCTGTACTTTATGCTTCACTATGCTTTTCTTGGCGCAGTACAAATTACGGTGTACGCCGGCGGAATAGTCGTGCTGCTTATTTTTGCAGTGCTGTTGCTGGGCAAGGGCAGTATGGACGTGACACAAACATCGCTCCGTCGTTACTTGGCCGGAGTTGTAACAGCCCTTACCGGCTTGATTATCACAGTTTACCTTATAAAGACTACCAGTTTCGCAGCTCAGGCACCGATGAATCTCAACGTCACAATGCAGGAAGTAGGACTGGCGCTTATGGGCACCGAAAGGTACAACTATATTTTGCCCTTTGAGGTTATGAGCGTGCTGCTGCTCGCCTGCACTGTTGGTGCAATTCTCATCGCACGAAAAAAATAAAAGACTATGAATATACCTGCGGAATACATACTTATACTGTCGGCGGTGCTGTTCTTCGTCGGAGTCTTCGGATTCTTCACGCGCCGCAACCTTGTGTCGTTGCTTATATGCACCGAGCTGATGCTCAATGCCGTGGACATTAACTTTGCGGTATTCAACGCCTACTTTTTTGCCAACCGCCTCGAGGGATACATCTTTTCACTGTTCGGCATTGGCATTGCTGCTGCCGAGACAGCCGTAGCTATTGCAATTATTATAAATGTGTATCGCAACATACACTCGATACACGTCAAGAGGCTTACAAACTTAAAGCATTAAAAGAATATGGAACTCTCGATATACATTATTGCGCTACCGCTACTGAGTTTCACGTTGCTTGCGCTGTCAGGAAACAGAATGTCCGCACGCGTAGCCGGAAGCATAGGCACATTGTCGCTACTGACAACAACCGTTCTTGCCTATATTGTCGCTGCGGAGTATTTTGCCATAGGGCGTAACGCCGCCGGCGCATACGCCGATATTATGCCATACAACATAACGTGGTTACCGCTCAACGACACACTGAGCATTGATATGGGCATCTTATTAAGCCCTATTTCGGCAATGATGCTCGTGGTAATTACGACAGTTAGTCTTATGGTGCACATATACTCTATGGGATATATGAAGGGCGAACGTGGATTCCAGCGCTACTACGCTTTTCTGTCGCTTTTTACATTCTCGATGCTTGGGCTTGTAGTTGCAACCAATATTTTCCAGATGTACATATTCTGGGAACTTGTCGGCGTATCGTCGTACCTGCTCATAGGGTTCTACTATACCAGGCCCGAAGCTATTGCCGCATCGAAGAAAGCCTTTATAGTCACACGTTTCGCCGACCTTTTCTTTCTCATCGGCATACTAATATATGGCTATTATACGCAGACATTTTCTTTCACGCCCGACCCTGCTGTACTTACAGCCGCGGGAGCTATTCTGCCCACAGCGTTGCTGCTGATGTTCATAGGCGGTGCCGGCAAGAGCGCAATGTTCCCGTTGCACATTTGGCTGCCCGACGCAATGGAGGGTCCGACACCTGTATCGGCGCTCATACACGCAGCCACAATGGTTGTTGCAGGCGTTTACCTTGTTGCGCGTATGTTTCCGTTGTTCATCGGGTACGCTCCTGAGGTTCTGCACCTGATTGCTTACGCCGGTGCGTTCACGGCGCTTTACGCGGCTGTTGTTGCTTGCGTGCAGACCGACATCAAGCGTGTGCTTGCATTCTCGACAATATCGCAAATAGCGTTTATGATGGTTTCCTTGGGCGTGTGCACAAGCTGTGACCCCCACGAGGGCGGACTGGGCTATATGGCAGCTATGTTCCACCTTTTCACACACGCAATGTTCAAGGGGTTGCTATTCCTGGGCGCAGGAGCTATTATACACGCCGTTCACAGCAACGAGAAGGAGCGTATGGGAGGCTTGCGCAAGTATATGCCCATCACGCACGCAACTTTTCTCATTGCCTGCCTTGCCATTGCGGGGATACCGCCTTTCAGCGGTTTCTTCAGCAAAGACGAGATTCTTGCTGCCTGCTACGCATTCTCTACGCCTATGGGAATATTTATGAGCGGTATTGCCGCACTGACAGCGTTCTATATGTTCAGGCTCTATTATCTTATTTTCTGGGGAAAAGACTATTATGCTGCACAAAAAGCGCTGTACGACGCAGGCACTCTGCCCCACGAGCCACACAAGCCTCACGAGGCACCGCTGACAATGACTTTGCCACTTATTATACTCGCTATTGTGACTTGCGTAGCCGGGTTCATACCGTTCGGGGAGTTTGTAAGCAGCAACGGCGAACCGTACACCATACACATAGAGAGCACTATTGCCACAATCAGCATTTTGCTCGCTGTTGGCGGAATAGCAATTGCAACATTTATGTACGCACGCGGCGAGAGTGGTGTTACACGTTTTATAAACACCCTGTTGCGAGGCCCGATAAAGGCTGCGTACCATCGCTTCTACATTGACGAAGTATGGTTGTTCATTACAAAAAAGATTATTTTCAACTGTATAAGCCGTCCCATAGCGTGGTTCGACCGCCACATTGTCGATGGGTCGCTGAACCTGCTCGCAAAGGGTACACAGAAGGCTGCAGCGCTGGTGCGTCCTTTCCAGAGTGGCAACATACAGACATACTGCATATACTTTTTGAGCGGAGCATTGATTATTATACTCATTTTGCTATACACTAATTAAATAATAGGAGAAAAAGGCGATGAATATACTTATTCTGTTTGTAATTATACCGTTGCTGATGCTGCTCGCCTTGTGGGGCTGCAACGGCATAAAACAGGTACGCGCCACTATGGTTGCGGGGTCTACCCTGCTGCTTGCCCTTTCGGTGTACCTGACAATTGACTTTATTGCACAGCGCAATGCCGGAGCAGCCGAGGCTATGCTCTACTGCGCTTCGTGGGAGTGGTACAAGCCGCTGAACATCTGTTTTTCCATTGGTGTCGACGGAATTTCCGTGGCAATGCTGCTGCTATCGTCGATAATAGTGTTTACCGGCACATTCGCATCGTGGAGGATAGCTCCGATGACAAAGGAATTTTTCCTGTGGTACACCCTGCTGTCGACCGGCGTGTATGGATTTTTTATCTCGACCGACCTTTTTACAATGTTTATGTTCTACGAGACAGCGCTCATACCAATGTACCTGCTCATTGGTGTTTGGGGCAGCGGAAATAAGGAATATTCGGCAATGAAGCTCACTTTGATGCTTATGGGAGGTTCGGCTTTTCTGCTAATGGGCATATTAGGCATATACTTTGGAAGCGGAGCTTCCACAATGAACATACACGAGATTGCTGCGATGAACAACATACCCACCGACGTGCAATATATATTCTTCCCGCTTACATTCATTGGATTCGGAGTTCTTGGAGCATTATTCCCGTTCCACACCTGGAGCCCCGATGGTCACGCTTGCGCCCCCACGTCGGTGTCGATGCTTCACGCCGGAGTATTGATGAAGCTGGGCGGATACGGCTGTTTCCGTATAGCAATGTACCTGTTGCCACAGGCAGCCGAAGACCTTGCGTGGATTTTCATTATTCTCACAACAATCAGCGTGGTCTACGGAGCGCTAAGCGCCATAAGCCAGACCGACCTCAAGTACATAAACGCCTACTCATCGGTGTCACACTGCGGTCTTGTACTCTTTGCACTGCTTATGATGACAAAAACAGCCTGCACCGGTGCCATATTGCAAATGTTGTCGCACGGACTTATGACTGCACTGTTCTTTGCGCTGATAGGTATGATATACGGTCGTACCCACACACGTGACATAAGAGAGATGCGCGGACTGATGAAGATTATGCCCTTTATTGCCGTGGGCTACGTCATTGCAGGACTCGCCAACCTTGGCTTGCCCGGTTTCAGCGGTTTTGTCGCCGAGATGACGGTCTTTGTCGGCGCATTCGAGGTCAATGACACGTTCCACCGCGTGGTAACCATAATCGCTTGCACAAGCATTGTTATTACAGCAGTATATATTCTGCGTGTTGTGGGACGTATACTATACGGCGAACCCGAGAATAACGAACACCTGAAGTTGAGCGACGCCACTTGGGACGAACGTTTCGCGGTCATAAGCCTTGTACTGTGCGTTCTTGCACTGGGCGTAGCACCTATGTGGATTAGCAACCTTGTGAACAGCGGTGTGAACGACGTGCTCGCAAACATTATATAATTAAAGCCATCAACAACAATATATGAACTACATACAATTCTTTGCAATGCGCCCCGAGGTAAGCCTGCTCGGCATATACCTTGTGATATTCTTCTACGACCTTATCGCTACCGGTCGCTACCGTCGTCTGTTCCACCCGATGGTGTGTCTGCTCACCCTGCTTCTTGTAGTGCTCACACTCAGCAACAGGGATTCTTACACGCTCTTTGGAGGAATGTACGAGAGTAACGCAATAACAGTGCTGTTCAAGGCCATACTCGCCTTTGGAAGCCTGCTGGTAATATTGCAATCGCACCGCTGGCTGAGCAGCAGCGCCACACACTATAAACGTGGAGAATTCTACATTCTGTTGCTGAGTACTCTGCTGGGAATGTACTTTATGATTAGCGCACGGCATTTTCTATTGCTTTTTGTAGGTGTAGAGCTTGCATCGTTGCCGCTTGCCTGCCTTGTGGCGTTCGACAAATATCGTCACAATTCGGCCGAAGCCGGAATAAAATACATACTCAACTCGATGTTCTCTTCGGCGATAATGCTCTATGGAATATCATTCCTCTACGGCACTACCGGAACGCTATACTTTACCGATATGGGCACACTGATAACAGGAATGCCTATGCAGATATTCGCCCTTGTAATGTTTTTTGCCGGAATGGGGTTCAAAATTTCCCTTGTGCCGTTCCATATGTGGGCTCCCGACAGCTATCAAGGCGCACCGACAGCCGTAACAGCCTATCTGTCGGTAATATCAAAGGGTGCAGCCATCTTCACGCTTTTTGTAGTGCTTACAAAGGTCTTTACGGCAATAACCGGGCAGTGGCAGACGATTATATACATTACCACAGTGGCAAGCATCACCGTCGCTAACCTTATGGCAATAAAGCAGAGGTTCCTGAAACGCTTTATGGCGTTCAGCAGTATATCGCAAGCCGGCTATATTATGCTTGCTGTCATTGGCGGAGGCGCCGACGGAATGGCCTCGATGGTCTATTATATTCTGGTGTATATGGTGGCCAATATGGCTGTCTTTGCGGTGATAGAGACCATCGAGTGGGAGATTCGCGGTGCGGTAACCATAAGAACCTGTGACGCTCTATACAAGAGCAACCCTAAGCTGGCGCTTATTATGACACTTGCACTGTTCTCGCTTGCAGGAATACCCCCATTTGCAGGGTTCTTCAGTAAGTTCTTTGTGTTTATGTCGGCATTCGGAGCCGGGTTCAAGGTACTTGTGTTCATAGCTCTTGTGAACACAGTAATATCACTATACTACTATCTGAAGATTGTAAAAGCGATGTACATCAACAGCAACGAAAGCCCTCTGCCCACAATAAAGAGCAACCCTTATATTAAAGCAAGCCTCATTATTTGCGTTGCAGGCATTGTTCTAATTGGAATTTGCAGTTTCATATATTCAGGCATTGACAGTATCTCGTTCGGGCTTTAAAAAGGGCGTAAAACCCAAAATACGGCACTCCCGCCACCGGGCAGCCTTACGTAGCGTTTGAGCGTGTCGCACCCTACCCGAACAAATACCGTAACCGCTAATAGAAAATCAAATGGGACACAGTAGCACACTGTGTCCCATTTGATTTTTATATTATACAGGGGAATTACTTGCAATCTCCCCAAATATCGTTCCAATCGCCACGAAAAACATCTGTAGCCTCTTCGGCATCACCTTCGGTAATTGGCCCATCGCCTATACTCAACGCAATAATACCGGTTAGTGAGAGTTCTATTACATCAACAATCGGATTTATATATTCTTTCTTCATTTTCATTTCACTTGCTTTATACCAATTTTCAATTTAAAACGATTATCTCACATACACTTTCTTGCCATTGACAATATAGAACCCGGGAGAGGTCACCTCGGTAACCTTGCGGCCCTGAAGGTCGTATATAACGTCCTCACCGCGCTCGCTGTCAACCTCGTCAACACCTGTTACTCCGTTCTCGATAACGCGCAAGCTATACGATGCGACTTTATTCGATTCAGGGACACACATATATATCTTATTGGCACTACACTTAATGTGTCCGCCGGCATCGCTGCTTCCCTGGCTTACTCCGTTCTCATTAAACTCCTTGTACATATGGTACATTCGGGCAACAGTTTCACCGGTCTTTATCATCAATTTATAGTAATTGCTATTCGCATCACAGGCAACATATTTCACATACAGGCTACCGCCGAGCAATGAAGGATTTTCGTTGCTGTATTCCGGAGCCTCATTGGTGTACTTGAAGTCATAGACCTTTGTCACTCCGAGCTCATTATCGGTGCGTTTGAGAACAACCGGAGTGTTTGCTGGAATTACTCCGTTCACAGGAACAAGGTCTACATACGCCCCGTCAATGCCTACAGCATCATAAGCCTCGACACCGTCGGGAACCTCGGCCGGGTAACCAAGCATCACCGACGAGTATTCAGCCTTCATCGATACATTAAAATGAACATCGGAAAGGTTTTCAACCTCATCAATAAACCAAGCCGAAGCACCCGATGCGTCATTTTTATTCCACCCGACGACTCTGTCGCCCGATGCCGCGTGAATCATTGCGCCACCATCGGGAACGATAGACACTGCGCGACTACCACTTGAGATACGAGATATTGTTACAGGAATTGCATCATCGGCGTCACCGGCAATTTTCACAACAGTCTCGGTACCGTGTCCTTCGGCCGAAGAGAGATAAGTTCCTCTTTCGAGTGACTTTATCTTGAATTTTCCGTCACCGGCAGACTCAAATGTAAAGACAAACTTTGAGCACATTGCATCGTTGTTGTAATACAATGACGGAACGGTATCGCCGCTTGCATACATCTTGGAATTTTCATAATGCGCATTCCTTATTACATACAGTTTAGGAGCTGCATCAGAAGTTTCCTCGGGCATAATGACTCTCAAAGAGTTCTTAGCCTCATCAAGAGCAGTAAAGGCATTGCTGTAATCGGCTTCGGGCGCAGTCTCTGTTTCAAGCAACGAGCCGGCCTGCGTGTAAGCAGCATTATAAGCGTCAACAGCAGCAGCATCGGCATAATCTCCGACAGATGAACCACCCTCTACTGTTCCTTCACACTCATTATAGAGGTCAAGCAAAGAATAGTAAGCATCACAGAAATAGTTCTTATTTTCTATAAGTTCAAACTTAAATTCCGAACCATCGTCACCGGCCGAATTATAGAAGCCCATCTTTTTGGCTTCTCCACTATGATTACTAAAATAGTTACCCTTACCCTCGGGCTGGATATTCCACCAACCCTCAGCTGTAGAACCCTCTTTAAAGGTGATGTACCAGTTTAGTTTATAACTTTCATCGGCACCGTCAACCGCCTTTACCTTTTCGATTCCGTCGGAGATGTTATTGGTTCCGAGCTTCATTGCGGTATTTACAGCACCATTGTGGCGATAAGGCAGAATAAATATATCGTCATACGAAGCCTCATCGTCTCCTTGCATAAAATACCACGCCTGGTAAGGATACTGATACTCCGTGGTGTCGGTTACTGCAACGAACCCACTTGCACCGGCCGCACCATCATATTCAAGAACCTTTGCGTTACCACGATTGATTCTTATTCTATAGAGTACAGGGTTGGTAGCATCGGTTGTCAATGTCACCGGTATACCCTGGAGCATTTTTGCAGTGTAAAGCTTGTCGTACGCAGCCTGAAGTTCATCAAGCTCGTTGTTGTAAGCACTTTCCGGCACATATTCAGGTCCATCGATTTTGCCTACAAATTCTGTAGCATCGACTACTTTATTAAGGGCTGTTACAACATCTGCCAATTTCATATTTATTGCATACTCGCTACCCACCTCAATAGTTTCACACGCTGTAACACCGAATGTGCTCAACGCAAAGAACACCTTTCCGTTATATTTGCTATTATTTTGTGTCGCAGTTACTCTGAAACGAACATAACGATAAGCCTTTCCGTTGGTAATTTCACCCGATGCGTAGGTTGCATTATTCTCGCTCGGCAAACCGGTAATCTCTGTTATCACGTCAAAGTTATTCAGGTCGTTACTACCTTCGACAACTATGGTTGCAGGCGCATTGCCGGTATTATTGACACGGCCCACATAATTGAATTTAAACACTTTCAGTGCCTTACCCGCTCCAACATCGAGACGCAGATAGTGACCTAATTCGGCGCAATCGGCATCGTAGTCATCACCGTAATATGTTGTGTGCAGGAATGTACCGGTGTTGGGTGTACCATCGGTGTTGACATCGAGCAACGCAAGAACACCAGTATTATCTCCGTCATAATTATTAGTCTTACCCTCGGCGTTGCAATAGAGGAAATAAGGCGCATTGGCATCGGTACACTGCATTGGTATAACAGTCTCCTCGGTGCTGATTGCCGAAACCTCGTCTATAAGACTCTCGGTGTCATTTTTAAGAGCCTCAAGTTCGCTCTTGTCGGTTACATTGGCATTCTTTATTGCCAACAGAGCATCGTATTGCTGTTGCAGCTCAGAAAGCACGACACCGTAATTGTCTGCAGTCACATAGAGTTCTTTGGCTGCAATTGCATTCTTGTATGCAGTGCTCAGTCCAATAATCTGCTCATTATTTATTTCAAAGGCTGCATAATTGTCTTTTAACAATATTGCATTGTAAGCATAGAGGTTAAAATCGGACATATGGAAGTAACCTCTTCCCGGATCCGAGGCTACTGCGAATCGCAAATAACGATAAACAGAATCAAGCACAAATGGTGTTGACAAAGCCCACAATTCACGTTGTCCCACAGGCATACCTTCTGAGAAAATTGTTATCTCCTCGTAGTTTTCTTTATCATTGCTACCCAATAGTTTAATTGAATAAGGACGCTGGTCGGAGTAACCGGAATCACGTGTAGTATAGTCAAATGAGAAATCGGCCAATTTCGCCTCGCCAAGGTCAACTTCTATATAATGAGTATAAGCAGGTACGGTTGCCCCCCATTCAGTACCCAGATAAGTATCGGTATTTGCTGTGCCGTCATTGTTCTTGTCTATGAGACCGACAATGCCATCGCTATCACCGGCCGGCTTGTTACACCATATATAAAAGTCGGCATCAGCTTCGGTTGTCTGTAAAGCCAATGAGGTTTTTTCTACGATTATATCCTCTGAAATTTCATCGAGCAATGTCTGCATATCATTCAACACACCTTCGAGGCTGCTTTTGTCGGTTACTTTTGCGTTCTCGATAGCCAACAGCGCATCGTGCTTTTCCTGCAGTTCTTCGGTTGCCGTAATATATTGCTCTTTTACAGATGCAGCATTGTCAATCACTGCTTGCGATTCAGCAATCTCGGCAGCAACAGTTTCAAGGTAGGCATCGGTCAGAGTCGATGTGGCATAGTAGTTGTTCACCTTGCCATCGAGCGACATTGTGTCATACAAGGCTTGAGTATCGTCAATCAGTTGTTGCAATGCGGTCTTGTAGGCGCTTATATCGTTTATAACAGCATATAGTTCATTATAGGCTGCCTGAATATCGACTATAGCCTCGTCAATCATAGCCGTCGATGTTGACTCTTCGTGCAGTTTAATAGCCTTACTGTTGGCAAGAGAGGTGTTGAGCAGCAACTCCTCGCTCACCACATCATTGGTGATGGTAACTGTTGTCCCACTGACTTTTGTAAATCCGAATTCAGACATTACAAAATAGGGTTTCTGAACACCATTATATGTTTTTGTTACCGATGACGAAGTTACTGCAAATACAAAATAGCGGAACGGAGTTGTAGCTTCGATACAGTTCGATTCCCACTCGTCATATTTTGAAGGTAAAGGGTTTTCGGCATCAGATGTTGTAAAGACCGCCAAAGGCTCTGTATTCTTCACATCATCATAAGTAATTTCCGAATTACTTCCATATAATTTGATTGTTGTTGGGTAACCGGTACCTGTACTGCGAGTCGTGTAGTTAAAAGTAAACCTGTCGGCAGAATCATTCTCACCCAAATCGACACGAATATATGGTACATTGGGCATTGTACTGTGATAATCGGAGTGGAAATGAGTTGAAGGCTCATTATCAAGCAAATTATAATCATCTTCTTGGCTTGAATAGTCACTATCTCCGGTACCGCCATTAGTATATGGTCTTTCGGCATAAAGTTTACCGTGAAGGTCGACCTTTTCATTCTTTGCAAACTCCACCGTTCCGGCCGATGCTATAAGCGCCGTAGTTTTATCTATCCACTCTTGCAATGTAGCTTTCTTTGCCTCAAGCACAGCGTCTTTAACATCGTTATACTGCTGAAGCAGAGTATTGTAAGCTTCTTCAACCGCAGCCTCTTTCGCGTCAACAACAACTTTAGTTGCCGATGCGTTGTTATACACCGACCTGCCCTCCTCGGCATTCCGGTAAGCAGCAAGGACAGCTTGAGTGGTAACATTCGACACATAGTCGTCCTTTACTGTCGCGCTAATGGTTATAGGATAGAGAGAGAATTCCGACATATGGAAGAACACCTTTCCGTCGTCACCGGTGTTTACGCCCCCATTGTTGGGTGTTGCATCGACAACAAGGAAACGCAAATAACGATAAATGGTTCCATCGCCCATAACCACACCTTCGTTGTCGACGCCTTTGCCTGTTGTCAAGCCTGTGAACGAAGATATTTTGGTATAATCGTTTCCATCGAGACTGCCATAGACATCTATTGCCTTGGGATAATTCGACAAATTAGCGTCGTTACGTGTGGTATATTTGAACTTGAACGATGAAAGAGTGGTAGCGCTGCCCAGGTCAACGGTAATGTGGTGTCCCCAGCCGTCGGCGGGTGCTGTTGAATTACCCCACTGCGAATGGAAGAACGTATCCTTATTGCCATCGAGCAATTTGTCAACGTCATTGCCATTAACCGCAGCATTCGACCAAATGTAGTTGGCCTGGTTGCTGTCCCCGCACTGCAATGCCACTTTATCGCCCTCGATATAGTTGATTACAGCAACATTGTCGACAAGCGCCAAAGCCTTTTTTGAGAGTTCCAGCAGATTTTCCTTAGCCTCGTAAGTCTCATCGGCATCGCCTATAAGTTCAAAGCTCCACTGTGAATTATTGTCTCCCGAAGAGCCCCAAGTGATGACTTTGGCATTATTAGCACCGTTCATATTCATATATCGGCTCGGTGTCTGCGATGCCGAAATAGCGAACCAACCGGTAGCAACCTCGGTAATATTGTAATTTACAGCATCGGCACCCAATGTGAACGGTTTGCCATTCTCGTCGGTTACACCCTGCAAATATTTACCCGAAGCCACATTTTTTATTCTATAGGCAATGTCGCGCTCAATGAGCCACTGCGTTGCGTCCGACTCGCTATTTGTCGTTACCACAGTGTCATTGTTTTCCGACATTATTTTACTGTTATTGCCCTTGTTCTTAATAAGATATTTACTGTTAGGAATGAATTTCACGCGTGAAAATTCGTTGGCAACAACAGCGTTATATTCGTTGTACAGTAGTTCATAAACAGCTTGCAAGCTCGCCTGGTCGGCATCGGCAATAACTGTCTCGGCATCGGTAACATACTCCTGCAAATGCTCAACTGCCGATGGCTTGTAGTAACCAACGCGTGTTTCGGAAAGATTCTCTGTGAGAACTTTTACCTTGTCGACAAGTTCCTGCAAAAGGGCAAACCTTGTTGAAACGACGTCAACAGCGGCAATAAGAGTATTGCTTTCATCGTCAACAGCCGATATTGTAGCCTTTCCTGTTGCAACAAGATAAGCAGCTTCGGAGCTAAGAGCAAACTCCTTTTTATTGCTAAATGACAGGAGTTCCCCTTTTTCGTTGAGCACAAGGAAGCCCACACCTCCGGTGCCGCCACTCATTATTACATTACCATTATCGTCAATGGTTGCTGTATAACTCGATGTTATTTCAACATTGCCATCGATAAAGTCATTTACAGAACCCATCTCGGCAGTAGCCGAATTGTCCCAAAGCGCACGAGCTGTAGAGCCATCGTGCTTCTTGGTTGTCGTAGAGGTTCCGTCGTTTATAAAGATTATCGACAGATTTTCGGGGTATTCCTTGTCCTTTATCGTTTTTATAGCAGCATCTATCTGCGCCTGAGTTACATTGTAGATAGCGTTGCTGTAGTCGCCCACAAAACGGTCGGTCATAAGCTCGAAGAAACCGTGTGCACGGAAGAATTCTGTCAGGTCCTCGCCGGCTGCATTACAAGCGTGCTGATAGAAACGCAGCAAAGATGTCTCACCGCTTATCTGCCCACCATTCACAATGGGTATCTGGCGGCAAAGTTCAAACAAACGGGGCCAGAATTGTGTATTATTACCAGCAAGGTGGTAGTAGAGCCACAAGCGGTAGTACAGGTGTGTTATTGCCCAAATGTTATTGGTGTAAAGGTCGTTATTCTCGGTATTGAATGCTCCAAGAACGCTCTCAAGCGAGCCTTCATTGCCATTCACGCGAGAGGTACCCATACCCATATACCACACAGCCACGTTCGAGAAGAAGTTGTTTGTAACCTCGGTCTGTCCGTTGAGGTTAAAGACAGCCTGATGTTGGTGACCAATTTCGTGAGCCGGTCCCCAGGTCGGGCCTGCTTCGGTTGCAATTTTGCCAATGATGCTACCCATTGTATTATAGTGGTAGTTACAAAGTTTCCAACCGCCGCTCATATAACCGCTGGGAGCGCCCACCGCTGCACCGTGGTGATTAAAATACTCGCTGTAGTCGCGTCCTTCGCAGAATTCGAGATAAGACTTTCCATCGGCCGCTGCACCATAGTTGTATATTTCGGCGTTTTTGCCATCGGCTGTCCAACGCGGATAGAGAGCATTCATTGTCTCTATTGTAGAGGTATTTACAAGACCCATTGTCGCAAGCTGCGAATACATAATGCGGTCCCACGCCTCTATCATAATATTTATTTTACCGCCAGTAGCGCTCAAGCCCATATTGGGATACTGGGCGTCGAATGTTCCAAAGGTATTGCCTGTACCTCCGTAACAGTTAGGAGTGTCAGGGACTTCTAAATTATCGAGCCAATAGAGGAGACCTTTTTCTGTACCACCGTCGCTGTTAGCCTGGTCACCCAACGGGAACAACAACACCTGACGGTGTCCCAACAAAGGAAAATCACGGTTAGGACGGCCATCGGCTCCGTTAAGCGGTGCACGCTCTTTATAGTAGTTCCAATCGGCATCATTGTCGACATCGCCCCACAGGTTTTCTTCGGGAGTTGTTGCGCGGAAGTCACCTATTGCATTGTAGAAACCGTTAATGTGACCGCCTTCAATGTGTATTTTCAATGGCTTATAGTCGCTTATCTCGCGGAAACGAGCGTCACCCTCCTTACTGCTGTCGTATGTATGCACCAGATAGTTTATCCACAACTGGGCACCGTTAACAGAGTAAGGCACAATATTCAAGCCCTTTTTCAATTGGGTATATCTACTGTCATTATAGTACGCACTCGTTCCAAAGCCGTCACGATAGGCCACCCATAGTTCGGCACCGTCGGCAATATCCCCATCGACCATAATATAGATATTCTCGCCCGCGTTGGCATATATACCTGTAGGGTTATCCATATTGCTGTGAGCGTTAATGCGAAGGAAACTGGTTATTTCGCTCTCGACGCTGTAAGGCTCATACATCTGCACACGGAATCTTTTGGCATATTCGCTACTCCACTCCTTGCCGGATATTTCGCTTGCCTCGTTCCAAGAAGAATCGCCACCGCGAATTTTTCCCACCATCGCTTTTAGAGCCCTGGGCAAAGCCAGATATTTCTCATCGGCGAGCAACTGAGAATCGCTCATTTGTGCTACGGTATAAGCATCGGCAAGCACGGTGCAGGCTTTGTCGGTAAAGATTGCATCAAGCGCCGGCTGAAAAGCCGCTTTCTCGGCTGCCGTGGGTGCATTTTCCAGAAGCGCGTCAATTTCGTCGTCAGTGTAAGAAACCTCTACAATATCCCAATGTGTACCATTATCGGTGTCACCATTAGACCAACCCACGATATCTTTCCAACCATCACAATGCATATAACCCCAGTTACCGTATCCGTAACCTTTTATGGTATTATGCGTTGTGTTCGATGTAAAAAGAGTAAATTTATTTGCATCAGCACTACAATCTTCACTTATACTCCAAGCAGAGGATTGTCCATTACCCTTCAGAAAGCCACCATTCGCAAGATTGCGAAACACATAGTAATCACCCTCCTTTTCAACATACCATTGCTGTCTCAGGTCAGATTCATCTCCAACGACTGCATTTACGTCCGTATTACTACTTGCGTTCAAAGCATAAGTTGAATACCCCACGCTCTTGAAGCGATATACCTTACCCGCTTCAAGCGACGTCAACGCTGTCTGTGCTGTTACGCCGGTAACGCACGTTAAAAGCAAAAATGTAAAAAAATGCGTAAAAATCCTTTTCATATTATAGTTTGTTATTATCTCCAAAAACAGCCGTCCTGTTGCACCTATCTGACAAATTCAGTTCACAGCCAATGTAAAAAAAAAATGGCATACTGACTAATGCGCAACCTTGCAAAGATAATAAATTTTATTTTTTATTAAAAAAAATACCAAAGTTTTAACAATCACTTTTGCTGCCCGAGAATACATTCCAAGCAAGTACAAAAAAGCATAGAAAGAGAAGTGTTTTTCCAATGAATTTTACTATATTCGCGACGAAAAATTGACAAAAAGAGTAAAACCGGAAAGTTGTCCAGGTCAATTTCACCAAGTTTTTTATTGAGCAAAAAAGAAAAAACAGGCATTTTTTTGAATATATAAAACAATAAAGCGGACAGTTTTTACCGGGAAAATATTTTTTAGAAATTTAAAAAAACAGATATTATGAGCAAAAAACTTAGCACAGGAACACTTTGCGTGCAAGGTGGCTGGCAGCCCAAGAAAGGCGAGCCAAGGGTACTTCCAATATACCAAAGTACAACATTCAAGTACGAGACAAGCGAGCAGATGGCACGTCTGTTCGACCTTGAGGACAGCGGTTATTTCTACAGCCGTCTGCAGAACCCGACCGTCGACGCCGTTGGTGCCAAGATAAATGCGCTCGAGGGTGGCGTGGGCTGCGTGATGACCTCATCGGGACAGGCAGCCAATTTTTACGCAATACTCAACATATGCAACGCCGGCGACCATTTTGTGTCGGCCACAACCATTTACGGAGGCACATACAACCTTTTTGCCGTGACACTAAAGAAAATGGGCATTGATGTAACTTTTGTCGATGCCGACGCACCCGCCGAGGATATTCAAAAGGCGTTCCGCCCCAACACAAAAGCGCTGTTCGGCGAGACAATATCGAACCCCAGCGTGAACGTGCTCGACATTGAAAAATTCGCAGCCATAGCTCACAGCAACGGAGTACCCCTTATAGTTGACAACACCTTTGCAACACCGGTAAATTGCCGTCCCATAGAATGGGGAGCGGACATTGTAACACACTCCACAACGAAATATATGGACGGACACGCCGTTGCCGTTGGAGGTTGCGTCGTCGACAGCGGAAATTTCGACTGGGAGGCTCAGCACGACAAATTCAAATGCCTTACAGAACCCGACGACAGCTACCACGGCCTTGTATACACTCAAGCATTCGGCAAGGCTGCGTACATAACCAAAATGGTATCACAGGTGATGCGCGACCTTGGCGCTATAATGGCCCCCGAGAACGCATTTCTGCTGAACATAGGACTCGAGACACTACACCTGCGTATGCCGCGCCACTGCGAAAACGCGCAGAAGGTTGCCGAGTACCTTGAAAAGCACCCAAAAGTAAAATGGGTGAACTACTGCGGACTGAAGAGCAGCAAGTACTACGAGCTCGCGCAGAAATACATTCCCAATGGAGGTTGCGGAGTAATGGCCTTTGCTGTTGAGGGCGACAAAGAGGACGCTATACGTTTTATGGACAGCCTTAAGTTCATAGCCATAGTGACACACGTTGCCGACGCCCGTTCGTGCGTGCTCAACCCCGCAAGCCACACTCACCGACAGTTGACCAACGAGCAGCTGATGGAGGCCGGCATCGACCCCGACCTTATACGCCTGTCGGTGGGCATTGAGAACGTCGAGGACATTATTGCAGACATAGAGCAAGCCCTGGAGGTACTGTAAAAGCAACCCAAAAGCATTAAAAGCGATGAGAATCCACGCTCTAACACTGTTACTGTTGCTTGCCGCGACAACCAGAGTCGACGCACAGGTTCTGCACCAAAGGGCGAGGACTATGGAAGAGAATCGCTTAGAAAATATCAAGCGAGGGAGAAAAGGCAACACTCTGCGCAAGACCGAGGTTATGCCTGCAAAGCGCATAGACGCGCCACAGACAGGCAAAGCCGAAGAAGAAAAGATAGAGAAGCCCACCACCAAAGCCACATTTCCCGGCGGAGAAAAAGCCATCAGGGCGTTTGTGAAACGAAACACCCGCTACCCCAAGGAGTGTCGCGCCGAAAGGCTTGTTTCACGAGCGACAGTGACCATAAGCATAGACCCTGACGGCTACCCAAGCAACCCGGAAATTGTTGAAAGCAGCGGAAACAAGCATATGGACAAAGAGGCTATACGCGTAGCACGCTCAATGCCACGCTGGGACCCCGCAACAGACCCCAATAACAGAGAGACACACATACAAACCCTGAAGTTCATATTCCGCCCCCGAAGATAATGATACAGTTATTAGAATACAATATCGGAACACAAGCCCGGGCCTTCTCTACAATGCGTGGAGAAGGCTCGGGCAATTATGGAGGGTTCAACATTACTCACTATTGCGGAGACACCCCCTTGCACGTTGCCGAATGTCGTAAAGCACTATGCGCAGAGATAGGCATTGACGAGAAGAGCCTCATACTCCCCCGTCAGACACACAGCGACAAAGTACTATGCTACAATAAAAAAGTTGAGGACCTCACTCCCGAAGAGCAGGAACGACTGCTATACGGCGTCGACGCCATTGTAACCGACCTGCCGGGTATCTGCATAGGCGTTTCCACCGCCGATTGTATCCCCATACTGCTGCACGACTGTCACGCAAGAGTGGTTGCAGCCATACACGCCGGCTGGAGAGGCACGGTGCAGCAAATTGCAATTAAAACCATTGCTACGATGCAAGAACATTACGGCTGCAACCCCTCGCATATAAGAGCCGTTATAGGGCCGGGAATTTCACTTTCCGCATTCGAGGTAGACGACGAGGTTTACGAAGCATTCAAGGTGACAAATGCCACAATGGAGCGCATAGCGAAACGCCTACCTTGCAGTAACGGTGGAGAAAAGTGGCACATAGACCTATGGGAATGCAACCGCCGGCAACTGACCGCCGCCGGCATTCCCGAGCAGAATATACAGAGCTCGGGCGTGTGCACCTACGCACGCCACCGGGAGTTTTTCTCGGCACGACGGTTGGGTATAAACTCAGGGCGTATATTCAACGGCATAATGCTGTTATAGGCCACGTTTCCGCAAGCAAAAGCCACTCAAAATTATTTTTCGGGCAAACAGATACAAAAACAAAAGTTTTTTCTTATGTTTGCGCGACAGAATTATAATTCAGCAAAAAGCAATACAACAACTGAAAATCACCACTTGCCTATGATATAAGAACGTGCAACCGGCACACTGTTTGACATAAATTAAAGCGTTTTAATTGTCTCGTTTCTAACCAAAGTTTGGCGACTATGTTAAAGAAACACGAAGCGATTAAGATGCCTGCGTATCGCGCGGGCTTTTTCGTCGTTATCTGTTTCTTGGGTACGCCAACACCTGGTTAGAGGATAAAGCGAAAAGTTCCGCGTTTTTTTATATCCTTACGCAAACAATTCTACCCGCAAAAATGTTATAGACAAAATATAATAAAACCACAAAAAACACTGCTATGGGAATAAAATCATTTTCAAGAATCGCTCTATCGTTAGCACTGACAACAACACTATCAACTGCGTGCGACAAAGACTGCAACTACGAATATGCACCATACGTCGGGTATGAATGGTATGCTCCACACAACAACGATACATTATGTCTGAAACTATTGTCGGCCGAAGATGTCGCGCTGACATTAAAACACGACGGGAGAGTGCTTGGACGTGGTAAATACTGTACCCACCGTCTGAAATTACCTTTCAGTGAATTCCGAACCGACATAAGCGGTGTGACATATATTCTATCACACGCAAAGTTCGACACAAGGTTCAATATGATTATATACGGCGACTCTTTGAATGCCGACTGTGACACAGACTGGGCCGAATGGAAAAAAGCGTTTACTCCGGCAGACACCACAAGAAGAACAAGAGCGCTAAAATAGCGAAACTGAAGTATAAAGACACCACGTTAAGGCAAACGGCAAAGAGTATACCCAAAGAAAAAAAGAGCTAAAAAGCTTATATAAGAAAGTAAGGCTAAAAGTCGGCCACGCCTGTAAATAACTTTATACATTCGGCAAGAATTCACCAGCAACGGTCGGTATAAAAAATCAGCACTGCAAAATTTTGCAGTGCTGATTTTTATCAGACAAGAGGGATATATTAACCTCCGAAGTTATCGTACATAATTGATTTTTCCTCAACACCAAGGTCGGTAAGCATATTCACAACAGCCTTAGACATTGGGCCGGGACCACACATATAGTACTCAATATCCTCGGGAGCCTCGTGGTCTTTCAGATAAGTCTCATAGATTACCTGGTGTACAAAGCCTGCTGTGTACTTAACGCCTGCCGCATCGGCTGCGGGGTCGGGACGGTCAAGCGCAAGGTGGAATGTAAAGTTGGGGAACTCCTTTTCCAACTGCAGGAAGTCCTCAAGATAGAACACCTCGTTAAGCGCACGCGCACCATAGAAGTATGTCATCACACGGTCGGTAGTCTTGAGAGTCTTTGTCATATGCATAATCTGCGCACGCAGAGGAGCCATTCCGGCACCACCGCCTACCCACATCATCTCCTTCTTTGAGTCGAATATCGGGTGGAAGTCTCCGTAAGGACCACTCATAATAACCTTGTCACCGGGTTTCAGTGTAAAGATATACGATGAAGCAATACCACAAGGTACGTCCATAAAGCCCGAACGGTCGGCCTTGAAAGGAGGAGTCGCAATACGCACTGTAAGCATAATACGGTCACCCTCGGCAGGATAGTTAGCCATTGAGTAAGCACGGATAGTCTCCTCGGTGTTCTTGCACTTCAGACCAAGAAGGCCGAACTTCTCCCAAGCAGGCAAATACTCGTCACCAATAAGAGCCTTGTCGATATCCTTATCGTATGTCATATCGTATGCAGGAATCTTTATCTGTGCGTACGAACCGGGCACAAAGTCCATATGCTCACCAGGAGGCAAAGCTACAATAAACTCCTTGATGAAAGTTGCAACGTTCTTGTTCGAGATAACCTCGCACTCCCACTCTTTTACGCCCATTACCGACTCGGGCACCTTAATCGACATATCGTTCTTACACTTAACCTGGCAACCCAGACGCCAATGCGCCTGCTGCTCTTTGCGTGTAAAGTGGCTGGTCTCGGAAGGCAGAATCTCGCCGCCTCCCTCTACTACCTGAAGCTTGCACTGACCGCAAGAGCCCTTACCGCCACAAGCCGAAGGCAAGAAGATTCCATTCTCGGCAAGTGTACCCAACAGGGCACCACCTGCAGCAACCTCAACCTCATTCTCTCCGTTTATCTTAACCTTGATATTTCCGCCAGGCAACAAGAAACGCTTTGCCACCAACAGAATAACAACCAATGCAAGGATTATAACAAGGAAGACTGCTATACTTGATAATATCAGTTCTGTATTCATATCCTAAATATTATTACATTTTAATACCAGAGAAGCACATAAATGCCAAAGCCATAAGACCTACGGTAATGAAAGAGATACCAAGGCCGCGAAGAGGCTTAGGAATGTTGCAGTACTCCATTTTCTCACGTATCGCCGCAAACAGCACAATAGCAATCATCCAACCGAAACCCGAGCCGATAGCAAATGCTATTGAATCCCAGAAACAGGTGATAGCCTGGCTGTTATCGGCAGCAAGACCAATTCTCTGCTGCATAAAGAGCGAACCACCCATAATTGCACAGTTAACGGCAATAAGAGGGAGGAAGATACCCAACTGGTTGTAGAGAGCCGGTGCGAAACGCTCGACAATCATCTCGACAAGTTGAACAATACCCGCGATAACCGCAATAAAGAGGATAAACGCAAGGAATGTAAGGTCAACGCCCAATATTCCGTCAGCTGCAAGTACTTTTGTCTGCAACAGATAGTTAACAGGCAGTGTTATCACCTGCACGAAAACAACGGCAATACCCAATCCTATAGCAGTCTTTACGCTCTTAGATACAGCCAAGAACGAACACATACCCAAGAAGAAGGCAAAAACCATATTGTCCACAAAAACCGAACGGACAAGCAAACTAATGAAATGTTCCATAATTATTATTCTTTACCGTATCTAAAAATTATTCCTGTAAACTCTTGTCCTTTGCTCTCTGATACCACACGATGCAGGCAATGAGAATGAATGCCGCAGGAGTCATAAGCATTAGACCATTATTCAAATATCCGGCATCGTAGAAACTCTGAGGTATTATCTGTATACCGAGCAGAGCACCTGTACCGAAGAACTCGCGGAAGAAAGCCACAATCACAAGTATCATAGCATAACCGATACCGTTACCAATACCATCAAGGAACGAAGGCCAAGGCTTATTCTGCATTGCAAACGCCTCGAGACGTCCCATCAGGATACAGTTTGTAATGATAAGGCCAATATAAACCGAGAGCTGCACGCTCACGTCGTATGCGAACGCCTTAAGCACCTCACTTACCAGTGTTACCAACGCTGCAACAACCACCAGCTGAATGATGATACGTATGCGGTTAGGAATAGTATTACGAATAAGAGAGATTATCACGTTTGCCATAGCCACGATGATTG
This sequence comes from Bacteroidaceae bacterium, assembly GCA_045661225.1. Classification (GTDB taxonomy): domain Bacteria; phylum Bacteroidota; class Bacteroidia; order Bacteroidales; family Bacteroidaceae; genus HGM04593. The sequence continues at coordinate 4,494 of JAZRFF010000009.1, read as the reverse complement.
TCACCGAAAGACCCATCACAAGAGCAGGCTCAAGCTTGCTTGTAACAGCCAGTGCCGAACAGATACCAAGCACCTGAACCGTTACAGGGTTCTCCTTGAAAAGAGGAGTATTGAAAGCCTCTTTATTTTTCTTTGAAAAAAGTCCCATAATTATTCCTCCACATTTTCTTGTGCCTCTGCCTGAGCAGTTGCGGGTTCAACATTTGCCTTAGAAGCGTTGTTCATAAGGTATGCCTTGTAGGGAGCAACCTTGTCGTGCAACATATTGTTTACACCATTACAAGTGATTGTTGCGCCCGAAATAGCATTAACCTCAACAGCCTCGTCCTGCACTTTCTTTACAATAGAGAGAGCTACCTCACCGTTCTTCAATACCTGCTTGCCGGGGAAGCGAGTCTGGAATTTATCGCTTGCAATCTCGGCGCCAAGACCGGGGGTCTCACTTGCGTGCGAGAAGTAAACACCGTAGATGGTATTACAATCGTCGTTAAGTGCAAGATAGCCCCAGATGCCACCCCAAAGGCCGTTACCGGTCATTGGAATAATGTATTTGGTCTCGCCATTAACCTCGGCAATATACAAGGGGAGGTTCGACGCCTCGACAGCATCGTTGGCAACCTCGAAACCACCATTCTCCTTAACTACATTACCTTCGGCATTGACAATGGGGTCGTTCTTTATGACATTATCATACTCAGCCGCAGCATCGGCTACATTCTTGATATTGAGCGATGCGAGTATCTGCTTTTTCTTGTCAAGCTCAATGTTTGCGTCCTGACGAGGCTTCAGTATAGACGATACGCCGGCCAAAAGGAATGCAACAATGACAACCACCACTGCCGAATAGATAATGGCATATACATCGCTGTTTGTGTTGAGTCCTTTTTTAGGAGCCTTGACAGCCTCGAACTCCGAAGCACCTGCCTTACACAGCGGGCACACGCTTGGAGCCTCGCTGCCTTCGTGTACGTACCCGCACACCTTACATACATATTTATTCGCTGCCATATTCTATCAGTTCTTTTTTGTTAGACGTTTTGCACGTGCATTCACGTTCGACTGCACCACGCAATAATCAATAAACGGCGCTGTTACGTTCATAAGCAGAATCGCAAGCATCATACCTTCGGGGTAACCAGGGTTGAGCACACGGATAATTATTGTCATTGCACCTATTCCAAAGCCGTAGATATACTTACCGACCTCGGTACGTGCCGATGTAACAGGGTCGGTAGCCATAAACACAGCACCGAAGCAGAAACCGCCAAGAAGCAGGTGTTCCCATATTGGCATACCGGCAGGCAACTTGTCGGCAAAGACAAAAAGCATTACTATACCACCGACAAAGACGCTGAGCATAGTCTTCCAGCTTGCAACGCCTGTCCACAAAAGCAGGATAGCACCAAGAGCAATGGCAACGACACTTGTCTCACCTATTGAACCCGGCATAAAGCCGAAGAGCATATCGCAAACGCTGAGTTCTGCACCAGAAGCACCCATAGGAGCAGCGCCCAAGGCTACGTGCTGCAACGCTGTAGCACAAGTGTAACCGTCAACGGTTGCGCCAAGGCCGCAGATTGACTCTGTAGCCACCCATACAGAATCGCCCGAGATTACCGAAGGATAGGCAAAGAAGATAAACGCACGCGCAATGAGAGCTACGTTTACGATATTCATACCTGTACCGCCGAACACCTCTTTAGCAAAAATAACTGCAAAGGCTGTTGCTATGGCCAGAATCCACAGAGGACAACCAACAGGCACAATCATTGGAATGATGATACCCGACACAAGGAATCCTTCGTGAATCTCCTCGTTTTTCCACTGAGCAACGGTAAACTCAATACCGAGACCCACAACGTAAGAAACAACAATCTTCGGAAGCATTACCAAAAGACCGTAAAGGAACATATTGAACCAAGATGTTGTCTCAACGGTTCCTGCAGCAATGGCATTCTGAAGACCAATGTTGTACATACCCACAAGCATTGCAGGCATCAACGCAATTACGACAAGCGACATAATGCGCTTGCTATCGATGGCGTCGTGAATGTTCACACCACTCTTCGAAGTCTCGTCGGGAACAAAGAGGAATGTCTCGAAACCGTCGAACAAAGAACGGAAAGCGTGAAGTTTACCGCCCTCTTCGAAGTTAGGTTTAATCTTATTCAAATAATTTCTCAAGAATTTCATATGACTCTATTTTTTTGCATTAAACGTGGCTCGATATTTAATTTGTCGAGCCTTTGCACTATCAGCACATCTCGGCACGCAGCTTGTCCAAGCCCTCGCGCACAATACGCTGCAGTTCAAGTTTTGACGAATCGACAAACTCGCAGAGAGCAAAATCCTCGGGGGCTACCTCGTAGATTCCCAACTGCTCCATTTTGTCAATATTACCTGTAATTATAGCCTTGATAAGGTACTCGGGATAGATATCCATAGGGAACACCTTGTCGTACTCATTAGACATAATCATATGGCGCTCACCACCCTTAATACGGGCGTCAATTGTATACTTGCGCTTTGGAGCCAACCAGCTGAAGTAGCTGCGGCTTGTGCTGAACATAGAGAAACGGGGAGCAATCCAGCCAAGCATCTCGGCACCGCCCATAATCTCGGGGATTACTGTAATTTCGGTCGAGAATGCGCCCAAGAAACCATCGGCAACGGTTTTCTTACCTGTAAGAACGTTTCCATCGATAACACGAAGCTCGTGTTTGTCGTCGAGACGGCCTGCAAGAAGATTGGTCAACTGTGCACCAAGCACCACCTTGCTGTACGAAGGATTCTTGACCTCACTACCGACAAGAGCAACGGTACGAGTAAAATCGACCTTACCCTTGTTAAAGAGACGACCGATAAAAATCACCTCTTCGGCACCAATGGTCCAAACGACCTCGCCCTTATTGATGGGGGCTGTCTTGTTAATCTGAACACCTACGTTACCGGCAGGGTGAGGACCTTTGAAAATTGTTGTAGCAACGTTCTTTGCAACGTTAAGCGCTGTTGATTTTTGACAAGCGCAAATACCCAAATGTACGGGAGCAATGCGTGAAAGCGCGTCAAGACCGGTCTGGAAGTCCTCTTCATTACCCTTGAGAGCAATCTCGAAGTCAACTGCCAAAGGCTTGGAATCGAATGCCGACACGTAAATTGCACGGGGAGCATCGCTCGGCAGGGCAATAACGTCATAAGGACGCTGACGAATAAAAGCAAACAGTCCGGCCTTCAAGAGGTCGGCCTTAACCTCGTCGGCCGAAAGCGAAAGAACATCTTTTGCCTTGTATTCTACCGACTCGAATTTGCCGTCAGACTCTACTACTACGCTAAGTACGCGTCTTCTCTCACCGCGGTTAACCGCAACAACTTTTCCGCTCACGGGCGAAACAAATTGCAATTCAGGATTTTCCTTATCAAAGAACAAGGGATCACCCGCCTTTACCACGTCCTCGGGCTTTACAACAACCTTTGGAGTAACACGTGTAAAGTCGGCAGGCATCAAAGCATAATGCTTCGCCGGCGCAACAGCTGTAAACTCAGCAACCGGAGCACCTTTCAGATTGATATTCAATCCTTTAGAAATTTTTACGACTCTGTGCATATAAATTGAGTTTCGTTAATACATAATCCGCCACAAATTTAAAGAAATTTTTCCGTAATCGGAAACATAAATTTTAAATTATTTTAATCTTTTTTTCGCAGAGGAGAACAACTGCGTACCGCAAGAACAGAAACCCGTAACAGGCAGTTGTACAAAGTTAGAGAAAAGCTTTACACGACACAACCCCACCACTCTAAAACAATCATATAAAAGACTATAGAAACTAAACAAAAAGAGCAGAGTGCAAACGAGATAATAAAAAAATGAGAGGATACCTCACGGCACCCTCTCACATCTATTAAGTAAGTAATTTTTTATTCTGCAACTGCTGGTGTAGATTCTTCTGTTGCAACAGCGGCCTCCTCAGCTACAGGAGCGTCAGCCTTCTTTGTTGAACGACGGCGACGTGTCTTCTTAGCCTGAGTCTTAGCCATATTCTCATTGTAGTCAACAAGCTCGATAAAACACATCTCGGCTGCGTCACCCAAACGTGTACCCAACTTAATGATACGTGTATAACCACCGGGACGCTCAGCAACCTTTACCGAAATCTCCTTGAAGAGTTCTGTAACGGCCTCTTTGCTCTGAAGGTTGCTAAATACTACACGACGTGAATTAGTTGTATCGTCCTTTGACTTAGTGATGAGCGGCTCAACGAACTTCTTGAGTTCCTTAGCCTTTGCAAGAGGCGTAGTGATTCTTTTGTGCATAATCAAAGAAACTGCCATATTCGAAAGCATAGCCTTTCTGTGAGATGCAGTACGACCCAAATGGTTAAAAGATTTTTTATGTCTCATAATTATTCTTTATCTAATTTGTATTTTGAAATATCTGTTCCAAACGAAAGATTCAGACTCTCGAGCAAATCATCAAGCTCAGTGAGCGATTTC
>JAZRFF010000008.1:0-7388 GCA_045661225.1 Bacteroidaceae bacterium | reverse complement strand
GTACACAGGAGGTACAAAAACAGGCGTAAAAAGGCTTAGCAACGATTAACAACGATGCTTGCACAAACAAATATAGCACCCGTAAAGAGTGCTATATTAATCATTTATGATTGATTTAACTATTTGATAATCAACTACTTACTTGCCGATGCAGAAATTTGCAAATATATTGCCAAGAACCTCATCGTTTGTTACTTCGCCTACAATTTCGGAGAGGTTGTGTATTGCTGCACGCAACGATTCGCTCACGAGGTCGCCGGGGATTCCGTCGGCAAGGCCGCGCTGCACTTCTCTTATGTTATCGAGCGCGCGGGTGAGTGCTTCGTAGTGGCGTACATTGGTAACAACGACCTCCTGAGAGGTTATTGACGGCATTGCTGCACTGCGCACAAAGAACTCTTCCAGATTGTCCAAGTTCGTGCCGTGGCGTGCCGATATTGCCCATAAGTCGTTTTTATTCCACTCTACTCCATCGCCGTACTTTACGACCATAGCTGCAGACCATTCCATTGCGTGAGAAAGGGTTATGGGGTCTACCGCATCGCATTTATTTACTAGTAGTGCCATTTTCTTTCCCTTGCACACGGGCAATAGTTTCTTTGCAAGTTCTTCTATTTGTTCTTTTGTTGCGGTAGGGTCTATGAGCCACAATGCTATAGATGATTTTTTCAGTTGTTCTATAGCTCGTTCAATTCCTATACGTTCTACCACATCGTGTGTTTCACGCAGACCGGCGGTATCAATGAAGCGGAATGCTGTTCCGTTGAGTGTCATAAGCCCTTCGATGGTATCGCGCGTAGTACCGCTTATATCACTTACTATTGCACGTTCCTCGTGCAGAAGGGCATTAAGCAGAGTGCTTTTTCCGGCATTTGTTTCGCCTACGATTGCCACTGGAACACCGTTTTTCACGGCATTACCCACGCTGAATGAACCGGCCAGACGCGACATTACGGCATCGACCTCATTGCAAAGCTGCAACAGTTCTTTACGGTCGGCAAATGTAACATCTTCTTCGCTGAAGTCAAGTTCAAGTTCTATGAGTGTGGTGAGTTTCAGTAATTTATCGCGCAAGAGGCTTAATTCCCGGCTGAAGCCACCTTTCAGCTGATTCATTGCCAAGCGGTGCGACGCCTGTGAGGTAGACGCTATAAGGTCGGCTACGGCTTCGGCACGACTAAGGTCCATTTTACCATTGAGAAAGGCACGCATTGTAAACTCGCCGGGAGTTGCCTGACGCGCTCCAAGGTCGAGCAGCATCAGCATTATCTGCTGCGTGATATATGCCGACGCGTGACAACTTATCTCTATTGTCTCCTCGCCTGTATAGCTGTGCGGAGCGCGCATAATAGTCAACAGCACTTCGTCTATCACCTCGCCGCCCGGAGTCCGTATGTCGCCGAAAGCCACCGTGTGACTTTTGCGTTCGGCAAGAGAAGCGCCACGCTTTGGGATAAAAATTCTTGAAACAATATCAATAGCACTATCACCCGACACTCTTATCACGTTCAGCGCACCGCCACCCGATGTTGCCAGCGCGCAAATTGTATCACTCATCTGTTATTCTTATATTTTATGTTTTTCAATAGTGCAGGTCTCTTCACCTGCAGCACTGTCACCGGAGTGACAGAGTCACACAAACACTCGGGAGGGGCAAGCCCTCCCGAGTATGACTTAAATGCGCTCCAGAACCGTTTGTATAAGTTCTTTCATTTTTGCATCATAATCGACATTAGCCTCCTTTGCGCGTCGATTGGCAATCACAAGACACACAGTCATAGCCTTGTGTCCCATAAGCGCCGAAAGACCGCAAAGCGCCGAACTCTCCATCTCGAAATTCGTGATGCGATACCCTTTATACTCAAAAGATGCCACAAGCTCATTTTGGCCAGGAAAAGCTAAAGGCACACGCAAACGCCTGCCCTGCGGACCAAAAAAACCTCCACACGATATTGTAACACCACGCACCATATCCTCCTTTGCCACACGTTCCACAAGTTCCGCATTAGAATCTATGGTGTAAGGCGCACTGAGCAATGGCGACCAGTTCAGGTGCTTCTTCAACGCATCTTCGAACTCAAGGTCACAGGCCTCATTGCGCCCTTCGTAGAAATTCAGCAAGCCGTCGAATCCCACCGATTTTACCGAACAGATGAACGTACCCACCGGAGTATTCTCCTGCAGGCCTCCGCAGGTGCCTATGCGCACCATCTCAAGAGAACGCAGCTGTTCCTTTTCGAGCCTTGTCTCAAAGTCGATGTTCGCAAGAGCATCAAGTTCGTTTACCACAATGTCGATATTATCGCAGCCTATACCCGTACCGACAACCGTCACACGCTTGCCTTTGTAGGTTCCGGTTATTGTACGAAACTCACGCGCCGACACATCGCACTCCTGCGTGTCGAAAAAAGCAGCAACCTTAGGCACACGATTAGGGTCGCCAACAAGAATGACCTTATCGGCCAACTGCTCGGGTTTAAGCCCTAAGTGATAAATTGCTCCATTAGGCTCAATAAGTAATTCCGAGGGTGCAAAATAGTGTTTCATAATTCTTTTAATTTTAGTTCAACATCACATTATCAACTCTTTATAAGAAAAAATCACTCTTTAGCGATATTATCGCGCATTGCGGTATCGGCCTGGATATTCTTCATACGGTAGTAATCCATAATTCCAAGGTTACCGTTGCGGAACGCCTCGGCCATAGCCTTTGGCACTTCGGCCTCGGCCTCAATGACGTGCGCGCGAGCCTCTTGTGCACGAGCTTTGTTCTCCTGCTCAAGAGCAACAGCCATCGCACGACGCTCTTCGGCTTTAGCCTGAGCGATATTCTTGTCGGCATTAGCCTGGTCAATCTGCAAGGCCGCACCAATGTTCTTACCTATATCAATATCGGCAATATCAATAGAGAGAATCTCGAACGCTGTTCCGGCATCAAGTCCCTTGCTGAGTACCAATTTTGATATTGAGTCGGGGTTCTCAAGCACAGCTTTATGGCTGTCGGCCGAACCGATAGAAGAGACAATGCCCTCGCCTACACGAGCAAGCACAGTATCCTCGCCGGCACCACCCACAAGGCGTTTGATATTGGCGCGCACAGTCACGCGAGCAATGGCAATGAGCTGAATACCATCTTTAGCAACAGCTGTAACGTGCGGTGTGTCAATCACTTTAGGATTAACCGACATTTGCACGGCTTCAAAGACATCGCGTCCGGCAAGGTCAATGGCCGTTGCCATTTGAAACGAAAGTTCAATGTTTGCCTTTGATGCCGAAACAAGTGCGTGCACTACCCTCTCGACGTGTCCGCCTGCAAGATAATGCGCCTCGAGACTATCACGTGTCACTGTCTCAAGACCCGCCTTATGAGCCTCAATCATTGCCTGTACAATCACCGATGGAGGCACGTTGCGAATGCGCATAAGAAAAAGCTGAATCAACGAGATTTTCACTCCCGAGACCTTAGCCGACAACCAAAGAACAAAAGGAACATAGTGGAAGAATATTGCCAAAAAGACAAAAAGCGCCACGACCACTCCACCAATAAGATAAACATTGTCCGCGTCCATAATAAAAAATATTTAAGTTATACAATTACTTTCCGTTAACTCTTTTCACATATATATCGCCGCCTGCGATTCTTATTATTTCAACATCTTCGCCTTCGCCAATAAAACCGGTCTCGGACTTTACCTCTACCACATTGCCGTTTATATAAGCCTCGCCAATTAGCGCAAGACGGGTCTTTGTTACACCTTTCTCACCTACAGCGAATTTGCTTGCATCATCTTTAACAGTGGAATTTATTCTCTTGTTGAGCGCAAGCCTGTCGAGCGATTTTCCATATAGCGCCCACAATATCAACGAAACGCTTATTATACAGGTTGCTATTATTGTCACCCAACCGGCAACATTACCCACAAAAAAGAATGCGTAAAACACCGATGCCAACATTGAGACAACACCCAACACTCCCGTAACTCCAAAGCCGGGGATAAGCACAATTTCAACAGCCAGAAGCACTGTTGCCAAAAGTACCAACAAAATTGTTATTACAATATCCATAATTACATTATTATTTTACATTAAAACCTACTGCAATTTCGTTAAAACAAGCCTCTTGCCCATATGGTACAGAGCAGCAATATCATTTATATAATTTTTCCTGTTCAAGACGCCTGACCTCAAGTTCCATACTATTCAGCGCGCGCTCTTCGTTCTCTATTTTCTCTTCAAGCGCAAGAATGGAAGCTGTCATTCGTTTTTTTCCGGCGACGTTAGCCGATGCATATGCGTCCCGCTGCTGTTCAAGTGTCTTTAGGTCGCGTGCGAAGGCATCTTTGCGTGACTGCCACTTTATAAATAATTCCCGCGCCTCTTTGCTCTTAAAATCGGAAATCTTCGTGTAGTCACGCGTGTCGTCTATGATAAAAAGAAAATCACCTTTCTTTTTATTATCGGCTTGCGAATAGAGCATCATCGTCAGTTGCTGGCGAGCTTTGCGCAAAGCGTCAACGTCGCCTTGTGTAGCCTCTATCGACGCAAGCTTCGAGTAAGATAGTTGTCTTTCGTAGCCCATTTCCTCGATGTCGTGCCGTTCGTTTTTCGCATTAGGGACAAACACATACACGCACACATAACCTTCGGGTTGGTTGCGGTCTGTCGCGAACCAGCCGAGATTGGCAACCTCGTCAATAACGAGCATATAATCGTTAGCCGTTGAATTAAAGGGCATTCCCACATTATCGGGACGCAAAAAGCGACCACTTTCGGTGTCCATTCGTGTCATAAAAATATCATACCCGCCAATTGAGCCATCACCATCGCTGGCAAAATAAAGCGTCACGCCGTCGGAACACATAAAGGGATAATCGTCGTTTCCGTATGTATCGAAGCCTTCAAGCGGTACAGGTGTACCCCACTCGCCGGCAACCTTGGAGTTACGGTACAGTTTCATTACCGAATCGTTATATTCACTGTAGTCCGAGAAGAATATATCCAGCCCCCGTTCGGTCTCGTTTATATAACCGGGCAGCATAGGGTCGTCAAAGTAAAGCGCGTTTGTCGTTACAACGCCCACGTCCTCGCCCAGCCTGTACGCCGAGAGAAAATTCGCCTCATCGACCACAAAACTATCAACCACACACACTTTTTGGGTACTCTGCACCATTCGTGTGATATTCTTTGCAAGAATAGCCTTTCCGGAATATACCACGCGCAACGAATCGTCCTTCGTCGCAAGCAAAAACTCGTCGTAACACTCCGTGGCACGAGGGTAATTCTCCTTCGCGAAGCAATAATCGCCCAAATAGCGATGCGCGTTAACAATTTTGCGTGACGCTGCAAACTCAAGCATTTTGGTAACATCGACACTGTCGCCGGTCTCAATGCAGCACGCGGCGTACCAATAATTATATTCGCTATTATTCGGAGTACGTTTCAAAAGTTTTTCAAACATAGGCTTAGCCTCCGCAAAATTCCCCTCGTTAAAGAGCTTCCGGGCGGTATTTTTGTTCTGCGCAACCCCACCAAGAGCTGCCGCAACGAATATTATTGCAAAGAGTATCTTTCTCATAACAACCATACTTAATTCTACAAGCGAGCGAGCCGCACCGGGCAACATTTGTATCTCGCCACAGTCATAAAACCCGCCACGCTTTAGCGCAAAGATAGTGAGATTTTGCAATTTCCCTACAAGAAGAGTTCTTTATTTATAAAATTTAAGATTCAAATTAAAAAAATCATTTTTGTACGGTTGCAATATAGAGCAATTTCAAAAATTTGACATTTTTATATATTGGGGAGAAAAAAGCAACAACAGCCGCATCTACCCGACGACAATTTTCACTAACTTCGCGTCGCAAATTAAAAAAGCGAGAAAAACCCTTCATTATGGCAAAATTCACCGAAGAGCAGAAACTCTACAAGCGCATTCAGAAACAATTCGGACGCGCCACCCTCGGCTATTCAATGTTGGAAGAGGGAGACAAGATTCTGGTAGCGCTTTCAGGTGGAAAAGACTCACTTACGCTGCTTGAGTTGCTCGCCGAGCGCAGCCGCATTCACAAGCCCCGGATAAGCATAGTTGCAGCGCACGTCACAATGACAAATATTCCTTACAAAGCCAACATTGAATACCTGCGCACATTCTGCAATAATTCGGGAGTGGAACTGCACATTCTCGAGAGCGGATTCGACGCATCGACCGACTCACGCAAGTCGCCCTGCTTTTTATGCTCGTGGAACCGTCGTAAAGCACTTTTCACACTCGCGCAGGAGATTGGCTGCAACAAAATAGCCTTAGGGCACAATATGGACGATTTTATTGAGACAATGTTAATGAACATCACCTTCCAAGGTGCATTCAGCGCAATGTCGCCCGTAATGAAGATGGACAAATTCCCTATTACCGTAATACGTCCGCTGTGCCTTGTAAACGAAAGTGACGTCGAAGAATACGCCATAAAGCGAGCCTTTCCGCCACAAGAAAAAAACTGCCCATACGAGAATGACTCGAACCGCAGAGCAATGAAAGAACTGCTTGCCCACCTTGAAAAACTAAACCCCGAAGCCCGTTACAACCTATGGGGAGCAATGAGCAACGTCCAAACAGAACTACTCCCGCAAAAAATAGAAAAGAAACAGTAAAAATATACAACAATGACAAAAATTATCTTAACCCTCGTACTACTCATTATCTCAAACAGTTTTATGACTCTTGCCTGGTACGGCAATCTCAAATTGCAAGATATGAAAATTATCTCGCCCAACACCTCCATAGTGCTCATAGTGCTTATAAGCTGGTGTGTCGCGCTGCTTGAATATTCGTTTCTGATACCGGCCAACCGCATAGGCTCCGAGATTAACGGCGGACCATTCTCTCTTGTACAACTAAAAGTAATACAGGAGGTTATCTCGTGCCTTGTGTTCGGTGTAATAGTATCGGTGCTTTTCAAAGGCGAATCATTGCAATGGAACCACCTTGTAGCAGTCATATTCCTTGTACTTGCAGTATACTTTGTATTTCTGAAATAACGACAGTACAGCAAACTACACAATAAAAGCGCGCCGGGTGTATCACTACAGCCGGCGCGCGCACATTTAAAACACTATTTACTTACTAAAACAATTACTATGAATTCTCAAAAGTTCTTTAAATCTCGTTGTTGTCTTTTTTCTTAGTTATCAGTTGTTGGAATTTTAAATTTCCGTCCCTGCGGCACTCCCGCAGGAGACTGTGTTTTTCATCTTTATTCAATTCTTAAAGTAGCGGTTGTACAACCCCTCAAAGCCCTTGCCGTGACGAGCCTCGTCCTTTGCCATTTCGTGAACAGTGTCGTGAATAGCATCGAGATTAAGCTCCTTGGCACGCTTGGCAATGCGATATT
>JAZRFF010000007.1:0-36703 GCA_045661225.1 Bacteroidaceae bacterium | reverse complement strand
ATCTCATCTTGCGCGATATAACCCTTAAAGGTAAAGTATTCGTTCTGCGAAAGTCGCTCAACGGCATCACGCACTCCATCGGTGCGCTCCGAAGCAACAACCGCTACATTGATATTATTCACCTCAGTGGAGATGCCAAAGCCAAAGAGGGTCATTAGCATTACGGGGATAAGCATAACGACCAACATCGTACGCTTATCGCGGAGTATATGCAACGACTCCTTTTTTACGAATGAGCCAAAGTTCTGTTTCATAACCTTACTCTCCTCTCTGTGCGCCACGAGCCAGCGTGCGGAACACCTCGTCCATCGACTCCGCGGCAAATTGTTGTTTCAGACGGGCGGGAGTGTCGAGTGCCCGCACCTCGCCATCGACCATAATCGAGACGCGCGAGCAATATTCCGCCTCGTCCATATAGTGTGTGGTAACAAAGATGGTCGTACCACCCTCCGCAGCCTCATATATCATCTCCCAAAACTGACGGCGCGTTACGGGGTCAACGCCTCCCGTCGGCTCGTCTAAAAAGACCACCTCGGGGCGATGTATCGTGGCAATGGCAAACGACAGTTTCTGCTTCCAGCCGAGTGGCAATGAGCCAACCAGAGTGTTACGCTCCGACGAGAAATTCAGACGTTCGAGCAACTCCGTGGCACGCTCCTCGGTCTGCTTTGCCGACAGTCCGTAGATACCTGCAAACAGATGCATATTCTCCCACACCGTAAGGTCGTTGTAGAGCGAAAAACGCTGACTCATATAGCCTATGTGGCGCTTGATATTCTCGCCCTCGGTGCGCACATCGTAGCCGGATACCGTACCGCTTCCCGATGTCGGATAGCTGAGTCCGCACAACATACGCATAGCAGTAGTCTTGCCCGCACCATTTGCTCCGAGGAAACCGAAAATCTCGCCTCGGTGCACGTCGAACGAGATGCGGTCAACGGCAGTAAAGTTGCCGAAACGCTTACTAAGGTTACGTACCGAAATTACTATGTCGTTCATCGTTTCATCAGTTTTATAAACATATCCTCGATTGTTGGTTTGATGCTCGTAATCTCCAATCCCTCGATATCGGCAAGCGCCGCCCTGAATTTCGCCTCGTTAAACTCGTCGCCCGCAACCAAATGGTGCATCTCTCCAAAGGGATAACACTCCTCAACACCCACCACTCGGCGTGCTTGTTCCAACAGGGCAAACATATTTTTTGCACTTATGCCGTAGAGAGGCCTATCAAATTCGTGTACAATACCTGCCGGTGTATCAATACTCAAGATACGTCCCTCGTTGCAGAGGGCAATGCGGTCGCAGCGGCTTGCCTCGTCCATATATGGCGTAGATACGAGTATGGTTATTCCGCGTTTCTTTAACCCTGCAAGCATATCCCAAAATTCGCTACGCGATACAGCATCAACACCTGTTGTCGGTTCATCGAGCAGCAGCACGCTTGGACGATGAATTAAGGCGCACGACAGAGCGAGTTTCTGCTTCATACCGCCCGAAAGTTTGCCCGCACGACGTGTGCGGAATGGTTCTATCTGCTTGTAGATGGGTTCTATAAGGTCGTAAGACTTCTCTACGGTAACGCCAAACAGCGCCGCGAAGAATTGCAGATTTTCCTCGACCGACAAATCGGGGTATAGCGAGAAACGACCAGGCATATAGCCTACACGTGAGCGAATAGCGTGATAATCTCTCTCGATATTGTACCCGTCAACATTGGCAGTACCTTCGTCGGCATTGAGAAGCGTAGTGAGCAGTCGAAACAGCGTGGTCTTTCCGGCGCCATCTGGACCTATGAGTCCAAATAACTCGCCTTGCTCGACGGTGAACGACACATTTTTCAGGGCCTTTACCTTGCCGTAGTACTTCGAGAGGTTATATACTTCAATCGCTGCCATATTACAACACTGCTTCGCCGGCCATACCTATCTTCAGTCTGCCATCGTTTCTGACGGCAATTTTTACAGCATAGACCAGGTTGGCACGAGAATCCTTTGTCTGTATGGTCTTTGGTGTAAACTCGCTCTCTGATGAAATCCAGGCAATACGACCCGCATATTCGTAGCGCTCGTCGCCACCAAAGTCGGCTATAACGCTCACCTCATCACCTAAATTTACCTTTGCAAGCTGGTCTGATGTGAAATAAGCACGAAGATAGATGTTGTCGAGGTTTGCAACCTTCATAAGAGGCTTCCCGACGGTCGCAAATTCGCCTGCTTCGGCATATTTTACCAGCACGGTTCCACTAACAGGCGATACGATTCGACACTTTGAGATGCGGTCATCAAGGGCGGCAATCTGTGCCTCTAAAGCGGCGGAATTGTTGTTAATGCTTGAGGTGTTCTTGTCAAGGGTTGAGAGTGTCGCATCGAGTTGGCTTTCTAAAATTCTTATCTGTGCTTCGATGTCATCTTTCTGTTTTTTGGTCGCAGCTCCATCTTTGAGCATATTATCCACACGATGCAGCTCGCACTTCTGTTTTGTAATCTGCTCTTTGAGTGATGCTACCTGCTTGTCCACATCAGGACGCGAACCAAGCAGTGCCGACTGCTGGGCTTTGAGTTGCTTGCGTTGCAGGTAGAGTTGTATACTGTCGATTGCTCCTATTGATTCGTCGGCTTCGACTCTCATTCCTTCAATAATATCAAAGTTGAGGATTTTTCCGTTTGCCTCTGCTGATACTATAACCTCGGTAGCCTCAAATGTGCCTTGTGCATCAAACTCTGTATTATTGCCGCACGACACTGTAAGTATGGCGGCGATGATATATACCATTCGTTTCATATATTATTGATTTAGTGTTGTCCTTAATCTGTAAATTGCTTGCAAAAGTTCTATTTCGTGAGTGCTGCGAGCAAGCGATGCCGAAGTTTCATCTGCTATTTTACGCAATAGGTCGGTCGCTTCAATCACTCCGTTTGCGAGTTGAGACTCTGCTGCCATACGCACTCTGCGGCGCAGCTCGACAATGCGCTCGTCATTGACCACTGCTCGCTGCAAACGTGCTATCTCGCCGTCGTCCTGTGTTGTCCGCATCTGGGTATTAAATAGAAAGACATCGCGCTGAACGGCAATTTGCTTTTCGGCGATATTGAGCTTCTCAAGATTGTTGCGCTTGGTGTAGAATGCGCCGATATTCCACGACATACGCACACCGACAATGGCATTCATTGACCACTCTGCCGAAACCATACTTTTGAACATATCCATTCCCGGATAACCATAGGTGCCCTGCGCAAATGCCGAAAAGCGTGGCATAACCGAACTGTTTATAGCTTTGCGCTGTGCTGCCAATTTGTTCTCTTGTGCTTCGAATAACTTTAGCTCTGGACGTGCCGAGGTGCGAGATTGGAGTTGTTGCATTGCGGGGCGCTCTAACTTTCCGGCGGTGAGCGGCTGCCCGATAAAGACCTCTAATATACGGCGATAACTTGCACGTGATGACTCTATCTGTCCGAGCGACTGTTGAGCAGTAAGCAATTCGGCTTCTAAAGCATCGACATCGGCTTGATGTGCTATACCATTATTATAAAAGGATTGTATTCGCTTTAAATTACTTTCCAATACAGTAATTAACGCCTCGGTCTGCGCTATCCTTTCATCAAACAACAAGATGCTGAAATAGAGGTTGTCAATCTTTGACTGTAAATCGTATAACGACACATCTATCCGACTGCGCTGTTCGGCTGCTTCTGCTTCTGCAATGGCCTTATTTGCCTTTGACTGACCGCCGTCCCAGATATTCTGCGATATATCTACAGCAACCTTGTATTGGTCTTTGCGGATACCTGCCATCTCAATTCCATTTGTCTCTAAAATGGTACTAAATGCTTCGGGGTATGTTGGTGTGGCTGTCTGATAGGTTGCCTGACCTGACAGTGTTACCTGCGGAATCCAGGCGCGAGCTGCATTCGATAGGTTATACTGCTTTGTTTGTGAGATTAGGTCGTATTGCCTGATTTCGGGATAGTGCTCACGTGCCAAGCGGCGACACTCATCTAACGATTGTGCACTTACAGATAGGACTGCCAGCAAGGCAATGAGCGTAAGTAGTGCTCGTTTCATAGACTTGTTGTTTTTTTAATTCTACGCAATATTGTTTCAATGTTCTCGGCCTTACGTGCTGCAAGAAACTCTTCGCGATTTGCCATTAGTTCACCCATCAATGGCTCCATAAATGGATAGGCGAGGAACGTAAATATATTCATTGACATAATGCTGATAAACAACATTTTAATATCTATTTTCTCTATCTCTCCACGTTCGGCTGCACAATTTATTTCCTGCTGTAAATCACGATAAGTAGTTTCGATGATTGGTCCTGCACGCTTGTATAACACCTCGTAACGCTCGGGGCGGGTTATAATCTCATTGATTACGAAGTGTGGTAATAGTGGGTTCTGGGCGATAAAGTCGAAGTGTGCTGAAATACCACCTTTTATTCGTTCCACGATTGGCTGCTTCGGGTCGCCCATAATTGCAAACATAGAGTGCGACATTGTGTGGAATTTTTCATCAACGATGCGCTCAAATAGTTGCTCTTTGGTGCGAAAATAGTAGTGCAGCATTGCGTGCGTCACGCCTGCCGATTTGGCTATTGAGGTTGTTCGCGCCCCATCATAACCCTTTGTGAGAAACTCTTGCTCTGCCGCCGCAAGAATCTGCTGTTCTTTGCTTTGTATCTCTTTATTATCCATATATTCTATTGTTTAACACCAGTGTTTAACAATTTTGTTAACGCAAAAGTATGGATTAAAATTAACTTTACAAATAAATTGAATTATTTTTTTTACAGCTCGATTTTTCCAGACTGTTCAGTGGCATAAAATAGGGGAGGCTCTTGATTTATATGTAATATTTAATTAGGTATAAGGTGTGTGTTGTTTTGAATAAGGCAAAAGAATTATACAATATAAGTTTTTGGCAAAATTTGAATTGGGCTGAAGTGCGGTGGGGGTATACAAGTCCGCGATGCGTGCCAATGAATAATTCCCAGCCAACGGCGGAACGGCAAGGTTGGAAACTGCGAGCAAACGGGGGTATGGAAACGGATTTTACATACAAAACGAATAAAGAGAATTTAAAACATCAATAGCCTATCCCCAACTTCAATAAAAAAGGAGTGCGTTGAGCACTCCTTGTAGAACAGCCTATCTGTAAGCCGGGTTCTGTACCCCTTGCGGGGTGTCTGTCATTCATCTATGCAGTGTGTCACCACAATGCTAAAGCGTTCTACCCTCCGGCTTGGGCGAGCAACCCTCAAACGCCGGTTTACGTGAACTTGCAGCCTCCAAGACGCACAGCCCGTACATCGCTGTACGGCTGGTGGGCTCTTACCCCGCCTTCTCACCCTTACCCCGAAGGGGCGGTTGTTTTCTTCTGCGTTACTCTGCCTTTACAGGCGGCTTTCTGTTAGGAAGTGGAGTGCTCTTTGCTGCCCGGACTTTCCTCCTTTGTCTTGCGACAACGGCGACAGACCGATTGACTGTTTTCTTTGTCGGTACACCTGCTGGTGTCTCCTTGTTTGAATTGCAAAGGTAATGAATATTTGTGAAAAAATGTGATTCTGTCAGATGTTTGTAATAATAACTGTGGTTATTTGTCTACTTTAGAGGGCTTTCTGCATAAAAAACAAGCTGAATATTTGTCGGGTAGTTTTTTTTTACTACCTTTGCAGTGATTTTGAATATGTACGGGTAAGTCCTATACGGCCAGCTCCTGACAAATCCTCCAGGGCTTGACCGCAGCAAAGGTAGTTGGTTGTAGCGGCGCGATGTAGGTAGCTTACCCACCCCATAGGCGAGTGCGATGCACTCGCTTTTTTTGTGGATTTTTTCATTTATATGTGTGTAGGTGGGGCGTTTTCTTAATTTTAAAAATTCTACCCTTAACCTTAAAACTTGTTGAAAATGTGTTTTTACGAGAAAGGCACGCCAGCTGGCGTGCCTTTCTCGTTGATGAACGAAACTGTTGTTAGTAGCGTCTGATTCTTATCTGTATAGCCTTGTCGATAGGCT
The DNA here is from genome assembly GCA_045661225.1 of Bacteroidaceae bacterium. Taxonomy (GTDB): domain Bacteria; phylum Bacteroidota; class Bacteroidia; order Bacteroidales; family Bacteroidaceae; genus HGM04593. Next base: position 30,689 of record JAZRFF010000007.1, on the reverse strand, counting down.
TGTCGTTGATTATTACAAGATAGCCTCCACCGCCGGCACCGGTAATCTTGTAGCCTTTTACTTTGCCTTCGTAATCGGCTATTGCTTTTTGTACGTGCGGGGCTATCATATTGGGGAACATTGCCGTTTGTGCCTTGAATGAGTCGGTGCAGGCTTTACCCCAGGCGTCAACGTCCTTTGCAATGATTGCGTCCCAACACTCAATGGCGGCTTTAGCAAGTGCTTCGGCGCCTTCTTTTGTAATATTGGTGTCGGCAAGAACATCGTAACTGCTGTTGCGTGGTGCCATTGGCACTAACCAAATGTGTTGCTCGATAAAATCGAGAATGTCGGCGTCTTTTATGCTTACGATGTTTGTTGGCCAATAGTTGTTGTCGTAGTTTAGGCGGTTGAGACCGGGCATTACAATGCCTATGGCGTCTTGAGAACCGCTGATGTATGGACTGCCTGGGGGGTTCTCGTAGCGGAATACCATTTTTGCGAGTGTCTCGCGGTCGCCTTCGGGTATGTCGACGTGCCACATTTCAATAGCCGCTTTGCGTGACGATGTGCTCATACCGCCGCGGGTGTTGAAGTCGTAGTCGGGCTCTATACTTATGGTGAGAACGGGACCCGGACAGTATTTGCTCACGTAGGGTTGGTCTAACCAGCCTCCGGCAAGGTCGATGCGGTAGGGGATATTGCACTCTTGACGCAGTGCTGTTGTGGAGCGTTTGGGGAGTCCGGCTTCGGGTATTCGTGTACTCACGACAAGCTCTATGCCGTTCTCTTCGCAGAAACGTTTCTTGCCGGGGGTGTAACCGTCGCTGTTCACGAAGAAGATGTCCGGCTTAAGGCGCTTTACGTCCTCTTCAAAATCGAGCATTCCGCTACCTGAGTTGATGAAGGCGTCTTTTACATAGCGTATGGCCTTTACCATATAAAGACGTTCGCGTTCTGTGTTTATTGTCTTACGGTCCTTAAGCTCGCGTATGGTGGCGTCGGAGCCTATACCTACATAGAGATCACCGTGGGTCGATGCCTCTTTAAAGAATGCTACGTGTCCCGAATGGAGCATATCGTAGCAACCTGATACAAAGACTTTCTTGCTCATAGTTTTATTTGTGTTTGGCAGGGGTGTCCTGCGTGTTTATGATTATTATCTTTTTTTCTTGCTTTTCTTGTCGCTTCCGTATGCGTAGCTGCCGTAGTGGTAACCATAATGGTATCCGTAACGGTATCCGTAACGGCTGCCTTTGGTTTCGACTCCGTTGAGAATTACGGAAAGGTTATTCAGCTTTTTCTCGCGGTATATATCTTCGAGTTCGTTTATCATTGAGCGTTCCATAAGGTTTGCGCGAACAAGGAAGAATGAGTTGTCTGCGTACTTTTCAATGATATGTGTGTCGGCGATAATATCGATGGGGGGGCAGTCGATGAGTATATATCTGTATTCTTTTTTAAGTTCTTTTATCAGCTCTTCGAAACGGGGCGATTCAAGAAGCTCTGTGGGGTTGGGGGGGATTGTTCCAACGGGTAGTATGTGTAGGCTGTTGTATTTTTCGTCCTGTATGATTGTCTCTTTTATGTTGCTAATCTCTTCGGCAAGGTAGTCGCTGAGTCCCTTGTCGGGTGAGTAGGCATAGTTCGACAGTGAAGCGTGACGCATATCGCCGTCGATGAGCAGTATCTTGTCGTTTTTAAGCGCAAGGCTTATTGCTGTGTTGATGACGCAGAATGTCTTTCCGCTGCCGGGGTTGAACGATGTGAATATTATGACGTTGTTGTCGCGTTCGCGTGTCATAAACTCAATATTGGTTCTGAGCACCCTGAAAGCCTCGTTTATGATATTACGGCTGCCTTCTTCAACGGCAATGATAAGCTTTTCGCGTCCTTTCTTTTTCTTTCCTTTCTCTTTTTTGCTTTCCAGGTTGTTTACCTTCGGTATCTCGCCGATAATGGGTGCGGTAAGTGTTTCAAGGTCTTTGCGACCTCTTACTTTTGTGTTGGTAACCTCTTTAATGATTATTATAAATCCCGGAATGATGAGGCCTATGAGCAGTGCCATTCCTACCTTTCGCTCTTTTTGGGGGGCAGTGGGTTCAAGGCTGCCGTTAGGGGGGCTTATGACACGTGTGTTGTATGCGGTAAAGGCTTGTGATAGTTGGTTCTCGGCCTGTTTCTGAAGCAAGAACATATAGATTTTTTCCTTTACGCTTAACTCTCTCTCGGCGCTGGCGAGGAATGTGGTTTGCTCGGGGTTCTTGGCTATTTCTTTCTGTACAATGCTTACCTCTTTGTTTACAGCGTCAAGCTGAGCCTTGAGGCTGCGTATGTGGGTGTTGATTGACGAGATGATGGCGTTGCGCATAGATGCAAGGGTGATGTCGGCTTCTTTTACCGACGGGTTGTCCTTGCTGCTCTTGTTTGCTAGGTTGTTGCGCTCGAGCATCGTGGAGTTGTAGCTCGTGATTTGTGAGTTTATGTTGGTGTTGTTTATGCCGGCGTTTATGGGAAGAAGATTGTTCTCCTTGGCTTTGTCTTTAATGTTGCTTAAAATGTATTCACCCATTTTAAGCTCATCTTCGAGCTGTTTCTTGCGCTTGATGTTCTCTTTCTCGGTTGAAACCTTTGCTGCAATGGACGATTCAAGGTCGGGGAGCTGGTTGTCGCTCTTGAATGTGGTAATGTCGCTTTCTATTTTATCGAGCTCGCCGCTTATCTTTTCAAGACGCTTGTTTATGAATTTCTCGGTTCCTTCGGCTGCTCTGTTCTTGTCTTTTACCCAATTTTCGTTGTAGACGCGTACAACCATATCCAATATGTCGTCGGCTCTTTCAATAGAGTGGTCGTTGACTCTGATGTTGATAATCTCGCCGTCGCCAATCTTCTTGTCGCTGCCGTCGAGGGTAAATGATAATTTGCTGCCAAGAACGGCACTTGCGTATGCAAGCCCTGTCTGGCGTACATTGACGGTGGTGGGCTGATAGAACCTGCAATTGTTGTTGCGCTCGAGTATAATGTCGCCGATGGGTGTGACGACGAGGGTTATTGAATCGTTGTCGAAACTGCCTTCAATTACGCTGTTATCGGCAACGGTGCTGCTGTTGAAATTTGTGAGGCTGAATTTGCCTTCGGGGGTGATATTTACGTCCAATGATGCTTGGTCGGCAATATCGATGTCGCATAGTGTTACAGTGACGGGAAGGGTCTCGCCGTAGAGTACTTTGTTGTGAAAGGTTCCCTTGCTGCTGTATTCTATGTATGATTTTAGGCGGCGGGCTGTTTCGGTGATGGTTTCAGGTGCCCTGAATGTGTATATCTCGTTATAGGCGTTGGTCGAGATTCGGAATGTTCCCATATTGGCAAAGTTCTCCATCTGTTCCGACAGGGTGTTGCCTCGCTTGCCGGATTCTATGTGAATCTGCGATGTTCGTGTGTAAACGGGCTGGGTGGTCAGAATTCCGTATACAGCGTAACTTGTGGTTATCAGTGCTGACAGAACGAACCAATACCAGTTTGACAGACATAAAAATACAATTTCACCAATGCTGTAATTGGTTGTTTGCTGTCTTTTTGCTGATGCGGTTTTTTGCTTGAGGTTTTTATTTTGAATGTTCATTACTGTATACGGTTTTTTATTTGATGTGTGCTATTCTATACTCTAACAATTTTTTTAATATAATGTTTGCAGACAAATGTTCTTGCAAAAAATGCCGGTTGTCTTTAGTCGGGCATAAATTATTGCAAAGATATTAAATAATATTTATATTTAAGTTATTTCGCGCATTACTTTTTGTATTTTTAGGAACGTGTCTTTTGCTTCGGGGGACAGCACGGTGGCGTTGCTTGATTTTTTCTGATTTTACGGCTGATGGCAGTATTTGTCGGATAAATATTTGTTGTGTAAATATAATTTACTAATTTGGGGCTGCGGCCTGCTGTTTGGTTGATATTTGCCGGCGGGCTTTTAGTGTTGGTGTTTGCGGATGTGTTGTGTCGTTTGCCTTTTTGCTTGTAAAAGGTGGTCGGTGAACGTGTGGGGCTTCTTTCTCTTTTTTGCCGTCTCTCTTTTGGTGCCTGAATTTGTCGATAAGTGTGTTTGGGCTGTTTCTGATGAGGTTTTAGTACGTAAAAGCTTGTTTATGGTGGTGTTTGGGGCTTTTTTTTAGTCGAAAATCAACTTTTTTTTGATTTTGGCGCAAAAAAAAGTGTGTTTATGCCTTGTTATTCTAAATTTTGTTATCTTTGTGCATCATTAACCTTAATAAATGAAATAGTTATGAAAGAGATTTTTGACAACATTCAGGAGATGTACGCAGCTTTTGTAGCTGATGCTACTGCACACGTAGAGAAGGGTAACAAGGCTGCCGGCACACGCGCTCGTAAGGCTTCGGTAGAAATTGAGAAGGCTATGAAGGCTTTCCGTAAGGCTTCTGTTGAGGCTTCTAAGAAGTAATTTGCCTTGAATTTGATAAATAAAAGCCACTAATCGTGGCTTTTATTTGTTATAAGTGATTGAAAGACGCTTGGTTATGAATGACCGGGCGTTATTTTTTTTGCGTGCTTTCGGCCGGGTGTGGAGTGTCTCTTCCATTTTTTTTACTTTTGTTTTCTGCAGTATGTTGTTTTGTAAATAAAAATGACAGCGCAAAAGCGTTTTGTTTCCTGCGGTTTCTTTTCTGTGCTGTATAATTTGTGTCGAAGAATGGCAGTTAGACCGATAAAATTTCTTTTATTATAAAAATATATATTATATTTACAAAGTTTTTGCACGCGTACGCTGTGCGCTTGCAATATTTCCTAAAATTATTTGCGCTGTATAGACTAATTAACTTAATGTTTAATAATCATAATTATGAAAAAACAATTTGTAATGGCGATTCTGCTGGCGTTCGGACTGAGTAATGTCGGTAACGCGCAGAATCTTAAAGGTTTTGCTTACGGTGACGTTGAAGCACCACGTGGCTATTCCTATGTGAAGGGGCAACAGGCCGGGCTTGTTGAGTGGGAGTCTCCGACGGAGTTGTCTTTGAACAAAGAGCAACCCAAGGCGTGGTTCTTTACATTTGACAATGTGGAGAATGCTCGTAAAGTGCTTCCTGAAAATTCAGTGTATTATCTTTCTCTTGATGGTACTTGGAGATTTAATTGGGTTGCGAATCCCTGGGAACGTCCGGTTGACTTTTTCAAGACGGAATTTGATGTGTCGGCTTGGGACGAGGTTCAGGTTCCTATGAACTGGAATGTTTATGGTCTGCAGAGTGACGGCTCGCAAAAGTATGGTACTCCCATCTATGTGAACCAGCCGGTAATCTTCAAGCATCAGGTTGCTGTCGGCGATTGGAAGGGTGGCGTTATGCGCGAACCTGCTAAGCATCATACTACCTATAAATACCGCAACGAGGTTGGTTCGTATCGTCGTACATTTACAATTCCTGAATATTGGGACGGACGTGAGATCTATATTAACTTTGATGGTGTAGATTCGTTCTTCTATCTGTGGATAAATGGCCGGTATGTAGGCTTTTCGAAGAATTCGCGCAACCTTGCAGCCTTTAATATTACAAAATATCTTGTAAAGGGTGAAAATGTGGTTGCTGTTGAGGTGTATCGCAATAGTGATGCTTCGTTCCTTGAGGCGCAGGATATGTTCCGTCTGCCGGGTATCTTCCGCACTGTGTCGCTTACGGCTACCAACCCTCTTGAGCTGCGTGACGTTAGAGTGCGTACCGACCTTGACGAGCAGTATGTGAATGCTGTTGCTAACATTGAGGTTGATGTGCGTAACCTTACAAAGAAAATTGCAAAGGGATACCGTGTCGATGTTCAACTATACAAAAATGCTCTTTATAGCGACGAGAATGTTATTGTGGACGGAGCGTGGACATCGGCAATGTTAAAGGATTTGCGTGCCGGAAATACTGAAACATTGAAGATAGAGCTGCCTGTGGCTGCTCCGGCAAAGTGGAGCGCTGAGGAGCCTAACCGTTATACATTGCTGGTCAGCCTTATCGACAAGAACGGCCGTGTGGTAGAGCTTGCTTCGGCATATATGGGATTCCGCGAGGTTGAAATTCGTGATACAAAGGCCGAGGACGATGAGTTTGGTCTTGCAGGACGTTATTACTATCTTAACGGCAAGCCTATTAAAATGAAGGGTGTGAACCGTCACGAAAATAGTCTTGAGCGCGGTCACGCGGTTACTCGCGAGCAGATGGAAAAAGAGGTTAAGCTGATGTTGCAGGGCAACATTAACCACGTGCGTAATGCTCACTATCCCGATGCTCCTTATTGGTACTATCTGTGCGATAAGTATGGTATATACCTTGAGGACGAGGCTAATATCGAAAGTCACGAGTATTATTATGACAAGGAGTCGCTCTCGCACGTTCCCGAATTTACCGATGCACATATTGCACGTGTAATGGAGATGGCGCACGCTACAATCAACAGCCCGGCAGTCTGCATATGGTCGCTTGGAAACGAGGCCGGTCCCGGTGATAATTTTGTTAAGGCTTATAAGACTCTGAAAGCTTTTGATGCTTCGCGTCCGGTGCAGTATGAGCGTAACAACAATATTGTGGATATGGGTTCGAACCAGTATCCTTCTATCGGTTGGACACGCGAGGCTGTGAAGGGTAAAATGAATATTGTCTATCCGTTCCATATTTCGGAGTATGCTCACTGTATGGGTAACGCCGGCGGTAATCTCATTGACTACTGGGAGGCTATGGAGAGTACAAACTTCTTTATAGGCGGTGCTATTTGGGACTGGACTGACCAGGCTTTCTGGAACTACGACCCAAAGACCGGTGATAAATATATGGGTTATGGCGGCGACTTCGGCGACCGTCCTAACGACCATACTTTCTGTATGAACGGTGTTATGTTCCCCGATCACTCTCCAAAGCCTCAGTATTTCGAGGTGAAGAAGGTGTATCAGAATGTGGGTATCAAACTGCTTGATAATGGCGAGATTGAGGTGTTCAACAAACGTTATTTCAATAATCTGAATGAGTTCGATGCTGTATTCTCTTTGTGGGAGAATGGCCGTGAGATTGAGTCGTACACAGAACGTAATATGAATATCGCTCCACGTTCGGCCGAGAGATTTAAACTGAATTTCAATACAACGGACTTTGCTGCCGATAAGGAGTATTTTGTAAAGCTTCAGCTTGTGCATAAGAATGATGTGCCTTGGGCACAGAGCGGTTATGTGCAGATGGAAGAGCAGATGTTGCTGAAAGACGCTGCAAAAGCTGCGCTTCTTGTTGATGTTGCAAACAACAAGGCTAAGGTGAAAATGACTCAGGACAAGAAAAACAACTGTGTCAAGATTACCGGTGATGGATTTGCTCTTGCTTTTGACAATGCAAAGGGTGTACTGAAGAGCGCTGTTTATAACGGAACAACGGTGTTCGAGGAAGGAAACTCTATGACTTTAAGTGCTTATCGTGCACCTGTCGATAATGACGTATGGGCTTGGAATCGTTGGTTTGCGCTTGGTCTGTATAATCTTGAGGACGAGGTTACTTCATTCGTGTCGAAGAAGAATAGCGACGGTACAATTGTGTTGCAGTATATTGTACGTTCACAAGCTAAGCACCCCGGACGTCGTGTGAAAAATGATGATAATAGCTTCAGCTTGCAGAGCGAGAAGCGTGAGATGGGCGAGAATGAGTTCCACTTTATTTCTAATAGAATATGGACTATCTATCCCGATGGTTCGGTTGAACTTAACAGTGCTGTGACCGGTAGCGATGCAACTGTTGCACTTGCACGCATTGGTTATTTGTTGCAGTTGCCTACAGAGCTTAAGAACTACACTTATTATGGTCGCGGTCCTTGGAATAACTACAATGACCGTTGTACAGGTGCGTTTGTACAACAGTATGCTTCGACTGTGGAAGGACAGTTTGTACACTTCCCCAAGCCACAGGATATGGCTAACCGTGAAGAGGTTCGTTGGGCTGCTCTGACAGACAATGATGGAAATGGTGCTATCTTCGTTTCTACAGGTGCGTTGTCGACTTCGGTTCTGCCTTGGAACGACGTTGAGCTTACAGAGGCTGCTCACCCTTATCAGTTGCCTGCATCTTCGGGTTCGTGGTTGCATCTTGATGGTAAGGTGAATGGTCTTGGAGGTTTCAGTTGCGGTCAGGGTGCTCCTCTTGAACCGGACCTCGTAAAATCGGGCGAGAATACCGTTGGCTTTATTATGCGTCCGGTAATGAACGGTGATAATTTCGAGGAACTTGCGAATGTTGCTCCTGCGGGTGCAATTCCTGTAGTGTTGAAGCGTGATATGCGTGGAGTTATTACAATGGAGTGTGCTAAAGAGGGTGCCGAGATTTACTACCGTGTAAATAATAAGGGTAAGAAGATTAAATATACTGAGCCTGTGAATATGAGCAAGGGTGGTGAAATTACAGTGTGGGAGAAAGCTACTCCGGCATTGGCTGCCACATATAAATATGATGAAATAACATCTATTCCCATTACTGTGGCGTTCTGTTCAAGCCAGGAGGCCGGAAACGGTGCCGAGAAGATGCTTGATGGCGACCCATCGACTATATGGCACACAATGTACTCGGTTACTGTTGCTATCTATCCTCACTATATTGACTTTGATGCTAACGAGGAGGTTACAATCAAGGGATTTAAGTATATGCCTCGTCAGGACGGTAGTAACAACGGTAATGTGAAGGGGTATAAGCTGCAGGTAAGTATGGACGGCAAGGTTTGGAGCGATCCCGTTGCCGAGGGTGAGTTCCCTGCTAAGGCTGACAAGCAGACTGTGTTGTTCGAAGCCCCTGTAAAGGCTCGCTTTGTACGCTTTACGGCAACAAGTTCGCAGAATGGTCAGGACTTTGGCTCTGGTGCCGAATTTGAACTTATCAAGGAGTAATTATATTCTCCGTGAAGGCTCGCGGGCCTTCACGGAGAATTGATATAAATTGGTGATTATGAAAAAGAAAAGCATAGTTATTGTAGCTCTTCTTGTTGTCGTTGCGGTGGCTGCGGTATTCTTTCTTTTCAGGGGAAAGTCGGGTTATCTTAGCGTGATTCCTAATGATGCTTTTGTGCTTGCAAAGGTTAACGTGGGTGCACTTCTCAAGAAGTCGGAAGTTTTAGAGAATCCTGAAGTGAAAGGTGCTATCGCATTTTTTGAGGAGACGCTCGACGATGATGCAAAGGAACTCTTGAACCGTGTGGTTGAGAATCCTTCGAACTGTGGTATAGACCTGACAGAGCCTGTTGTGGTTGCCGTAAGTGATTCAACTACTCCCATAGTGTTAGTTGTGGCTGCTGTTTCGGACGCCGGTAAACTTGCTGACAATCTTGACCTTTTGTTGAAGGAGCAGGGAATGGATCTTGAAAAGGAGAATGGGGTATATTATGTGGTTGATGCTCTTGGCGAGAAAGTCGAGGTTGCATTTGATGATGAGAAACTTCTTTTTGTATCGAACAACTATGGCGACAAGGGAGCTCTTGAGTTTATTCTTGATACTGAATCGGCAAAGGCTGTCAATGAAAATAAGTTCGATAGTTTCTGGAACAGCAACGAGGATTTTGTGTTTCTTGTTGATGCCGTTGCTATTAAACCTTATGTAGAAAAGGAGTATAAAGGAGTTGTTGATTACTTGACGACTGCAAAACTTACTGCGAACTTTGAAAAGGGACGTTTTGTTGTAAGAACAACTCAGGAGGTTGATTCTGTTCTGCTTGAAGCATTGGAGAGTGTGGCCAAAGAGTCTTTGAACAAGCATCTTGACAGGGTGCCTCGTGATTCGTGGGCGGTGGCGAACTTTGCTTTTAATCTTGAGCCTGTATTGGATAGGGTGTCGGCGTTTTTTAATGTTGATGCACTTTTGCAGTTGTATGGTATTGAGAAGGAGTTTATTGATGCTTTGTCAACGGAATATACATTCGCACTGCTGCATTATGAACAAATGACGCAGTCGGGTGGAGCACCTTTTATGCTTGTCGCCGATGTTGATGAGGCGGCATTTGATAAACTTGTAGCGTTGTGCGAGAATTACCTTGTATTGAAAAAGGTTGATGAAAGGGCTTATTTTATTGATGACCTTGATTTTTGTTTGCTCTACAAGGAGGGTGCACTGATGTTTATTCCAGAATCGTTGAATAAGAACAATGTCAACGGCAACACTTCTGTTTCGGCTCTTGATAATGAGGTTATTGCTTCGCAGAAAGATGCAAATCTTATTGTTGATGTAAAGGCTTTGATAAATGAGATTGAGGCTATTGATGTTCTTGAATATGAGGACAGAATGGTGCTTGAGGCTATTAAAAATATGGATATTTTTGAGTCTGTGACATCTTCTCTCATCTCTCCTGTAGAGGGTGAATTTGAGATTAACTTCTGCAATAAAAATGATAATGCTCTGAAGTCGTTAGTGTACAAGGTTATTGAAATGTATACAACTTTGGCGCTGTTGAAATAATTGACGAGGAGTTTTTGGCTATGATTGAACGTATTTGTTTGAGAAATGTTAACCTGAAGGCTTTTGTGGAGATGCCGCCTGCCGGTGCCGCATCGGAAGTGTGGTGCTGTGAGGTGCAGTTCCACAAAGGTGCTTCTTATCTTGTCGAGGCCGGTTCGGGAAGGGGGAAAAGTTCTTTGTGTGCCTTCCTTTATGGTTTGCGCAAGGATTTTATAGGGGACATTGAGTTTTGCTATAATAATGGCAATGTGTCAAGCATACGTGAATGTGATTTTGTTAAGGTGCGCCAGCGTTCGCTCTCGATGATGTTTCAGGAGCATAGGCTTTTTCCGGAACTTACGGCTGTGGAAAATGTGCTCTTGAAAAGTAGACTTACAGAATATGCCAATGAGAAAGAGGTTCGTGAAATGCTTGAAAGAGTCGGGCTTGCCGGCCGTTTGGACTCTCCTTGTGGACAGCTTTCTCTGGGGCAGCAACAACGAGTGGCTTTTGTGCGTGCGCTGTGCCAGCCTGCTGACTTTATTTTTCTTGATGAACCGGTGAGTCATATTGACGAAGTGAACGCTTTGACAATGGCGCAGATGCTGAAAGAGCGTCAACAAAAAGATGGTGTGGGGGTAATTGTAACATCTATTGGTTACCGCTTGCCTTATGATTATGATAATGTGTTGAAACTATAATGCAACTATTTTATGAGTTTGTTGTTTAAACTTCTTAGGCAGAATGTAAGCCTTATGCAATTGTCGGGCTTTCTCCTTGTGAATCTCATTGGAGGAGTTATTGTACTGTTCGGTGTGCAGGCTTATGTCGATTTCAGAACTCTGTCCGAGAAGGAGAATAAACTTATGTCATCGAGTTGTATTGTAATTACCAAGCCTGTATCGGTATTCTCGACAGCGGCAAGCGCTCTGGGCGGACGGCAGGCTTTCTCGAAAAAGGAGATTGAAGAACTTGACGCATTGGCGTCGGTTGCTTCTGTGGGTGAGTTTAGAACTTCGAGATTCGAGGTTTATGCTCAGTTGAATATCGCCGAAGGGCACAGAGTGGGAACAGACTTGTTCCTAGATGCTGTGCCCGATGAATTTGTGGAGCGTGAGTTTGAGACTATCGGTCTGGACCTCTCGCAGTGGAGCGCAGGCATTGATGATGATACTATCCCGATGCTGTTGCCTCGCAATTATCTTAATTTATATAACTATGGCTTTGCAGCCTCTAAGGGGCTGCCTTTGCTGAGCGACAAATTGTTGTCGAAATTTCCAATGAAATTGCGTGTCAGGACAAAGAGCGGTTATAGATATTATAACGCCAAACTCTGTGGACTGACGACTAATATAAATACTATACTTGTTCCGTGGAACTTTATAAATGAGGCTAACGATAATTTTGCTGCTGATGAAAAAATGCCATCGGCAAGGCTTATTATAGCTACTGATGCCAGCAAGAGCGACGACTCTTTGTTGCAGTATATCGATGAGCAGGGATACGTTATAGAGGGCGATTCTTCGCACGTCCGGTTGCAGAATTTTATATACGGTCTGTTGTTCGTTGTTATTGGAATAGGTTTTACATTCTCCATAGTGGCGTTCTTTATGCTTGTGGTTAGTATTATGCTTTTAATAGAGAAGAATAAGGAGAAGATTATAAACCTCTTTTCAATGGGTTATCCGGCAAAAAGAATTGCTGCGATATACCAGTTGCTGTCGCTTGGGGCTGATGTTCTTGTGTGGGTGGTGGCTGCTGTTGCTGCTACGTTTATATATCCTTTGTTTGCTGAACTGATGGCCGATGCTTCTCCAGGGTTTGTGTCGGCGTCGTTGTGGGGTATATGGCTGGTGGCTTTGTTGTTGGCACTGCTCTTTGTTACATTGCACTGTATTGTGATTTTTGTACAAGTGAGGAAACTATGTAAATAATAATGTAAAAGTATATAAAATATGAAAGGTATTGTACTTGCCGGAGGGTCTGGAACTCGACTTTATCCAATTACTAAGGGTGTGAGCAAGCAGTTGTTGCCAATTTATGACAAACCGATGATTTATTATCCGATATCGGTGTTGATGCTTGCCGGAATTAGGGAGATTCTTATAATTTCAACACCGCAGGATTTGCCGGGCTTCAAGCGACTTCTGGGGGACGGCAGTGATTATGGTGTTGTGTTTGAGTATGCCGAACAACCTTCGCCGGACGGTTTAGCACAAGCGTTTATCATTGGAGAAAAGTTTATAGGTAATGATTCGGCTTGTCTTGTTCTTGGTGATAATATTTTTCACGGTACAGGCTTTTCGGCAATGCTGAAGGAGGCTGTGCGTGCTGCTGAAGAGGATAATAAGGCTACTGTATTTGGATATTGGGTCGATGACCCTGAACGCTATGGTGTTGCGGAATTTGACAAGGACGGAAATTGCCTCTCTATCGAGGAGAAACCTGAACGTCCAAAATCGAATTATGCTGTAGTGGGACTTTACTTCTACCCGAACAAGGTGGTTGAGGTTGCTAAGGGTATAAAACCGTCGGCGCGTGGTGAACTTGAGATTACTACGGTGAACCAGCAGTTCCTGTCGGACGGTGAACTGAAAGTGCAGACTCTTGAACGCGGATTTGCGTGGCTCGATACCGGTACGCACGACTCGCTTGCCGAGGCTTCTATCTTTGTCGAGGTTATTGAAAAACGTCAGGGATTGAAGATTGCTTGTCTCGAGGGTATTGCCTACCGCAAGGGGTGGATTGATGCTGACAAAATGAAACAGTTGGCGCAACCGATGATTAAAAATCAGTATGGGCAGTATTTGCTGAAGATTGTGAAGGATTTTAAATAAGATAGGGTAAGTATTTAATAAGGTATGAATGTAATAAAAACTGATATTGAGGGGGTTGTGATAATAGAACCGCGTATATTTAACGATGAGCGCGGGTATTTCTATGAGTCTTTTTCGCAGCGTGAATTTGAGGAAAAGGTGTGCCGTACAACTTTTGTGCAGGATAACCAGTCGAAGTCGTCATATGGCGTTTTGCGTGGTTTGCATTTTCAGAAACCGCCTTATTGTCAGAGTAAGTTGGTGCGCTGCATAAAAGGTGCTGTGCTTGATGTGGCTGTCGATATACGTAAAGGCTCGCCTACGTTCGGTAAGTATGTGGCTATTGAACTGACCGAGGATAATCATAGACAGTTTTTTGTGCCACGAGGCTTTGCACACGGTTTTGCTGTGCTGAGTGACGAGGCAGTGTTCCAATATAAGTGTGATAATTTTTATAACAAGGAGAGTGAAGGGGCTGTTGCGTGGGACGATGAAACGCTGGCTATCGACTGGAGAATTCCGGCCGATAAGGTGGTGCTGTCGGAAAAGGACAGGAACAGCAAGCCTGTTGCTGAGGCTGATTTTCTTTTCGATTATAATGAGAAACTTTATTAAGTTATGAATATTCTTGTAACCGGTGCCAATGGGCAATTGGGCTGCGAAATGCGCCGAATGGGTGCTGTTTCGCCTAATAATTATATATTTACCGATGTTGCCGAACTTGATATTACCAATGCCGAGGCTGTGCTGCAGATGGTAAAGGAGAATGCGGTGGATATTATTATCAACTGCGCGGCTTATACAAATGTGGATAGAGCCGAGAGTGACGAGGCTGCTGCTGAACTTATAAATGCAACGGCTGTGGGTAACCTTGCTAATGCAATGAAAGAGGTCGGGGGTACGCTTTTCCACGTTTCGACGGATTATGTGTTTGGCAGCGAGGGTAACACACCGCGTACCGAAGAGATGCCGCTTAACCCATTGGGTGTCTATGGCCGTACAAAATTGCACGGCGAGGAGGCTGTGGCTGCGAGCGGTTGTAAGGCTTTGATTTTCCGTACAGCGTGGCTTTATAGCGAGTTTGGCAATAATTTCCTCAAGACTATGTTGCGTCTCACCGCTGAGCGTGAACAGTTGAATGTGGTGTTCGACCAGGTGGGTACTCCTACATATGCCGGGGACCTTGCGCTTGCAATATTCTCAATTATAGAGGCCGGAGTGTACGAGGGGAATGAGGGTGTTTATCACTTTTCGAATGAGGGTGTTTGTTCGTGGTATGATTTTGCGATTGAGATTGCTGCAACGGCCGGACATTCGGGTTGCCGCATAAACCCTTGTCACAGCAGTGAATTTCCTTCGCCTGTGACAAGGCCACCATATTCGGTGCTTGACAAAAGCAAGATTAAAACTACGTTTGGGCTTGAAATTCCGCATTGGCGCGAATCAATGGAGTATTGTATTAAAAGATTACTTACAAAAAATAAATAATTATTATGAAACGAGCGATTATTGTAACGGGTGGCGCAGGTTTTATCGGCAGTCACGTTGTACGTCTGTTTGTAAATAAGTATCCCGAATATCATATTATAAATATTGATAAACTGACCTATGCGGGTAACCTTGCTAATTTAAAGGATATTGAGGAGCGTCCGAATTATACTTTTATCAAGGCTGATATTTGCGATTATGATACAATGTTGCAGGTGATGCGCGAACATAAAGTCGATGGGGTTATTCACCTTGCTGCAGAAAGTCACGTAGACCGTTCGATAAAAGATCCTTTTACTTTCGCACGTACGAATGTGATGGGTACACTGGCGCTTTTGCAGGCTGCGAAGGTTTATTGGGAGTCTCTCGATGAGAGATATGAGGGCAAGCGCTTTTATCATATTTCGACCGATGAGGTTTATGGCGCGCTGGAACTCAGCCACCCCGAGGGTATTGAGCCTCCTTTTACTACTACGGCTTCTTCGGGCGAGCATCATTTGGCTTATGGCGAAGATTTTTTCTACGAAACTACAAAGTATAATCCTCACAGTCCTTATTCGGCGTCAAAGGCGAGCAGCGACCATTTTGTGCGTGCATTCCACGACACTTACGGAATGCCGACTATTGTAACAAACTGCTCGAACAACTATGGCCCTTATCAGTTCCCTGAAAAGCTGATTCCGTTGTTCATAAATAATATTCGCCAGCGTAAGCCTCTGCCTGTATATGGCAAGGGCGAGAATGTGCGTGACTGGCTATACGTTGTTGACCACGCGCGCGCTATAGATGTTATATTCCACAATGGTAAGATTGCCGAGACGTATAACATTGGCGGTTTCAACGAGTGGAAGAATATTGATATTATTAAGGTGGTTATAAAGACGGTGGATAGAATGTTGGGTAACCCCGAGGGGTATTCTCTTGACCTTATAACATATGTTACCGACCGTGCCGGTCACGATTTGCGTTATGCAATAGATTCGACAAAGTTGCAAAAGGAACTTGGCTGGGAACCGTCGTTGCAGTTTGAGGAGGGTATTGAAAAGACTGTTCGTTGGTATCTTGATAATCAGGAGTGGATGGATAATATCACAAGTGGCGATTATGAGAGATATTATGACGAAATGTATAAGAACCGTTGATTCCTTTTTGGTGTTTAGCGTATGAATTAAGGGCATTACTCGCGAGTGATGCCCTTAATTATGTTATGTGGGGTTCTTTGATTACTTGAATATTGCAATTGAGTATCCGAGCCTGACGGAGATTGTCTGATTGGCGGAGCGCCCGAAGTCGTCGGTCTTGGAATTGCTGAAAATATCGCTCAAACCGTAGTAGTAACGGCCTTCGAGGATAAAGTTTCCTGCAACGGTTTTTATTTCTATTCCCAATCCGCCCAGAATGCCGTAGTCAAAGGTGTTGTACAGCTCTTTGCCGTATATGGGTCTTATGGATACCGGTCGCTCTTCGGGATTCCAGTCGCCAGAATAGGTCTCTTTCTCGTCTATGTAGAATCCGAACTGTGGGCCAAGGTTTATGAAGAACTGAACGCCTCGCTTTTCGCGTCCCCAGGCAAGGTGGGCAAGGAAGGGTATCTCGATGTAGTTCAACTGGCGACTGTAGTAGTGTGGGGTGCCGTTGTCAAAATCCTCTTTCCAGCCACGCTGTGCAAAGTTTACCTCTAACTGTGCTGCACATATCATACTGAAGTATTTCTCGCTGGTGTAGCGTATGCTGAGACCACCGTTTATGCCGTTGAGATAGTTCTGGCGTATGCTTGGCTGAAAATCCATTCTGTTGAAATTCATTCCGCCGCCAAAGCCAATCTCAAGTATGCTGCGGGGTTCTTCGACTTGTGCCTGTATGTTAAGCGCAAAGAACAACAGGGTTATTATGCTTATTATCTTTCGCATTTGTCAAGGTCTATCTTTTCTATATTGTAATCGCGGTTGTAGTGTATGAAGTATAGTTTTTTGTTCATAAAAGCGCCACTGCCGTTTATCCTTTCGAATTTGAATCCTGTTTGTATGGGGCTGTATTCCACCTCGTTTATTTTTTCGGGGAACTCTTCGCCGTAGCGGCTTGCAGCGAGCAGAAACAGGTAGCCTATGTCGTAACCGAGCATTCCGCGACGTGGGTAGATTTTTTGCAGGTCGCTATTGAACCAACGTATATATTCGTTGTGGAACTGGGCTGCATCGGGCATCGAGTAGTGGCTGAAGAATGTTGAATAGAAATAGGTGTCAACTTCGTATAGTTGCTCGCGTGCCTGCTGTGCGTAAACTTGCCACTCGGGGTAACCGAATAGCTTGTAGTTCGACATAAGTGCTGTGTCTATGGCACTTGCCATTACGAGGCCGGGCAATATTCTGCTGAATGTCTCGCGTGACGATGATGTGGGAATAAATATCGTCTCGCGGCTATCGACTGCTAAATTTCTTATGGCTGACATAAGGCTGTCGGGTTCTTCGTAATGGTCAATGGTTATCTTCTCGATTGGAATTATTGAGTAGGGTATGCTGTCGCTATCGAGCGTAACTGTCATTGCTTTTATAAATTCGGGCTTTTCGCTTTTTATGCTATCTTCGACAAAGACGACGTTGGCATTGGGGAATGTTGCGGCAAAGTTACGGCTTATGTCGGGCATTATGTGTGATTGTACTGTGTTTACAAAAAATACTTGCGGATTGGCAAATAGTTCGGTCTCTTTGTTCGAGAATGGTATTATAAGCGGGGTGTTGCTTGTCTCGGCGAAGCGTGCAAGTTCTTTGTTGTGCTTGGGGTAGTATGCGCCAATGATGAGGTCGGCTTTGTCGAGGGAACCGCTGTTTATGAGGCTGTCGAGGCTTTTATCCTTGAAACCTGAATCGAAGGTGTTTATCACAAAGGAGTGGCCTTCGCGTTTGAGTTGCTCTACAGCCATAAGGAAGCCTTGGTAGAACTCTACCATCAGTGTCTGCTCGTTGGGGGCGAACCTGTCGAGCAAGAAGGGGAGAATGACGGCGACTTCGGTTGTGCCGTCATCTTTCTTGTTGTTCTTGGGCAGTTCTTGTTCTTCGACTATGCTTGGGGCTTGTTGTTCTTCTTGTTCTTGCTCGGCGGGGGTGTTCGTGTGCTCTCGCTTGGCGGGTATGTTGACAATTGTTTTTCTCTTGAGCTTTCTACTCTCAAGTTGCGGGTTTACTGCAAGAAAATCCTCTTCGGAAATTCCATATTTCTTGCAGATTTTTTCAATTGTTTCGCGCCATCTTACCTTGTGGGTGGTGGCAATCTCGGGAAGGTCCTGCTTTTGTTGTATATCTTGTGTTGCAGGGGTGTTCTTGGCTTCGGGACGTGGTATTATAATTGTCTTTCCAACCTGAAAATTACTGATGGAGAGTCCTGGGTTTGCTGCGCATATTTCGTCGGGCGTTACGCCGTAGAGTTGGCCTAACTGGAATAGTGTCTCCTTGCTTTTTATGGTGTGATGCAGTGTGCCGTCGGCGTTGTTGTCGTTGGGGGTGTTTGCCTGGGTTTTATCTGCAGGGATTATTAGCTTCTGGCCTATTGAGAGCTTGTTGCTGCAACCGGGGTTGTGGCTTATAATATCGTCGACGGTGATTCCGTATATTTTTGAAATAGAGAACAGGGTTTGTCCCTGTGCTACCGTGTGGGTTTTTGTTGGCTTGTTCTGTGCTATTGCTATTGCGCCGATGAATAGCAATAGCAACGTTGCTATATACCTGTGTCTTTTCATTGCGTGTCTTGTAATTGTTAATTGGGGACTCTTGAAAGAGTCTTGTTGTAATTTCTTGCGAAGATACAACTTAATTGTAAATGTTGGAACTGATTGGTGGGAAAATTGGTGTTCTTTGTGTACGGAACAATAATCTTTGTTTAATTATTGTGTGTTGTTGCTGTTTTGTCACTTGGATTTATTATTTTTGTTTCTTGTATAATGCGGCTTGGGTAATTTTTGCATCTTTGTCGCGTTTATGATTCATCGGACATTGTATTTATGGTATTTATGAACAAATATATTGCTTTGTTTTTATTGGCGTTGTTGTCTGTGGCTGATGTGGCTGCTCAGACGATTGTGGCGCCTAAGCCTACTGCTGAAATTGTTGATTCGAATGGTGAATTGCACGAATTGTCGGCGGGGGACGAATTCTCGGGGGAGGCGCCTGTTGTGTTGAGGCTTTCTTCTAATGCCGAAGATGTTGACGGCTATTCGCTTGTGTGTACGTGGAACTTTTATCGAGAGGGTGAGGAAACTCCCTATCTCGTGCGACACGACAAGGAGGTTGAGATTGAGATTCGTAAGAGTGGCGCAACGATAGTGCAACCGGTCATTGTGTATACGAGTATTGCAAACAGTGAGATTCTTTGGGAATTCGGGACCGAGGAGTATGAACCGTTCAGCATAGTGTTGTCGGAATCAAGGATTGAGGCTCCTAACGCTTTTTCGCCTAATGGCGACGGTATAAACGACTATTATAATGTGTATAATGTACAGTCTATAATCTCATTTAGCGCTGCAATATATAACCGTTGGGGGCAGAAATTGTATTCCTGGGGTATTGATGAGATTCATAGTGAAGAGTGCGGCTGGGACGGCACGTACAAGGGAACACCTGTTAAGGACGGTGTCTATTTTGTGGTCATAAATGCCGTGGGTGCCGATGGACGAAAATATGAGATTCGCCGTGACGTCAATCTTTTGCGTGGTTACAGCGAGTAGTGATTGATTAAATGTAGAAATATCTTAACGAAGAATAGAGTGATGAGTAAGGTTGAAGAGGAGAAAGGAAAAATTGAAGTCTTTGGTGCTCGTGTGCATAATCTCAAGAATATTGATGTTGAGATTCCGCACGACTCGTTGACTGTTGTAACGGGACTTAGTGGCAGCGGTAAGTCGTCGCTTGCTTTTGATACAATATTTGCCGAGGGGCAGAGACGTTATCTGGAGACTTTTTCGGCTTATGCACGTAACTTCCTGGGGGGAATGGAGCGTCCCGATGTCGATAAGATTACCGGTCTTAGTCCGGTAATTTCAATAGAACAGAAGACTACAAACAAGAATCCTCGTTCGACAGTGGGTACGACGACCGAGATTTATGACTATTTGCGCTTGCTTTTTTCGCGAGCAGCCGATGCTTACTCTTATCTGTCGGGTGAGAAAATGGTGAAATATACCGAGGAGCAGATACTCAACCTTATTCTTGATGACTATAATGGCAAGCGTATTTATATGCTTGCTCCTCTTGTGAAGGGGCGTAAAGGACATTATAAGGAACTTTTTGAGCAGATGATGCGAAAGGGGTATCTGAATGTGCGTGTAGATGGCGAGATGTGCGAGATGTCGCGTGGTATGATGCTTGAACGCTACAAAAATCACGATATAGAGGTTGTCATAGACAAACTTGTTGTTGATGCAAAGGATACTCAACGACTGAAGCAAAGCCTTGCTGCTACTCTGGCTCAGGGTGATGGATTGGTGATGATTATGGAAATGCCCTCGGGTGAGGTGCGTCATTACAGCAAGCGTCTTATGTGTCCGGTAACGGGGCTGTCGTATAAAGAACCCGACCCTCACAACTTTTCGTTTAACTCTCCACAAGGATTCTGTCCCAAATGTAAGGGGTTGGGTGTGGTAAGCAGGGTTGATGTTGAAAAAGTAGTGCCCGACCGTTCTCTTTCGGTTTATGACGGGGCGTTGGCACCGCTCGGAAAGTATCGTCGTTCATCTATCTTCCAGCAGATTGAAGCTGTGCTTGCGCGTTACGATGCTGACTTGAAAACTCCGCTCGAACAATTGGGTGACGAGGCTATAGATGAGATTCTTTACGGCTCGCCTGTGCCGTTGAAATTGAATAGCTCGTCGGAGATGTTTTATGACAGTGTTGCAACATATGACGGTCTTGTAAAGTACATACAGTTGCAGAAGGATACAGGTGTGTCGGCTAAGGAATTGCGTTGGGCTGAGCAGTTTTCGGTTATGCAGGAGTGCCCTGAATGTAAAGGGGCGCGCTTGAACAAGGAGGCGTTGCACTACAGGCTGGGTGGAAAGAATATTCACGAACTTGCAACGATGGATATATCTCTTTTGCACGAATGGTTCGCCGGGCTTGACGCTTTGCTTACTGACAAACAGCGTGCAATAGCGGGCGAGATTGTAAAAGAGATTCAGTCGCGTATTGGATTTTTGCTTGATGTCGGTCTTGGGTATTTGTCGCTCAATCGTGCTTCGGCGTCGTTGTCGGGCGGCGAGGGACAGCGCATACGTTTGGCAACGCAGGTTGGGTCGCAACTTGTGAATGTCTTTTATATTCTTGACGAACCGAGCATAGGCCTTCACTCGCGAGACAACGACCGCTTGATAAACTCGCTGAAGTCGTTGCGCGACCTTGGCAACACGGTTATTGTTGTGGAGCACGACCGGGATATTATGCTTGCGTCTGATTATATCATCGACCTTGGCCCGAAAGCGGGACGCAAGGGCGGGGAGGTGGTTTTTGCCGGTACTCCCGCCCAAATGCTCAAAGGTAATACAATGACTGCGCGTTTCTTGAATGGTGAGGAGAAGATTGAGGTTCCGGCACAGCGTCGTCAGGGTAACGGGCTTGCAATAAAATTGTATGGGGCGAGGGGAAATAACCTGAAGAGTGTCGATGTTGAGTTCCCGCTTGGTAAACTAATATGTGTGACGGGTGTTTCGGGTGGCGGAAAGTCGTCGTTGATAAATGATACGTTGCAGCCTATCCTTGCAAAGCATTTTTATAGGGCTTTGCGGGAACCGTTGCCGTATGACCGCATTGAGGGTGTGGAATATATCGACAAAATTGTTGATGTGGACCAGTCGCCGCTGGGGCGCACTCCGCGTTCGAATCCGGCTACTTATACCGGGGTGTTCTCGGATATTCGGAATCTTTTTGTGGAACTTCCCGAAGCGAAAATACGCGGTTACAAAGCCGGACGTTTTTCATTTAATGTGTCGGGAGGTCGCTGCGAGGCTTGCAGTGGCAATGGTTACAAGACGCTTGAGATGAACTTCCTGCCCGATGTGATGGTACCTTGTGAGGTGTGTCACGGTAAACGTTATAACCGTGAAACGCTGGAGGTCCGTTACAAGGGAAAGTCTATTGCCGATGTGCTTGATATGACAATAAATATGGCTGTGGAGTTCTTTGAGAATGTGCCTGCAATATTAAATAAGATAAAAGTTCTTCAAGAGGTGGGGCTTGGGTATATAAAGCTCGGGCAGCCTTCAACAACGTTGTCGGGCGGTGAGAGTCAGCGTGTGAAACTTGCGACGGAACTGTCGAAACGTGATACGGGAAAAACTCTCTATTTGCTCGATGAGCCTACCACCGGATTGCATTTTGAGGATATAAGAGTGCTGATGAATGTTATAAACCGTCTTGTCGACAAGGGCAATACCGTTGTTATTATAGAGCATAATCTTGATGTAATAAAAATGGCCGATTATATAATAGATATGGGCCCTGAAGGTGGACGCGATGGTGGGGTGGTAATGGCTGTCGGTACCCCGGAAGAGATTGTGGCAAAGGGTGTGGGGCATACTGCGCCTTATCTTAAAAAAGAACTTGATAGATAGAATGTTTTTTGTTTGTGTGTAATCCTTGCTGCTTGCATTGGGGTTTTTGTTTGAATTGTGGGCGAAAGGGATAAATGAAAATTGTATGAAAATAAAAATAACGCCTGAGGAGTGCGGACGTGCCGAGGCTTTTGCTTTGTGGTCGGACTCGCCGATGCCTATGGTTACTGTTACCAAGACTTTTGATGTTACCCGTATACGCCGGGTGGCGCAGGGTAAGGGCTTGCAGTTTAATATGTTGCTGTGCTGGTGCATTGGGCTGGCTGCCTGCAAGATAAAGGAGTTTTTTTCATTGCCGGTGGCCGGGGAGTTTTATAGGTATGACAGGCTTGCTGTAAATGTGATTGTCAATAATTGCAGGGGTGGAATAAATTCTTGTGATGTTCCTTTTTCTGATGATTTGGAGCGGTTTGCTGCTGATTATGCTGTGCTGACAAAGCGCGTGGCCGATTCTTGCAAGAGTGTGTTTGATGATGAGGCGATGGTGGTGGGTACGTCGGCAATGGTGGAGACGGAACTAGATAGTGTGGTGAACCAATATACCGACAAGTTTTGCAATCCGATGCTTTTTTGGGGAAAGTATCGCAGGGGGTGGTTTAAGGTCTCTTTGCCGGTGTCGTTCCAGTTTCATCACGTGCAGATGGACGGTGGTCACGCTGCGCGTTTCTTTGCCGAACTGCAACGCGTTATAAATTCATTGTGAATTGTGTAGTTGGGCGTGGGCGTGGGTTTTTGCTGCTTGTGTGGAATGTGGTAAAATGCTTTGTGGCGGTAAAAAGTGTTGCTTTGTAAAAGATAATGGTTTGTAGCGCCCTTCATTCTGCAACACTCGGCCGCGCTGAATTTGAAATTGTTCTCTTTTGCACATTTTTTGTAGTTGCTGGCAATGCTTTTTGCGTTGCTGTAGTGAAGAGTTGAAGCAAACTTTATATATTTTGTTCGTTTGTTAATTTTATACAAGAAAATATTTTATGAAAGCTATGATTTTTGCAGCGGGGCTTGGTACTCGTCTAAAGCCTCTCACCGATACGTTGCCTAAAGCGTTGGTGCCTGTATGCGGAGTGCCTCTTATTGAGCACGTGGCTAAGAAATTGTTATCTTCGGGTGTCGATGAGGCTGTTGTTAATATACACTATTTTGCCGATAAGGTTGAGGAGTGGGTTAAGGAGCAGGACTGGATTGTTGCCTCACGCGAGGAACTTGAGGCTGGCAAAATGGTTGTTGAGATAAGCAGCGAACGTGAGTTGCTGCTTGAAACCGGTGGTGCAGTGTTGCACGCAAAGCGTTATCTTGATGGGTGCGGACGTTTTCTTATTCATAATGTAGATATACTGTCGAATTGTGATATTCGCTGGTTCGAGTCGCAGGTGTGTGACGAGGCTATGGCTACATTGCTTGTCAGCAAGCGCAATACTACCAGATTCTTGCTTTTTGACCCACTTACAATGCGTCTTGCCGGGTGGCTGAACACTGATAGCGGCGACTTTTGTGTTGTATCTCCCGAGATAAGGCCTGAGGATTGTCTGGCGCTTGCTTTTTCAGGTATTCATATTTTGAGTGACAAGGTTCTTGGGCTTATGCAACAGTATGTACAGGAAAAGGGTTTGGCGTTTGATGAACGTAATGGTGTCAGATTCCCCATTATGAGTTTTTATATGTGGCTGGCTGCAAAGTTTCCGGTGTATGGGGTGGAGGCTCCTGAACTTGAATTTATTGATGTCGGTAAACTTGATGCTATTAAACCGGCTGAGGAATTTGTGGCGAAGCAGGGTTGAGGTCTTGCCTCGATGTGTGAAGCGTTGAAATGAAAATGTGAATTCAGGAGACAATCTATTGTTCTTTATTGTAAATGTGTTAATGTGCGGTCTTGGGACATTTGTGCCTGAAACTGCACATTTTTTATGCTCGTTTTTTATGAAAAAAGAGTGTTTTTTGCGGACTTGCATAGTGCTTTGGGGGGTGATGTCTGAAAATTTTATATATCTTTTTATTTTTTTTATGTTGGCGATGTGGTATTTTGACACATTGTGTATCTATTAAAATGTAACTCTTGAACAGGTGTAGCCGGTATTTATATTGTTTAAGTAGTATACCTTTTGTTTTTGCTTGGTGTTTTCTGCTTTTTATTTCCAGGCACTTGCAAATATTCGGGCGATTCTTCGTTAAGGTATCAGGTTTGGTACTTTTGTATGCTCGGTGTGGTATATTGTCTTTTATAATATATTTGCCGGCTTTTGTTTGTAACTTTTAACTCGTAAAAGTTGTGTTTTTAATATAAAAGGTATATCTTTGCAAATTGAAATTGTATCTTAAGGAAAAATGAGACAATTAAAAATTACAAAAAGTATCACAAACCGCGAAAGCGCATCGCTTGACAAGTATCTTCAGGAAATTGGTCGTGAGGACCGCATTACCGTTGAGGAGGAGGTTGAGCTGGCGCAACGAATCAGAAAAGGTGACCGCAGGGCATTGGAAAAACTGACAAGAGCCAATCTGCGTTTCGTCGTATCTGTGGCAAAACAGTATCAGAATCAAGGATTGAGTTTGCCCGACCTTATTAACGAAGGTAATTTGGGACTCATTAAGGCTGCCGAGAAATTTGACGAGACACGAGGCTTTAAGTTTATTAGTTATGCAGTGTGGTGGATTAGACAATCTATTCTTCAGGCTCTTGCAGAGCAAGCGAGAATTGTACGCCTTCCTTTGAACCAAGTGGGTTCGCTGAACAAAATCAGTAAGGCATTCTCAAAATTTGAGCAAGAAAATGAGCGTCGTCCATCGGCTGAAGAACTTGCCGACCAGTTGGATCTTCCCGTAGATAAGGTCGTTGATTCGTTGAAAGTTTCCGGACGACACATCTCGGTTGATGCTCCTTTTGTAGACGGTGAGGATAACAGCCTGCTCGATGTGCTTGTAAACGATGATTCTCCTATGGCTGACAATCTCCTGGTGAGTGAGTCGCTGTCGCGTGAGATTGATCGTGCGCTATCGACGCTTACCGACCGCGAGAAGGAGATTATACAGATGTTCTTCGGTATCGGAATGCAAGAAATGACGCTTGAAGAGATTGGTGATCGCTTCGGATTGACACGTGAACGTGTGCGTCAGATTAAAGAAAAGGCTATTCGCCGTTTGAAACAGAATCAGCGTAGTAAGTTGCTGAAGTCCTATTTGGGTTAAATATCGGATTTTATTTTTTTTTACGGGCTATACCTTGGGGTGTAGCCCGTTGCTTTTACAGGGTTTGTTTGTTTTATGGTTCGTTGGCTGTGGGGGCGCGGGTTGTTATGTCTGTTTGTCGTTAAAATTTGAATATTTCTTTATGCTGAGAGATTTTTTTCTTAATTTTGCCGAATAAACCGATTGTGTCGGGCTCTGTGCGGGTTCGGCTATGCGGTTGGTCTTTGTTTTGTGTATTTTGATTGAATAATTGAATATGAAAAAAATAGTTTCAGTACTTTTCTTTGTACTTTTTGTAGCGGTGTCGGGGTTGCAGGCTAAAAATGACGAGAAACAGGTGTATCTTTTTGGCGCGTCAATCTCTTTCACTGATTCTGTGGTTTATTTTACTGAAATTATGCCTGTTGAGGGGGCAAAGATTGATGAAAAGACTAAATTCTTGCTTCACAGACAGTTTTATTCTTATGAATTGAAAGATTATATGAACTTTCAAGAGAATATGCCGGGGCGTACTTCTGTTGTTTTCTTCTCGGAGAAACGTGCCGACCTTGTAAAGAAGGAAGCGAAAATAAAGAAACGTCTTGTTGAGAAGCAGGGTAAGACTGTTCGTTATCTTGGCGATAAGTTTAAGTTTACAAAGCCTTAATATGCTTGCAAGGGGTGTTTGCGCGGTGCTTGCGCTCTTTTTGTTCTTCTCTTTTGTTTCGTGTGGTACCGACTCGGGCGGCTCGACAATGCCTGACGTTATTGAAAAAGGCGATTCGGCGCAAAGGACGTTGCTTGTGTATATGGTTGCCGAAAATAGCTTGAATCGCTTTGCGGAGGAAGATGTTGAGGAGCTGTTGGAGGGGGTTGCCGGGATTCCGCGTGATTGCCGTCTGTTCGTTTATGTCGACGATACTTCTCTGCCGCGTTTGTTGCATCTTTATCGTTGTGTAAATAAAGAGCCAGGGTGTTTGTCGTTGCCGGTTTTTGACGGTGATGTTTGCTCGAGTGATACTGTTGTGCTTGGGCGTGTTCTGGACTATATTCTTGAAAATTACCCTACAAGAGATTTGGATTTGGTGCTGTGGTCGCACGGCGATGGTTGGCTGAAGGCTTCGAAAAGCGCTGCCTTGCAGCGTAGCTTTGGCATTGATAATGGTGAGAATACTACTGTTGATGTTACCGAGGGGGCTATTGATGTGCGTGAGCTTGCTGCATTGCTTGAAAGGTTGCCGTTGAAGGTTGACAGGCTTATGTTTGATGCTTGTTTTATGCAGTGTATTGAGCTTGGGTATGCTTTGCGTAATGCGGTGGAGTGGGTTATTGCTTCTCCGGCTGAAATTCCTGCTAAAGGGGCGCCTTATGACGTGGTGGCTCCTGCTTTCTTTGATACATCGGGTCCTGATGGGATAATTGATTTGTATGTTGAGGAATATGAGTATAGAGAGGCCGGAGTTGTGCTGTCGGCCTTGCGTACAAGCTCTCTCGGCGGGCTTGCCGAGGCTATGCGTGGCGGTGTTGAAAAGTATTTTAATGTGAGCGCGGAACGTGATGTTGATGGGGTGTTCTCTTATCTGCCGGGTGGGGATTATATGGCCGAAAATCCTATGCCTTCGTTTTTTGATGTTAATGCGGTGATGGGTAGGGTGCTTGCGGCTGATGAATATGCTGGTTGGCGTGTGGCGCTTGATGCTGCTGTACCTTATTGGGCGGCAACGAGATATTGGTCGTCTTTGTTGAACGATGAACTTTACAGGTTCGATGAGAGTGTCGGTGTGGGGGTGTCTATGTATGTTCCGCGGCATTTTGCCGAGAATGAGCGTCTGAACGCTGATTTTAAATGGACAGAATGGTATGAGGCTGCGGGTTGGCAGTCGGCCGGGTGGTGATAATCTTTGGTGTGCGGGATAAAAAGCGCGTATCTTCTTGTTCTTTTGCCTGGTTGCTGTTCGTTGGCTGGCGGTAGGCGTCTTTTTGTTTTTTCTTAGAATTGTATGTGGAACTGTATTCTTATTCCCCATTTGTTTATGCCGGGCAGGTTGGTGTATGTGAGTCTTCGGACGTAGTCGACACGCAGCACCTTGAATATGTTTTCTATTCCGACGGCAACTTCCATATATGGTGTTGAGGTCATATAGTGGTAGTTGTCATTTTCGTATGGGAACTTGAATAGTGTTCCTGTGTTTAGTGGGTCGGGGCGGTTTTTGTCGCTCAGATGTCCGAACATTCCTCTGAAGGTTATCACCTCGCGCCAATTTAGTTTGCGTATGAGCGGTATTCGGTTAAAGAGGAGCCCGTTCATATAATAGGTGAGGTCCCACGATGCGTATTCGTCGTTGAAGAATTCCATTGCGTTCATTAGTGCGTATGACTCCTTTTGAATGGTGTAGGAGAGGTTGGCGTTGGGGATTATGAGCAATGGGAAGGGGACTTTGTTCCATATTTTTCCGGCTTTTATAATGCAGTCGGTGTAGCCGAATGCCGAAAACCAAAAGCGTTTCTGGAATCCTGCTTCGGTGTGGTGATAGTTGTAGCTGCTGCCTAATATGCCTTTTATTCCTGTTCGGTGGGTTAGGGTGTACACTGGGTGTTCGGGAAGAATGGAATGGCGGTTCCATTTGCTTTGAATGAACTTTTCGTTTGGTGCATAGCGCAGCCCTATTTCAACTTCGGAACGGTTGATGTTGTCGACGAAAGTGCTTGTGGTGGTGCCGTCGATGGTCTCTGTGCGCTCGAAGGGAATGAGGTGCGTCGAGTAGTCTATTCTGTTGCGTAGGGTTACGTTGAACGAGAAGTGGTTGTAGAATTCACGGGTGTAGGTGAGCTCGGCTTTTCTTACGTAGCCTATTTTGTTGTCTTTCTCGCGTTTTAGGCTCAGGAATAGATTGTCTTTGTTTGTGTATAGGTATGTTTGTCCGTACTGGAATATGTCGCTCTCGTAGTGAGCGCGCAATGAGTGTATGGGAAACTCGTTGGGGTGTTCTTTTTTCTTTTTGAATGAGTATTCAATTTCGCCCATATACTTCCAGCGGTGGTCTCTTGTGCCGTATACGGCGTAAAAGCGTCCGAAGAGGTATGGGCTTAGATAGGCTGATGTCATTGCTCCGGTGCGCAGACGCCAACCTTCGAGTTCGTTGTAGCTGAATGTGGTGTTGACAGGGCCGTAAAAGAGCGGCGGGTTGTTCTTCTTGATGGGTACCCAGCCTGTGAAGAGAAACGAAACGCCTTTCTCGAGCCAATAGTATACGGGGTTGTTGCGAAGCTGCTGTAACATTGTGGCTACTGACAGTTCTTTTTCGGTAACCTCGTTTATGCGGTTGTCGCTCCAGAATTCTTCGCTGCGGTTCATTGAGTTGTCGTCCTCGACGACTCTTGCGGGGCTTTCGAGTATTTTATTGCCGAATTCGTTGCTTTTGAAAGAGTAGTTGTCGTAGCCTACTTCGCGGTGAACGTAAAAGCCGTTCAGGGCGTTTGTGAGTTTTAGTTCGGCGGTGAGTGACTCTTTGTTCAGAATTCTGGTGCCGTCGGGCTGTCGGCTGAAGTCTTGCTTTATGTTCATATACTCCACAAAGTTCATATTTATGTTGTGGGGAACATTCATTTGTATGGACTTTATAAAGAATGTTGAGTCGGTTGTTACGTATATGTGTCCTGTGAAACCGAATGACTCTACATTGAACGGCGAAAATGCAAGGTCGATACAGTGTTCGCCGTTAATTTCAATGGTGTCCATTATATAGTATTTGTAAAATGTTGGACCTAACTTTGAAATTGGGCTGACGAACTTGCTGTTGAAAAGGGATACGTTATCTTGGAATATATCGACGTCCTTGAAGGTCTCTTCGTATAGTGCTTCAATCTCGCCTGTTGAGAATATGTCGTCAATGCCGTTTCTTCTCCTTCCTTTGATGTGCTGACGTTCACGCTCCGGTGACTTCCGGTAGTAGTCGGTGGCTATTAGCTCGCGTGCGGAGATGTGCAGTATGGGTTCGCCCGAGATTAGCGAGGTGTCGATATACTGCTCGAGAAACGCGAACTTTTTGCTGAAGTGCGCCCCGTTTTCGGTTCTGAAATTGTTGAGGGCGACGTTTAGCTTTTCGTGCCTGTCGCAACTGTAGTATTCCTTGTTTTTGGGGGAGTTGTCGTTGCGTCTTTCAATTATGGTACGTGCGAGGGTGACGGCAGGGTTGTTTTTCCTGCTGTATTTTTCTTTTTTGGGTTTTACGGTAAGTTCGGATAAAGCGTAGTCGGTGGGCTTTAATTTTGCCTTTATCGGCATACGGGTCTTGGAGGATAAGGCTATGCGTGTTTCGCTGTATCCGATGCACGAGATTATCAGTGTGTCGGAAAGTTCTGCGTTGAACGAAAAGTTGCCGTTGTTGTCGCTGCTGCAGCCAATAGAGGTCTTGCCGATGCGTACCGATGCGTAGGGGAGTGGCTCTTTGGTGCTTGCATCGGTCACTTTTCCGTGTATGCGGGTGTGGTTGTTTTTTTCTTGCGCAAACAGCGGAAGCGATAAAAGAGCCAACGTGAATAATATGTATATATGTGTTCTTGTCTTTTTATTCATATGAACTTTTGGAGGTTCGGAAACCTTCTCTCCTCGAAAATTTTTGCAAAAGTACTAAAATATATTTATAAGGTATGTATATTTAGATGTTTTAAGTATTATTTCTTTTATTCCCCGTCTTTTGTAAAGTGATGTTTGGTTGGGGTGCGATTTTCTTGCAAATAATGTGTAAAAAAAAGTCTTTTTGTAACTTGTTGAAAATTAGTATTCTTTTAAAATTTTCTAAAAAAAGATGAATTTTTCTTTTGTATTTCTTTTGTAGTTTAAAAAAAAGCTTTACCTTTGCACTCGCTTTCGACAAGCAACGCTTTTGCAAGTCGTCAGCAAGATGATCCTTGACAACATTCCATACAGACAAGCAGTACAACGTGGCCGACTATTTTTAGTTGGTTATAAAGTATAGAGTAAGGAACGAAAAACGAACCGTCAATAATTTGACATACTTATTATTTCCGGCCAGTACAAACAATTTTTTGAAAACGTTGTCATTTTTTTTAAGGTGGCAATCAGATATAAATTACAACGAAGAGTTTGATCCTGGCTCAGGATGAACGCTAGCTACAGGCTTAACACATGCAAGTCGAGGGGTCTGCTTCGGCAGACGACCGGCGCACGGGTGAGTAACGCGT
>JAZRFF010000006.1:0-21696 GCA_045661225.1 Bacteroidaceae bacterium | reverse complement strand
ATTTTCTGCACTCGCTGTGAAAAATATTAAAGCAAGCTTTATATTTCTCGCTCGTTTGTATCTTTGAGATAAATCTCTAAGATTTTCTGCACTCGCTGTGAAAAATATTAAAGCAAGCTTTATATTTCTCGCTCGTTTGTATCTTTGAGATAAATCTCTAAGATTTTCTGCACTCGCTGTGAAAAATATTAAAGCAAGCTTTATATTTCTCGCTCGTTTGTTGGTATCTTTGCAATAAAATAGCAATGAAAAGTAATGCTTCTTGTTGCGTTTGTTGCACTTTTAAAATGTAATGGTTATGAGAAATTTAATAATTTGTCTGTTTTTTGTCTTTTCGACAACTGTATTTGCGTGCGAATCTCCGCACTCTTCAATAAGGGATTTGGAGAAACTTGTTGCTAAGGTCGAGAAGAACTATAAATCGTATTCTGAAAAAGATTGGGAGAAAATTGAAAAACAATTCTCTGAAATAAAAAATAAAATCGAGGAGTATGAGTTCTCGCAGGAGGAACTTGAGCGGATTGGTTATCTTAAAGGCCGTATGGCGGGATATATGGCTAAAATAAAGATAAAAAAACTTGGTGAGGGGGTTAAAGAGGCTACAAAGGTGTTCGAGAGCAGTGTCGAGGGCTTTATTGAAGTTCTAAGGGAGTAAGTAGAGGTGTTTCTCAGGGACGATGCTGCTGTATTGAATTTGTGTATGAGATATATAAAAAAAATTATTGCTTTTTTGCTCAAGGTGCTATTGGCGGTGGTGCTTATGGCTTTGATGGCTGTTGTTGTCACAAGTGTTTCGCCTGTGTATGATTTTGAGCAGCCTCGTCCTTTCTGTGGACCTGATATTTTTAACCCTTATAGCACATTGGACACGACCGCTCGCTGGAAAAAAGCGAATTTCCACGTTCATACACGTGTCGAGGGTATTTTTAATGAGTGTGAATATTGGCCCGGGGAGGTCTATGACGCTCTTGCAAGGCTTGGGTATGACATTGTCACTTTTTCGAACCATAATGAACTGACTATACACCCGTTTGACAGCACTTTACAGGTAAATGTGTATGAACACGGTTATAATCTTTTTAAATTCCATAAGCTTGTGTTTGGCAGCAAGGACGTGAACCGTTACGACAATTTATTGCCGTTGTTTGCGTCGCAGAAACAGTTTCAGTTCGATATTTTGAGAAAGGAGAGTGATATTATACAATATAACCACCCTTTGCGAACTAAAGGAACGTCAAAAGAGCATATGGAGAAACTGTCGGGCTACGATATTATGGAGCTTGATTGTGGCAAGAGTACTGAGAATGAGTTTTGGGATTGGGCGTTGAGCGCGGGGCATTATAGTTACGGCCTGGCAAACGATGACCTGCACTTCCCCGACAGGAGTGTCAAGATTGCGCGCCGTTGTAACTTTGTTTCGGTTGCCGGCGCAACGTATAGTGATATAAAAAACGCTCTGCTGGGCGGTTGTTATTACTCGATGCGTATTCCTGACTATGGTAAGGGCAATTGGGAGGTAAAGATTGAAAAGAACAAGAACCTGCCTTTTGTGAAAAATATCGGTGTCGATTCGGGACGGATATTTATCAATCTTTCACAACTTGCCGACAGTATCAAGATTTTTGGACAAGGACACGCTACTCTTGCAAGGTTTACCAATTGCAGTGGGGCGGACTATATTTTTATGCCCGATGATACTTATGCAAGGTTTACCGTATATTTCCCCGGCGGTGAGGTTGTTTATTCAAATCCCTTTGCCCGTTACGACGCATCGAAGGAGGTTTCTCCATTCAGAGTGCCGTCGCACACTGTAAATATTACGCTTACGATACTTTTTAATGCGTTGTTGCTTGCCTTGTTGGCAGGGCTTGCGCTGATGTTTTATAAATTTATAATCAGAAAAAGATGAGAACAGCTGTCGAGAAGAGACGCGAGAGCATAATGCGTACAAGTTTGCTCCTTAGTATATACACAACAGTAGCCTATCATTTTCCTGCATTTAGTGCGGTACTCGATAATATTGAGACCGGCTGGAACGGTGCTTTGATTTTTGTGAGTGTTGCAGTGCTGATGCTTGCGATAGACTATTTTTTCTATTATCTGTTGCTGTATGCAGGGCGTGGAGTGGGAAAAGCCATTCTTGCTTTTACTTTTATTGCCGATGCTATAAGCCTTTACTTTATTAACACTTATGAGGTGTTGATAACGGATATGATGATGGGTAATGTCTTTAATACCCGTTACTCCGAGGCTTCAGGCTTTTTCTCTCTTTCGGCAATATTGTATGTGCTTTTGTTGGGTGTACCTCCGGTGGTGTACTTGTATGCCCGCAAGACGGACTATTCGAGCTTCAAGCGTTTCTTGAAGAATGTCGGTGCTGCGTTGTTGGTGGTCGTTCTTGTGCTGCTTGCTAATATGCGCAATGTGTTGTGGATAGATAATAATTCCACTCAGCTTGGCAGCCTTCTTATGCCTTGGTCGTACACGGTAAATTCGGTACGTTACTATAATCGTATGCAGAAACTTAATCAGAAAGAGATTCTTCTGCCCGACGCTCAGCGTCTTACCGACAGCAAGGACGTCTGTGTGTTAATAATCGGCGAGTCGGCGCGTCGTGGGAATTTCTCTCTGTATGGTTACGAGAGACTGACTAATCCGCTGCTGCAAGGCGACAGTGTTACTGCTTATGTTGCAAATTCTGCTGCAACATATACCACTGCGGCTGTAAAGGCTATCATTGACCACAAGCCGACCGGTAAGCTGTATGAGATTCTGCCAAATTATCTCTATCGTCAAGGGGTTGATGTTGTTTGGCGTTCGTGTAACTGGGGTGAACCTCCGTTGCACATAGAAAAGGCGTATAACAAGAAAAAACTCTCACAGCGTTACCCCGAGGCCGATGCACGCTATGACGGGCTTTTGCTTGCGGGCCTGAAAGAGGAAATAATGGAGTGTGAGAATGATAAGCAGTTTATTGTACTGCATTGCAGTACCAGTCACGGTCCTACATACAACGAAAAGTATCCTGCTGAGTTCGAGCTGTTTACTCCGGTGTGTAACACTGTCGAGGTTGCTAATGCCGACCGTCAGGAGCTTATGAATGCATATGATAATACGATTGTGTATACCGACTATATCGTACACTCTGTTATTGAGATTCTGCGTCAGATACCCGACAAGCGATGCTCGGTGCTCTTTGTGTCGGACCACGGCGAGTCGCTTGGCGAGAATAACCTGTTTATGCACGGAATGCCGGTGAAGGTTGCACCAAAGGAGCAGTTTGAGATTCCTTTCATTGTGTGGCAGAATGACACTCTTACACGTATGAAGCAGCTTGACGAGGTGGGGCAATATCACGTGTTCCATAGTGTTATGAACTACCTTGGTTTGAACAGCCCTATATATAATGAGGATTTGAATATCTTTGAGAAGGTTCCTGTACAAGAGTAAACAATGATAGAGCATCTTTTGCGGCCTTTAGTGTGTGAGCGTTTCAAGTGTGACGCGCATTATCGTTACGGGCATTTGCGTGTGCTGAATGCATTGCCGTCGCGGCGCGTGCTGGGGTTGCACTCTCCCGAGATTAAAATGATTGCCAAAAGCCTCTCGCGTTCGGGTGGTGAGTTGCATTTGCCTGATGGAACTGTGCGTGAGTGTAATTGTGGCGCTGATGTTATACGTTGTTTCGAGTCGGTACCGAGCGAGGGGCTTTGCTATGAGGAGACTGTTATATGGGGGTATCTTATAAACCTTGAGCGTTGCTCTGCCGCTGATAAGTTGGCGATGCTTGCCCGCTATGTGCCTGTACTTGATAATTGGGCAGTGTGTGACTCTTATTGTGCTCACGCAAAATGGCTTGCGCGTGTCGAAAAGGGGAGTGTGTGGGCATTTCTGCAACGGTGGTTCGTGTCCGAACGTGAATTTGAGGTGCGTTTTGCGATTGTAACCTCAATGTGTTATCTTCTTACCGAAGAGTGGCTCGACAGGGTGTTTCAATGTATTGACGGTATTGATTTTGAGTCTATAAGGTCTTGTTATAAGAGTGAGAAAAACAGACCTGCAACGGCGCAACAGGGGACGGTACAAGGTGCTGAACCTTATTATGTGCGTATGGCGGTGGCTTGGTTGTTGGCAACGGCGCTTGCGAAATTTCCCGAGAGGACGCGTTCGTTTGTTCGTTCGTCGCGTTTGCCCGATGACGTTATAAGACTGTATGTGCGTAAAGCGCGCGAGTCGTTGCGTACGCGTAATGTTGCAGCTCTGTAGATGGCGTAACCACTCTTACTGTCTGCTTGATTAGGCTTTTATAATAAATTACAAGGACGACAATTGTCGTCCTTGTAATTGTGTGTTGATTCTACTTTGCTCCTAACGGCATTACTCTCAACCATATTTCGCTTATCCAGCCTTCTTCGGTTTCTCCGCCAAGGTTGTACTCGAGGTACAGAATGTTTGGATTTGTTTCGTTGAAACGGTAGCGCAAGTGTGAGATTGTGTTGTTTAGGTTCTTGTCAAGGTAGTGATTGTTGATGTATTCAAGATAGCGATTGTCTTCGCCAAGCACTATGTCTCCCTCTTGCGTTATGAATGTCACTGTACTCATTTGCGCCTTATCGTCTTCGGCTTGCTTAAGAGGAATGTCGACACCCAGAATTACATAGTATTTTTTATCTTGGGTTATAGTCTTGTATATGTTTTTGCCGATGAGGGTTGTCTGCCCGTCGTGCATAACTTTCTCCTCGACATACTGCCATACTCCCAAGAGTGGTTTAATCTTTAAATCTTCATTGTTCTGTTGGGCACTTGCTCCAATTGAGCCGAATAACACAATGACGAATAGGAACAGAATCTTTTTCATAATTGTAGATGTTAAAGATTTTGATTTTGTATGTCGAGTGCAATATACGAAAATTTAAATAGAAAAAACAATATTTGAATTTTTTTTCGATGATTCTTTATTCTCTTTATCTTATATTTGCGCCTCGTTTATGATATTTTCAATTGCTTGGTCGTTTTTTGTACTTTATGCAAAGATTTTCTGCACTCGCTGTGAAAAATATTAAAGCTGTCTTTATTTTTCTTGCTCGTTTGTATCTTTGAGATAAATCTCTAAGATTTTCGGCACTCGCTGTGAAAAATATTAAAGCAAGCTTTATATTTCTCGCTCGTTTGTTGGTATCTTTGCATTCCGTGCAAAGGAGAATGATTGGAAATGTGCGTGTAAATGGTGTTTTAAATTGAATAGATGAGGTTTTTTATCGCTTTTCTGGGCTGTGTCTCATTAGCTTTGGGCGTTGTCGGGATTTTTCTTCCGGTGTTGCCTACTACGCCTTTCCTGCTGCTGTCGGCGGCGCTTTTTGTGCGTAGTTCCGACAGACTGTACAATTGGCTTATGGAGCATAAGCATCTTGGTCCTTATATAAAGAATTTTCGTGAGAATAGGGCTATCCCTTTACGTGTGAAGATTGTGTCGGTGACTCTTGTGTGGCTGACACTGCTGAATTGTGCTGTTTTTGTTGCCGATGAGTGGTGGGCGAGAATTGTGTTTGTTGCAATTGCTGCCGGTGTGAGCATACATATTCTGCATTATAAAACCTTGCGCAACGGGTAGTTCGCTACACAAGGTTTTGCAATGTGGTTTATGTTATTGTAGTTTCCATTGGGCGTAATTGGTTACCCAAAGTCGGACATATCTACAAGTTTGTTCATTATTGCATATACGGTAAGTCCCGGTATACTGTTTATGCCCAGCTTCTGCGATATATTGCGACGATGCGATATTACTGTGTATATTGATATATTGAATGTGTCGGCAATCTCTTTGTTTGTGAGTCCTTTGGCTACAGCTGCTAAAATGTCACGCTCGCGTGCCGATAGCTCGTTGATGTCGCTTTTGGGGTTTTGTGTGTTCTCCTCAATTGCGCTTTTCAGTCTTTGAACAATGCGCTTGGCGTTGTCGTATATACCTATGCACTCATCGTACTGGCGAAGCACGCTCTCTTCGTAACTGCTGTGCGTGAGCGCTACAATGGCGGCTTTTGTTCCGCCGAGGTATGAGCGTATGTCTAACCTGTCGTTGTAGTCTATGACGGCCGGGTTTATGACTATTATATCCGTTTCGCTGTTTCCTGCGTTGTAGTATCCGGGGGTGCTCAGGGTTTGCACTACTTCGAACTCGGGGTTTTTACCGATGATGGCTGCGATGCCTGCAGCAACAATCTCGGACGGTTCAATGAGCACTATCTTGTATCGCTTATCCTTACTCATAGTGGTTCTCGAATTTTTCGACTAATGGAATGAGTAGTTTATTCTCAATGAGCGAGTGTTTGCGCAAGTCGCTCTCGACGCTGTATATGTTGTTGAGAAGCTCGAAACGAAGCGGTGAAGTGTATTCTTCGGCAAGATATTTTGTTATTATGTTCTTTAGGTCGTTAAGCTTCTCGTTTATGTTGCTGTGGTTGTGCTCGAATTGACCAATGCGGTATTTGCCGCCGTTATTGTTGTTGGATAGTAATTCTTCGATATAGGGAAATACTACCTCTTCTTCGTATAGAAAATGGTTGCTTACTTCGTTGTCGTAGTCGTCGTAGAACTTGTCGATAAGTTTGCGGCTGACTTCGTCGAGCTCTGCCACAAGGCGATGAATGGCGTTGTGTATGGCGGGGAAGCAGACTCCGGTATAATAGCGGTGCGAGGCACGCAGATAGGTGGTGATGTCCTTTATATCGTGTTCGCTCAGTGTGTCAACCTCGGGTGCGTAGTTGCGGAATGAGTATATGTTGCATATAATGAGGAACAGGTCGGCTGAAATTCCGTAACGCGTGCATAGCTCCTCGACTGTTGCCTCGCCGAAACCTAACCTTATGTTGAGGCGTTGCAGAATGGATAGCAGACTCTCGTCGGTAGCCAAAAGATCGGCAACCTTCATTCGCTTTGTGTATATAGTCTCTTTATTGCTCATTTTAATTAGTTTTTATAGTATGCTTCCTATTGTATATACAATAAATCCGGCAACCCACGCTACGGCTGTGTTGTAGATTATTGAGAATAGCGCCCACCGACGGCTGCCGGTTTCATCGGCAATGGCTGCCACTGTGGCTATACAGGGGAAGAATAGCAGTATGAATACCATAAATGCCGCAGCCGAACGGGGTGTAAAGTCGCCCGAGTTGCGTAGGTCTTGCCGGATACTCTCATCGGAGTCGGCGCTGTACAGCACTCCCAGTGTGCTGACAACAAGTTCTTTGGCCGGAATGCTTGTGATTAGCGCAATGCTTGAACGCCAGTTTTGTCCGAGTGGTGCGAGTATGGGTTCTACCGCGTGCCCTATCATTGCAATGAATGAGTGCTCGTTTATTCCGCTTACGTGTTGTTCGGTATTTTGTTGCGCCTGGGCGCTTTCGTCAGGTCTCGGGTAGTAGCTTAGGAACCATATTGCAATTGTCGAGATTAGAATGACTGTTCCAATCTTCTTTATATACTGCGAACATTTGTCCCACATATGACGCAATGTCGCGCGCAGTGTCGGCCATCGGTAGGGTGGAAGTTCCATCACAAATGGCGTTTCGTCCTTTTGGAATTTTGTCAGTCGCAACAGGCGTGCGGTAAGTACGGCAACTATAATTCCCAAAAGGTATAGGCCGACGAGCACCCACGATGCGTATGCCGGGAAGAATGCTGCTGCAAAGAGTACTAATACCGGCAGGCGTGCACTGCACGACATAAATGGGGTGACGAGTATGGTTATTAGGCGGCTGCTGCGACTCTCAATGGTACGCGAGGCCATAATGGCCGGCACATTGCAACCG
The DNA here is from genome assembly GCA_045661225.1 of Bacteroidaceae bacterium. Taxonomy (GTDB): domain Bacteria; phylum Bacteroidota; class Bacteroidia; order Bacteroidales; family Bacteroidaceae; genus HGM04593. The sequence goes on along the minus strand of JAZRFF010000006.1, from coordinate 13,888 downwards.
AAGCCCATAAGCATTGGTATGAACGATTTTCCGTGCAGCCCCATTTTGTGCATCAGGCGGTCCATAATGAACGCTGCGCGTGCCATATAGCCGGAATCTTCCATAAGCGATATAAAGAGATAGAGTATAAGTATCTGTGGCAGAAACACCGCCACACTGCCTACACCGCCTATAATTCCGTTCACGACAAGGTCCTGCAGCGCTCCTTGCGGTATCAGGTTCTGAGCGAGACTGCCTACCCACCCGAATAGTGACTCAATCCACCCCTGCGGGTATGCTCCCAGCATAAATACAGAACTGAACATTACCCACATTACGAAAATGAATATGGGGAACCCTAACCAACGGCTTGCAACAAGCCTGTCTATGCGGCGTGTCTGTTTCTGTGTGTCTTTGTTGCCGGGCTTGAATGTCTCTTGCAGCGCGCCGTTAATGAATCCGTATTTCGCTCCGCTTATGGCTGTTTCCACGTCCACGCCCATCTGTGTCTGTACGGCTTTTGCACCTTTCTCGGCAATGTGTAGCCAACGGGGCAGTTCCATACTGTTGCGTAACAGGTGTGGCGCTTCCCGGTCGCCCTCGAGCAGCTTAAGTGCCCAGTAACGCACGGGGAACTGTTGCGGCAGGTCTTCGGCATTGTGCAGTTCGGCCGACAGCGGTGCGAGCTGTTCCTCGATGATGTTGCCGTAGTTTATGTGTATGTGCCTTATGGTCTTGTTGTTGCCTTCGAACAGCTCTATAATGGTGTCGAGCAGTTTGTCTAACCCTTTGCTGTTCTTTGCCACTGTGGGAATCATTGGTATACCCATCATTGCGCCCAAATGCTCGTAGTCGATTCTTGCGCCACTGGCGAGTAGCTCGTCGTACATATTGAGTGCTACCACTGTGCGTAGGTTCATATCGATGAGCTCGGTCGTGAGGTAGAGATTGCGCTCAAGATTTGAGGCTACAACGGAGTTTATTATCACGTCGGGTATCTGCTCGAAGAGGTGGCGACGCACGTATACCTCCTCGGGGGTGTATGCGGCAATGGAGTAGGTGCCCGGCAGGTCGGTAATGTTTATGCGGTAGCCTTTGTAGTTGAAACTGCCTGTCTTTGCATCAACGGTTACGCCGCTGTAGTTGCCTACGTGCTCATTCTGGTTCGAAAGGGCATTGAAGATTGATGTCTTTCCGCTGTTGGGGTTGCCCACAAGCGCGACATTTATGACGTTGTTGCGGCGTGTCGAAATTCGGCGCAGAGTGCAACTTGTGCAGTTGTTGCCGCTGCAGCTTTCGCATATTGACAAACTGGTAAAGGTGGGTGCCGGGGTAAGCTCTTTCTTGGCCTCTTCCTCGGGGAGCACCTCTATCATTGCGGCTTCGCTGCGGCGCAGAAGAACATCGTATCCCATTACCTGATATTTTACCGGGTCGTGCATAGGGGAGTCGAGTACCGACTTGACCTTTTCACCGCGTATGAAGCCCATTTCCATAATGCGCTTGCGGAATCCGCCGTGTCCCGACAGCCTGACAATGACTGCGGTCTCTCCGTTCTTTAGTTCCGATAGTTTCATTTTCTGTTCCGACGCTTAATAGTTTCTGTTTTTGGGCTCACCCTTATTTTTGCAATATATTGCAAAAATAGTTTACTTTTATCTCTCTTACAATAGTTGTATTTTTTAAAATGGATACTATTTTAGTTATTTATAACTATTATTGCGGTTTATGGAAAAATGTTATTAGTGTGTACCATTTAATTCATAACATTTTATGATTGCAGGTGTTGTGGAACGACACTATTTTTGCATTGTGAGAATTTGGTGTTCTCAAAGTGAATAAACCACTGTAAACGAATTGTATTATCTGTGTGTGCTGTCGATAAAGGCACAAATTGACCGAGGAGAACTTTTAAGCCGTTGTTCTCCTCGGTCTCTATCTAATTAGTTGTAAGTAAAAAGCAGCTTTTTTTTGAAAATACTTAATTATAAATTTAACCTAAAAACATTATATGTGTTATTGCTGCTTTTTTAGTGTTTGTCAGTCGGCTATCAGTGCAACAAGTGCTGCAAGGCCTACAACTGCAGTTACGGCTTCTGCCACGTCGTTATCGTAGTAGTATCTTTTAGGTGCCGGAGGGGGTGGAGGCGGGCAAGGGGGTACAACGGGCTTGTTGATGACAATTACCGGAGCCGGCTTGTAAGGTTTATATTTTGGCTTATAGTTAGGCTTGTTTTTGGGCTTGCCGGGCTTGTAATTCTCTTTCTTTACATCTTTTTTGTTGTTTCTGTTTTCTAATCTTGCTTTTGCACTGTTTCTGTTGTTCTGTGCATCAATCTGTGCAGGCATAAGCATCAGGCTCATCATCGCTGCAATAAAAATCATCTTCTTCATAATTGTAATTTTTAATGGTTAAACCTGTTTTTCTCTCTTGTTGGTATCGCAAAGGTAATGATGCGAGATTCCCCCTGCAACGTTAATGTCCTAATCGTTGCAGGGGGAATTCCTAATGTGTATAGGGCTTTTCTCCGCCCTTGTGCTTGAACGCTGATAATCACTCGGTTGTGATTCTGTATATATTGGGTGTGCGTATTCCGGGCTTGAGTTCGCCGCCTATGAGGAACAGCTCCTTGCCTCTGCCGATGAGTTGTGCGCCGGCTCGGGCGTAACAGCTGTCGGTGGCGGCTGTGTTCCAACAGGCACTGTCGGGGTTGTAGACGAGAAGCTTGTTGTTGAATTTATACCATTCGGCGGGTTTTAACATATAGTCTTTCTTGTCCACAAGGTTGTATCGTCCCGATATTGCATCGAGGAATATCTCTTTGTTTACTCCGCCCGCTGCAACAATATTACCCTGCGCGGTTGTGGCAATGCCTCCCGAAAGGGTTATGCTGTTGCCGTCGCTCTTTATAGTGTCAATGTGCTCCCACTGTGCCGATGTAATGTCGTATCGCAGGCCGTCGCAGTGTACAGCCGCATCGGTAGTGTCGCTTTGCGGGGTGAAACCGCCCCATACATATAGCGCTGTGGGGGTGCCTGCGCACACGGGCTGCACGCGGGCACTTGATGGCATTGGGGGAAGTTCCTGCCAGGTGTTTGCTCCTTCATTAAGTACAAATACTCTGTTGCTCGCTTTACCGTCGGCGTTACCACCTGCAATGTAGATGTTGTTGCCTGCTATTGCACCGGCGGCGTTGTCAATGGCGTGTGGAAGGGGTGGGAGTTCGGTTATTGCATCGTCGGGGTTGCCGGCGTGCAGTTGCGAAAGGTTTATACGGTAGGCCTTTGCTGTCGATGCGTCGCTGTTCATTCCACCGATAATGTACCAACAACTGTCACGTTGCAGACTAACGCCGTAGGCCGATGCTTCGGGTAGCAGCGCTATCTGCTCCCAATGGAGTGGGGTGTCGGTGTTGGTGCGGTATATGCCCCGGTAGTAGACTTTGCGCCCGCCTTCGGCTGCCGGTGTTTCGGGAAAGTTGCAACCGCCGGCAATGAATAATGCATCGTCGGTTGTTGCTGCGTAACAGGCCGACACGCCTTGTGCGTATCCTTTTTCAATATCGGGCATTGTGCCTATGCATTCGACCTTGTAGCTTGTGGCGCTTTCCGGTGCAGGAAGGGGGCTGTTGCTATTGCAGCAACCCGTGAGGGTTGCTGCAATGGGCAGTGTGAGTATTCCTTTTATAATAGCGTTCATAATTACTCTACGTTTATGCTTTTGGGGCGTAGTGCTACTATTTGTATAAGCAACGATAGTACCGTGACGCCTCCCAGCAGTGCGAATCCTGTTCCTAATGACAATTGTCCAAGAACGGTGGTTATTGCCGCACCGCCAAGCACTCCCGACATATTGATGAATCCGTATGCCGTTGCGCGTTGACGCGAGGGAACAAACTGGCACAGAATGGGCATTGTGTTTGTGTCGAAGAATCCGTAGCCTATTCCGAAGCAGAGTATGGCAAGCACGACAGCGACAATACTCTCGCCCATTCCCATAAAGAGAAGTGATGGTACAATGAGCGCAAGGCCTATGCAGCTGGTGTATATACGTCCGCGCAGATTCTTTTGAACCCATTTGTCCGAGATTCTTGCACCAATCATTGCGCCAATGAATGATGCTCCTGCAAGGCATATTACAGCAGTCGGGCCGGCGTAGTGCATAGCTTCCTTAACCTCGATACCGGTGCTTGCAGCAATGACTTTAGCTACAAGTTCGGGCAACCAGTTTTTTGTAGCCCACCCCGGCATACTAAGCGTGGTAAATACAAAGAGTATAGCCCAAAAAGCTACATTGCCCAGGACGAGCGATATGCTCTTGAGCACGCTTGGCTGGCTGTGGTCGGTGTTTTTTGCGCTTTTTTCGCGTCCGGGGTCACTGATGAACAGAATGAGCACTGCAGCGTAAATCATTCCTACAAGACCGCATATAAGGAACAGTGTATGCCAGTTGAGCAGCCCCGAGAATATGGACCCGAATCCTCCGGCCACCTGTCCAAGGTAAAGACCGGTCATATGTATTCCGATGGCCATAGAGCGTGTCTTTCCGCTGTGAATGTCGGCTATGAGCGACAGGGCTGCGGGAATGTAGAGTGCTTCGCTGAATCCCATTATCGCGCGCAAAATGTATAGCTCAATGTATGTGTCGACGAATCCCATAAGGAACGTTACGGCCGACCACACGAACAGACTGCCGATGATTAGATTCTTGCGGTTCAGACGGTCGGCGATTGCTCCCGAAACGGGGCTCATAAGGCCGTAAATCCACATAAAGGCTGCCATAAGTGCTCCCCAACCCCAAGGGCCTGTGTAGCTCTCGGCAACCTCGACAATGTCCTCGGCCATTGCGAAACGCATTGTGCTGAGCATCTGACGGTCCATATAGTTGAGAAACGCCACTCCCGATAGCAGTACCACCACCAGCCAGGGGTACCACTTCTTTTCGTTTATTTTGCCTATCATTTTATTCGTTTGTTAGAATGTTACACAATTCAAAGGACTTTATCATCATTCGCGGAATGTGGAACGGACCTTTGAAAATATTGCCTTTGGCGGGCTGTGCCACTGTTCCGTCGCGGTGCAGATAGCCGTACCACTCGCCTTGTTCCTTGTCGGGGAAGTGGGCGTATGTCCATTCGCTTATCTGTTTGTGCCATATTAGGTACTTATCGTCGCCGGTGGCTTCGTAGGCATACAGTGTGGCAATTATAGCCTCGGTCTGCGGCCACCAGAACTTCATATCTTGCGAGTAGTCCTGTGGGGGCAGGTTGCGGCAGTCGCGGAAGTTTATTATACCGCCGTATTCCTTGTCCCAGCCCCACTCCCAGGACCAGTCAAGAATTTGAAGGGCTTGAGAGGTCAGCTCTTTGTCCCAACCGCGGTGCTTGGCTTCTTCGAGCAGGAACCACGCTGTCTCGATGCAGTGTCCGGGGTTTATGAGACGTCCGTTGATGGTGTCGATGAACTCTCCGTTGGGGCCTACCATCTCAAGCAATGCCTTGAATTCGGGCTTCATAAAGTCCTTGAGCGATGCAATGGATTCGTTTATCTGCTCGTCGAGTACGGGGTCGCTGATAACGTTGCGTATGCGCGATGCGGTGTTTATAAGTATCATCACAAGCGAGTGTCCTTTTGCCTGCAGCGCATCGAGATATTTAGGTTCCATATACCCGGGAGTAGCGACGAATTTGCGTATGTCCTTGAACAGCTTGAGCGCTTTGTGGGCGTAATTTGTGTCGCCCGACGCTTTTGCATATTCGGCCATCGCGATGGCTGCAAAACTCTCCGAGAATACGTAACGGCGCTTACGCAAGGGGGTACCGTCGGCCATTACTTCAAAATACATTCTGCCGTCGCTGTCGAAACAGTGTGCTTCAATAAAATCGATTGTGCTCTTTGCTGCAGCAAGCCATTCGGGGTTCTTTTCAATGGTGTTGTAGGCGAAACTGCACACAAAGGCGAAACGTCCCTGAAACCACACCGATTTTGTGCTGTCGATGAGCGAGCCGTCGCGGTTTACACAGGTGTAGACACCGCCGTTTACGCGGTCAAGACCGTTCTTAAGCCAGAAAGGCATTATGTCGTTTACAAGGTCGTCGCGGTATTTTTGCGACCACTCTTTAAGGTATTCTTTCCAGTTCATAGTTTAAATAAAACTCCTTTTTGTTTACTTTTAGAACTTGTTGCAACGCTCGAAGAAGTTAATGGCCTCAAGTTCTTTGCGCATAGCAGCCTCTTCCTCGTCGGTCATATTCTGGAACGGGGTACGGTTCTTTCCAAGGTCAAGGCCGATGAGCTTCATAATGCGCTTGCCGCCCACAATGTTTCCGCGGTAGTGGCAAATGACGTTGATGACCTCCTGTGAGAAGTTCTGAAGTTCGCGTGCTTTCTCGATGTCGCCAGCGTTCCAAGCGTCGATGATTCCGGCAAGGTTGCAACCGTTGTAGTTGGTTGTGCCTCCTATGCCGCCTTGAGCGCCGCCCATAGCGAGGCAGGGCAGAATGGTCTCGTCCTGTCCGTGGAGCATATCGAATTTGCCGTTCTTGTAGAGGCGGCATTGGTTATATTCGTACATACTTTCGAATGTATATTTTATTCCGGCGAAGTTGGGAATGCGGCCATCGACAGCCTCAAGGAACTTTACCATTGGCAGGAATGCGCCGTTGAAGGCGGGAATGTGGTAAAAATAGAAAGGCAGTTCGGGTGCGGCCGATGCAATCTCCTCGCAGTATTTTACAAGTTCTTCAACTCGGCCCACTTTGGGGAACGGAGGCGCCATTGCTCCAATGCCGAACACTCCCAGCTTTTGTGCGTGCTCGGCCATACGACGGCTCGACTTGACACAGGTGCTTCCAACGTGGACAATTATTTTGAAGTCTTTGGGCGCAGCGGCTACCCACGCCTCGGCGAGTTTTATGCGTTCTTCTTCGGTGAGCATATATCCCTCGCCCGATGAACCATTGATGAATACACCTTTCATTCCGTTTTTTGCAAGCATTTGTGCATATGCGGGAATGGGTTCGTAGTTTACTTCGCCGTTCTCGTAGAATGGGGTGAACGGAGCATCAATCAATCCGATAATTTTTTCCATAATAGTAATATTTTAGTTTATGTTATTCTTTTATTCGTGCTTGTTGCTGAAACACAGATATAATTTTTACAAAGAAACTAAAAATATTTGAAAATGCAAATTAGCAGGCTTTATAATGGAGATGGCAAATTATCAATCATTGATGCCGGTGTGGATTTTGTTACCGGGTTTTAGTCGTTGGGTTGCAAAAGGCCGGAATAAAGAACTATACTTTGTGTAGTATAGAGGGTGTTTGAATGTGTATGTCTGCTTTTGCGATTTTGTGTATAAAATACCCCCTCCGGGCTTGAAAAACTCGGAGGGGTGTTTGGGGTGTCGGGCTTTATACTTTCAGGAACATTTTGTTGCGGTACATAAATTTAAGTATAAAGAACACTATCAAGCTGTTGCAGGCTGTGATTAGCACGGGGTACCAATCGCCTGTATATTGCTCGACACCGTACAGCAGCGAGGTGGCAATGCTCCGGAAGTTTATAATCTCACCTATAAGGTAAGCGGTTATTGCGTTGCAACCGTAATATAGCAACCATTCGATGCCTTTTCGGTGTTTTTTAACGTCAATCCACCAATAGAACAGTGTAAGCAGAATATAGCACCAGCCGGCACTGTAAAGTACCATACTTGCGCTCCAGATTCGCTTAATAATGGGTTGTATAGCGCTTGTAGTCAGCCCCAGTGTGAGCAGTAACAATCCCATTGCCAGTAGACGTCCTGCTGTCGCAGGACGGTTGCTGTCGCCGCTCTTTGTCAGGTGTCCTGCATAGCTTCCAAGGGCAACGGTGCAACAGAATGTCAGGCTGCTCCACAGCCAGGTGTAGTCGTACCACTGTGCAAACAGCACAGTGCCGTCGGGTGCAATGGTGCTGCCATCGCGGAACCGTCCAAGCATTGCTTTGTCTGCAAGGCAAGCGAAATTTCCTTGTGCGCTCCAGTCGCCCAGCAGGTGCATAGGCACTGAATAGATTATAAGGAGCAGTGCTATAGCTATCAACTGGTTGCGTGGCTTCAGGTATAGCACCAACGGGGCTGTAAGCAGGTAGCCTACAGCTATGGCTTGCAGGGTGTTGCTGTATATGTATATTCTGTCAGCGTCAAGCGATAGAATGTTCCCTTGTACAATAATTCCAAGCAGGAACAGCAGAATGAATCGTTTGATGATTCTTTGCCACACGCCAAGGTTGCCGTTGCGTGCTTTGTATTTGGGTAGCGAGTAGGGCATTGTCACTCCCGACATAAAGAGGAAAAGCGGCATCACAAGGTCCCACACGCGTAGTCCTTCCCATTCGGCGTGGTCAAGGTGGTAGAGAAGAGTCTCGTTAAGCGTCTGGCAGTCGAGCTCAATGAGGAACAGACGCAGTACGGGTTGCAAGCCTACTAAAAGCATTAGGTCGAGGCCGCGCAGAACATCGAGTGAGAGTAGTCTTTCGCTGTTTTTCATTATTATTTAATGGTTGTATGTGGCTATTTAAAGCACAAGAGGGCGTTCACACGCCCTCTTGTAGTTGTATTCAGATTATTGGTTTACTTTACAATCTGTTTTTTGCCGTTTACAATGTAGACGCCGGGAGCGGTAACCTTCTCGAGCTTGCGGCCTGTGAGGTCGTAAATGCCCTTTACTGCATTGTCGGCCGAAACGCCGTTAATGCCTGTAGGGTTGCCAACTACTAACAGTACGTCGATAATTGCGCCACGGTTGGCCTTAAAGTCGTCGAATTTACCGTCAGCGTCGCCTTGTGGGTCGATGTTGCTCCAGTCTTGCTTGAAGCGCATACGGTAAATGCCGGCCTCGGCGGGTGCTGTAAACTCGGGAAGTGTAGGAGAGTTTCTGTCGCCGCCTGTGATTGTTGTACCAACGCTGTTCCAACCGCTTTCGTCGCTTGCAGCATCGTTGTTATAGAAGCTGTACGATACAAGGTCGCCTGCAGGCTTCCAGGTGCTGCCTTCTTCGATGCTTGCGGTGAAGCCGTCGTTGTCGTAGTCTACATACACAAAGTGGTGTCTCCACGAACCGTCAGCTGTTACTGTAACCTGAATAGTCTCGCCCGGCTCTGCAGCAAAGGTTACAGGTGTCTCAACGTCTACAAGGTTTACGTAGTCCTGCATCTGTTCATCGGCTGTAAGCGAGTATTCCGATGTACCCTTTGTGGGGCTTACTATACTAACCTTTTTAACGTTACGGTCGTTCTTGGTCTTTGTACCGATGTTTCTTGGCTTGTATACGTCGAATTTCTCAACAGTAATCTCGACGTTCGCACTGAATGCATCGCCTATGGCTGCACCCACAACAACACCCTCGGGAATAACTAATGTATATTCGCCCGGAGTTGTAACCTCGTTGTCAAGTGTCAAAGTCAGGACTTTGCCTTCAACTGCACAAGTAGCGTTTGCAACAACTGAATTATCGGTATCAATCAGCTCGATTGTCGCATCAGCATTCTCTACGGCAACAACTTCCTTGTTGAGTGTAATTTCAATAGTATTCAATGAGTAAATTTCCTCGCTTGGAGAAACCGACTTAACCACAATTGGCTCAGGTGCAGTGATTGTCACTGCAAGCTCACCCGAATAAGCTCGGCCGTCGCTTTCGCGTGTGATGAGTCCCTCGGGGATAACCAATTTGTACTCGCCGGGAGTTGAAACCTTTGTACTCAAAGTAACAGTGAGCTGCGAACCTTCAACAACGTAGTTTGAAACACCGCTTGCAACACTATTGCCTTGCTTGAACTTCATAAACTTGCTCATCTCGTATGGGTTAAACTCACCTGCAGCCTCGCTGTTGAAATTGATTTTGATAGTCTCTACAGCCTCGGCCTTCTTTGGAGAGTAGTCAACAACCTCGAAAGGAACCTGTGCAGGGTCGGCATTTACACCGTCGAATGCAAACACGCTGCTGCCCGGGAGAGTTACGCTCAAAGGCTGGTCGATATCGATTGCAACACCCTCGGTCAAGCCCTGTAGTGCGTCCTGCACCTTGAACGACTTGTTAAGAATTATTGCACCTGTGATGTTTGCAGGGATTTCAAACACCTGACGAAGAGTGAAGTTAAATGTCTGTGTGCCGTTGCCACCGTTACGCAAAGCAAGTGTAGACTTTGCACCGTTCCAAGAAGCCCAACCGTAAACCTCCTGTGAAGCACCGTTCCAAGGATTACCACCTACCCAGTGAGCATCGGGCAATACATCGGCATTCTTCTTCTGCCAAGCAACGCACTCGGCAAGGTCTTCCCAAAGTTTACCGTTGTTGATACTGTTCATAAACTCATAGTCGGCATAAAGCTCAACCATACCCGAGCCGCAGATGAATGAACAACGCAACTCGCGGAGAACTGTTGCATAATCCTTGCTGTCGCTTCCCGGAGGGCCGTTCTTTGTCAAAATAAATCCGTGAGTCATCAAAGTATTGATAGGACACATTGGTGATTTGCTTACATAGAGGTCGTAAACCAAACGGTCGCGATAAGTAATCCAGTTCTCGCGGTTGATGCTATTGTTACCTATGCGGCCGTGGTCACCCTCCTGACGCCAAGTAGCATCGGAAACCTGATACCAGAAAGGCGAAGCCCAAGTACCTACAGTTGTGTTGAAGAAGATATCTTCGCGCATATGTTCACGAACATACTGCTCAAGACGTATGATACCCTCGGCATTTTCGTTGCCTGTATCACCGTTATCCGGGCCATAAGCTACAGGCTGAGCAGAGATACCGTCAAACTTGAAGAAGACATAATTGTCGCTGCCAAGCTGGTAACCGGGCACACCATCTTGCTGACAAACAAGATTATCGGCAGCAGTGAGGAATGCCTCATAATATGCAGGATTAGACAACTGCATACCGCCCTTGCCGTTCCAATACTGGCGACGATAGGTACCGCTCTGTCCATAACCACCTACAGGGCCTAGCCAAGCACCGATACCGGCACCCATCTCCTTAGCCTTGGCAGCCATATTACGCATCTGGTTGGGGAATCCCTTGTGGAATGTCCAAGGACCATAGTTGTCCCAACCGTCATCAATAACAAAGGCAACAATACCCTCGCCATACTTGTCGTAATAGTTCTCCTTCCACTGGTCCATTACACGAAGAATGTCATTATCTGTAAAGTTCGTATGCTCCTGACCCGGGGCTGCATTGTTGCGGTCGATGTTAAGTTCATACCAACTGTTATAGTGCGGGAATGCTCTCCAGGGCACAGCACGCTCACGCTCGCTGTATGCAAGGAACGAACGACGTTTCTGTGTCTCGCGGATATTCTCCTTGTCCTGTGTACCGTCCTGTGCAATGAGGCCAACTACTGCTGCAACCTTCCAGGTCTCGCCGGCGGCAAGTGTTGTGTTGCGGCTCCAGCGACCCTGAATACCTACAACATCTTTCTTCACTACAACGCCCTCTTTAGCCTCGTAAATCTTTACACTCATTTCGCTTGTAGCATCAATCTCCTCGGTAAGGTCCTCGACAAACACGCGAATTGTATATGTACCCTCATTAGATGCAGTCAGGCTGAATACATTGTTCTCGTGAGCGCTACCTGAATAACCAACTTTGTAGTCACCGGTAACAACGCTACCCTGAGCATCTAACAGGTCGGCACCGCAGAAATTCAAGCGGTGATTACCACTCTTATAGTCAACTTTTATCTCGGCCTTCTGACCCTTCTTCAAAGTAACATTCTCCATCTTGTAAGCAAGGACATTGGGATAGTTCTTTGCTGTAAGCTCGGTCAAACGTGGAGGAACCTCTCCGTTGGCAACCTGCTTCCAAGAGTCCTTTGTCAAAGCAACAACAGGCTTTGTCTCCTTGAGTTCCCAAGAATCCTCTTCACCGGTAGCCTCGCCAACAGTGTTATATGCCATAGGTGTCTCAAGACCTGCGAAAATCTTGTTGCTTACTATTGTTGCACCACGTGTGTTGCCCACAACCTTTGGAGTAGAGCCGGCAGCCTGAGTGTCAACGTTGTAAATCATAGGAATGATGTTGTACATATCGACTGCATCAACGCCTGTGAGCTCCATCTCGGTACGCAGGTAGTGGCTGCCGTCGCGCAATACTGCACGCCATACAATGGCAATCTTTGTACCTTTGTATGTGTACTCATAGTTTGCAACCAACTGCACACCGTTGTAGTGCTGGGCACCGCCAATGGCTGTTGCATTGCCGGTGAGAGTCTCTGTCTTTACTTCTTTGAGCGTCATTGCCGAGGCAGGAACATTATCACCAGCACCGAATGCCACTGTGAAAGGCTCAGTGCCTGCAAGCAGGTTCATAGCGTCGCTACCGGCAAAGTAAAGAGCATCGCCTACCTTCATAAAACCGGCTGCAAGCACCTTGTTGCTGAGCACGTAAACACCATTGTCCTCTGAGATATTCGCAACGCCCACATTATCCTGCTGTTTTGGATAAACCCAAGCATTCTCATACTTCTCAACTGCAGGGAGAACAGGCAATGTAGCCACGTTTACAGTGATAGTGTTCTCGACATCGTTTACCGATACAACTGCAAACTTGCCCTCGGGGGCTACAACTGTTATAGCATCCTTGCTTACAGAGCCCTCTACTGTGATAGAAGAGCCGTTGGCATACTCTTGACCGTCAATCTTCAATGTAGCACCTTCGGGAACAACAATAGCGTATGTGCGCTCTACAATCACATACTCGGCAAAAGTGTAACGGCTACCGCCATCTTTTGTGCCATTGTCGGTCCAAAGACCAAGAGTCTTGCCCGAGCAACTTGCCACACCACCAAAGTAGTTCAGATAGATAGCCTGTGCTGTACCGGCTGTGGTGTAAGGAGAAATCTGATAGAAATCGTCGGCATAGTTGTCGAGTTTGAAATAAGTACCCTCGACCTTGTTGTTGCTCATTTTAATGAAGTTTGCACCCGTTCCATAGCTTGGGCTCTTGTCATAGGTAAGCCACTGCTTTGCATTGTAGCTGTAGATGTAGTACGCACCGCTAACGCCATCTACCGCATAGAATGCGAAGAGTCCGTTATCGGCATCACCTTCAACCGGAGTGGTAGTCGGGCTCACATAAGCTCCATTGCCACTCACCATAGTGTAGACGTGCTCCGGCTTGCCGTCCTGCGGCAATGTTGTCGAAGCCGTCACCTTGTCGGCATAAGCCTGTGCCGAGAAGCACAATGCGGCCAACAGAAATGAGAAAATCTTTTTCATAGGTTTAAAATTAAGGTTAGTTTTTTTATATATAAGTCTGTTTATTAACAGTTTAATTGCTTTTTTCTTAGCTTGTGTAGCTATATTGGCGTTAGTGCGTATGACGTTTCCATCATACGCACTGTCTTATGTTTTTAATTATAATAATCGAAATTCATTTAAATAAATTCTTTCGGTTACTAATTTTTATATATGTCTTACGACGTGTGTCGTGTGTTTTTTGGAGGGGCCTTTTGGCGGTGTTTCACCATTGGGGCAACACTCCTTTTTTAGTTTTATGCCTTTAAAGGGTAGGGTACCGCTCAACGTGGAGAAGGAAACTTGCGCCGCTCCGCGTCTCGTGGGGGGTAAGTTGACTCGCGCACTTTTCGCAACCCACGCGGGAGTCGCTCATTGACAACTTTGTTGTCGAGCCTGCTTACGCTCGCTGTGTGCGTGAATAAATTCCCGCCCGCTCGCTTAATCGCAGCCTTCGCCGCTCCGCGTCTCGTGGGTTAATGCCAAAGATTACCCCACTCGCCGCGGCGCTCGTCGTTGAGCTGCTGCTCGCGGTTTACCTTTGTGTCCTTGTTAATAGCAACTGAAGTTGCAAGCATTGACTCTGTAGCCTCTACGTTTACCTCTGATACAAGAGGAGATACATAATTC
>JAZRFF010000005.1:0-40583 GCA_045661225.1 Bacteroidaceae bacterium | reverse complement strand
ATACCATAATTGTCTTCGATATGTGTGATGGAATATCCATCTTCAAGCATATGTATGTATTTGAGCAATGCTTGGTGATCGTGTTTCTTACGCATAAAATAAACCCCAAAGTTTTTTGTCCAAACTTTGGGGTTCACTTCAGATTGCCTTGTTTTTTTGTTGGTAACAGCATCGCAAGCACTGCAAGCCACACCATTTTGTGATTCCGGTGGGATTCAAACCCACGACCTTCAGAACCGGAATCTGACGCTCTATTCAGCTAAGCTACGGAACCCTGATATTTTTCCACCGCGAAGATACTAATTTAAAATGAGAAAAGAGCAGTAATATTGACAAAAATAACACTTTCCACCACTCACAAATTCACTCAAGAGGAAACATCAAACGTTTTTATAACCTAAAGTATAAAAGAAAGAGCACTTTAGTTGCATATTGTTTTTAAACTATCTATATTTGCGAGACTTTTGCAAGAAAATCACAGAACAAAAACGACAAATTGTCAAAGAATACATATGAAGTTATACCAATTAACATCGGAATACAAGCCCCTACTCGACCTCAAACAGACAGAGTTGGCAATCAAGCAGATAAAAGAGGTTTTTCAGCTCAATCTATCATCGACTCTGCGTCTGCGACGCGTAACAGCGCCATTGTTCGTACTGCAAGGCACCGGCCTCAACGACGACCTTAACGGCTATGAAAATGCAGTAAGTTTCCCCATTCAGGATATGAACGGTGCAACAGCCGAGGTTGTACATTCACTTGCAAAATGGAAACGTGTTACACTTGCCGACTACAACATTGCACAAGGATACGGCATATACACCGATATGAACGCGATACGCGCACACGAAGAACTGGACAACCTTCACTCATTGTATGTCGACCAATGGGACTGGGAACGTGTAATATCCGACAACGAGCGTACCATTGAGTTTCTAAAGAAAATTGTAAACGACATATATTCGGCAATACTACACACCGAATTTACATTAAGCGAGAACTACCCCCAACTTAAACCGGAACTACCCGAAAAGATCACTTTCATACACAGCGAAGAACTGCGCCGGCTCTACCCCGAACTAAGCGCAAAAGAACGCGAGGAGCGCTTTACAAAGGAGCACGGAGCCGTATTTATCATCGGCATAGGCGAAAAGTTAGGCGACGGGATACCGCACGACAACCGCGCACCCGACTACGACGACTACAGCACCCTTAACGAAGAAGGCTTTAACGGACTCAACGGCGACCTGCTAATATGGAGCGACCTGCTTGGAAAAGCTGTAGAACTTTCATCAATGGGAATACGCGTCGACAAGGAAGCATTGTTAAAGCAACTTAAAGAGTCCGGGAAAGAGGAGCGCAAACAACTCTATTTCCACCGTCGATTGCTTGAAGACTCTCTGCCGTTGAGTATCGGAGGCGGTATAGGCCAATCACGCCTTTGTATGCTACTGCTCAAAAAAGCCCACATCGGCGAAATTCAATCAAGCATATGGCCTACAGAGATGCGCGAGCAATGCAAGGCAATGAACATACCTCTTATATAAGAAGCAGCCTAAGTTCATATCAATCGCTTCGCGAATAATGCAAATAATATTTTGAAGCCAATTTTAACAGCCTCTAATTATGGACGTAAGAATAGACAGCAGTTGGAAGAGCGTACTAAAAGAAGAGTTCGAAAAGGAGTACTTTAAACGCTTGACAGAATTTGTCAAGGAAGAGTACACCGCAGCAACCCCCATCTACCCGCCGGCCAAACTGATTTTCAATGCATTTGACCACTGTCCATTCGACAAAGTAAAGGTTGTCATATTGGGACAGGACCCCTACCACGGCGCAGGGCAGGCTAACGGCCTCTGTTTCTCGGTAAACAAAGGAATACCTTTTCCTCCGTCACTGCTTAATATCTTCAAAGAGATTGAGAATGACCTTGGCACCCCTGTTCCAAGCGACGGCGACCTTACCCGTTGGAGCGACCAAGGAGTGCTTCTGCTGAACGCAACACTTACAGTACGCGCATCGCAAGCCGGTTCACACCAGAAACGAGGCTGGGAAGAATTCACCGATGCCGCAATACGCGAACTTGCCAAGCGTCGTGAGAATATTGTATTCATTCTATGGGGAAGCTACGCACAGAAAAAAGGTGCATTCATAGACCGCGATAAACATCTTGTGCTTACATCGCCGCACCCCTCGCCACTATCGGCCTACCAAGGATTCTTCGGCAACCACCATTTTAGCACCGCAAACAAATACCTTGCAGCACACGGAAAAGAGGAGATTGTATGGTAAGAACAAAAAAACAGCAATGCTGTTTTTTTGTTATCAATACCATTCGACATTACTACTAATACTGCTTCGTTTATCCCACTTTAACGCATCGGCAAGCAACTGTGCCGTAGCGCGGAAACTAAAATTAAACGAAGTATAAGGAGCAAGCACTATTCCGCACGACATTTCAAAGCAATGAAGGTCGCGATAAATGTTCAGCGTAGTGGTGGTCAATTTCTTATACTCAAAGTTATAACCCGAAGTAAAGTTTATGCGCCAATTGTCGGAGATTCCTATATTACCCGATATATTCAAGTTCTGAGTGAATTTATAGGGGTAACGCATAGTCTTTATATCAATCTTCGCCGCTGTATTTTCAGCCATCGAAATACCATAGGAGAATGTCACGTTCCAGGGCAGCTTGAATGGCATATAACCATCTTTGTCAACAGCAGCCTCATTGGGCTTTTTGCTCTTCGACTCTTTGAGCGAGCCACCTGCATCAGCCTCAAGAGCCTCATCGGCATTATCGGGAATTTCCCTGTCGGGTTTCTCCTTGTCGTCACCATCTTTATCGCCGCCTTTAAACCAATTTACTATTCGGTCTATAGTTTTATTATTGAACGTGTAAGACAAATTCTGGCTCATACCCTGAAAACGGCCGAAACGTCCGTAAGACCATTCAGTCCTTTCGCCCACGATTACTTGTCCGCGGTCATTAAAGGCATAGGCATACGTAGCCCAGGTTGCGTTAAAACTAAATGTATAGCTTTTTGTCAATTTCAAGCGCAAGCGTGTAGAAAGGTTACTCCAAGGACGGGTTTTTGCCGCAAGATTATAGGATATCGAGGCTCCAATCTCGTCAATAAGGCTTATTTTCTTGAGAGAATCGTTCTTTGTGCGCCACTTCATTTCAAGATTATTGCTTACGCTCAACGAAACGCTTCCTGTCTCGCCCTTCGATGGTATTCCGTAAAGATTGCCCTGATAAGGAGAATATTCGACTGTACGAGCCTCGCCATCTTCGTCGGTATATACGTATGTGTCGTAGTAACCGTAGCGTGCCGCGCCGAAGTCCGGTGCATACGAGAATGATATTGAAGGCTTAAAGACGTGGCGCACTGTGTGTACCCTGCTTTTTTTCAAGAAGCCCGCCGGCTGATAAAAACCATATAATGTTGTATTTGCCGACAATGACATATTATAGTTGTACACACGATGAAAGCCGTAGACTGTGTCGCGGGCAACGCTGTTGGTTGCGTAGTCCCACTCCTGATTCACTTTTTTAAAGTACCAACGCTCGGTGTAGTTGAAATTCGGGGTAACGTTTATAAAGCCAAACAACTGGAATGTCGCACTTATGGGAATATTATGCTTAAAGCCATTTTTCCAGTCCTTGACAATATTCGATTTTAGGATTTTATCCTCCTTCGTGCTTATGCTGTTACTCATCTGTCCCGAATAAGAGAGCGAGATTTTCTCGTACCATCGTTCATCGCCGGCACGTCTTTTGCGCTTGAATGGATATAGTTTCGCAAGCGACACATTAAGGCTGGGCAAGGTCAGCGAAAGGGTAGAATCTTGCACATTCTGCGATACATTCATTGAGGTCGAGAGTGTCAGGCCTATGCTTGGGAAGCTACGCGAATAACTGACACTCGATGTACGCACACTCTGTGAACTTAGTGCTGGATTATAGAGGCTGCTCAGATTGGCACGCTCATAACTCGACGTTGCAAAATTCACGCTCGCCGAAAAGTTACTGTTGGGACGCGCCTTTGCGTCCTGACGATGGCTCCATTGCAGGCGGAAATTCTTACCTACCGAATAGTCGGGCAAGCCACGCTCGCCACGCTTGGTTACAAGGTAGCTGAAATCGAAACTGCCCGAAAAACGATAGCGTTTGGCATAGGAAGAAGCTGCACCCACACCCCACGAACCTTTTGTAAAAATCTCGCCGGTGAGACGCAGGTCTATTTTGTCACTTATCGCGAAATAGTATCCGCCGTTGCGCAGATAAAAGCCACGCTCAGTCTCATCGCCGAAGGTAGGCATTATAATACCCGAAGAATAACTGCTTGTAAACGGGAAATAGCCGAAAGGCAACGCCAACGGCAACGGCACATCTTCGACAACAAGATACAGAGGACCCGAAACAACATCTTTCTTGGGACGCACTTTGGCACGCGTAAGCCTTATGTAGAAGTGAGGGTGGTCGGCATCACAAGTAGTATATTTTCCGTCTTGAGAGTAAAAAATTCCGGTAGAATCCTTCTTAGCCTTTCCACCCATCAAGAAGCCCTCGCCTTGTTGGGTATAGACGTTATTTATGTAACCCTTCTTTGTCTTGAAGTTGTAGCTCATTCTGTCCGACTCATAAGGCGTTCCACCGTCTTTGAATATAGGCAGGCCGGTTACAAGGCCGGTTGTATCAATAGTTCCCGAAGCGTGCACCACACTGCTGTCGAGATTCATTTTGATAACATTTGCCGTAAGTTCTATTTTATCGTATCGCACCTTACTTTCACCATACAGAAAAGCATTTCCGCTACGCGACCACACCATCGAGTCGCTCGACTCATAGAAGACCGGCGCATCGATAGCATCTTTTTTCGGTTCTTTTTTTGAGACCGAATCGGGTACAGCGTCCACTTTTTGACTTAGAGAATCAGGCGCAACAGTCTCTCCGACAACATTTTGCACGTACACAGAAGCAGCGGACGGCATTGTCCAAGCAACCACCGCCAACAATAATACAACAAAAAGAGTCTTAAACAAATTCCGCTTCATTCTATGCAATGCCCTCAAAAACGAGTGACAAAATTACTAAATAAAAAGGAGTATTCTTTAATTTTAAGATAAAAAAGCACTAAATAAATATTTATTTATACTAATAAGCAATATCACATAAACATTTCGGCCCATTTTTTTATTTTTTCGGCCGATTCATCAGAAATCTTTTTCATACTATCCACAACCTGCTCCAGTGTACGTGGTGTACGCAAAAATTTAGTCTTTGAGTAGAACTTATCGGCAAAGCAAATAAGTTGCTCTTCTATTGTCTCGGGGACAAAATCTTTTACCGGAAGATTCCAACCGTTTGCAAGGATAGCCTCTTTTGTAAGACCGGTGCCGGTGTGACGCTCGCACACACGCGCGTGCCGTTCAAGCCCCAGCGAGCGTAAAAGTTCTGCGCCCAAGTATCCGTGACAGAGATAAGGCTCTTTACCGTAACAATATATACGAGGCGCATCGGTAAGAAATATGCCTATGTCGTGCAGCATAGCAGCTTCATAGACAAACCCCTCATCGACTTTTAATTCAGGGTGTTTGCGCGCCATTGACAATGCAAGTTCCGCTACAGCATTCGCGTGAACAATGTAAATATTTTTCAACTCATTTTCCTCGGAATAATAACGCTCTATAACAGCTTTTACATCTATTTTCATAATCAACAAACAGATTTATATCACAAGCGAAGATACACAATTCCCTGCTATTCTGCAAACTTTGACACTGTATCATAAAGCGCTGCAACAAGTCGCAATCTTTCAAAAAAAACTGCAAAAAGTTTCATTTATAAAACTTTTAACTATATTTGCACTTAATGAATAAGGCCATAGTAGAAAAAGCCCAAGCCTTGCCCCCCATCACACTCAAGGAGATGGCCGGCATTAAACTGATGAACAGGACGGATACCAAGTTTGTAGCCACCCTGGAGCAGTTGTGTGCGTTTCTCATAGCTGTAAAAGGCAAGTATTATATTCAGGAGATTGACAATAACCGAATCGCAAGCTACCACACAACATATTTCGACACCGAAGACTACGAAATGTACAATATGCACCACGCAAGACGGTGTGTCAGGGAGAAAATCAGAGTGCGGACATACGTAGACAACGGCGACACGTTCCTTGAGGTCAAGAACAAGAACAACCACGGACGCACAAAGAAAAAACGCATTCCGGTACAAGCGATAGAGACATTAGCACAGGAGCAAGAGCGCGTTGTTCCTTTCCTTGCACAGTATGCCTGGTACACCATTAACGAAGTTACACCGGTCATTGAAAACTGGTTCAACCGAATAACGTTGGTAAACTATGCAAAAACCGAGCGACTCACAATAGACTTCAACCTAAGGTTTCATCATTTAAAAAGCGACGGACGCGATGCGCTCCAGAAAGTGGCCATAATAGAGCTTAAGCGCGACGGCAACGTACCTTCGCCGGCTCTTGAATTGCTGCGCGAGACACGCATCAAGCGTTCAGGATTCAGCAAATACTGCATAGGCAGTGCGCTTACAAACAAAGACCTCAGGCGCAATAACTTCAAAGAGAGACTGAGAATGATTGAAAAAATGGAAAAACAATAAATACCACAATGAAACTTGTAACTACACTACTACTATTCTGCCTGACGATGTTTGCACAGGCACAAGAGAGCGCAGCTCCGCAACAGGGACAGACCGACGTTGTTCTAATTTCAGCAAGTGATGTAACAACACCGGCATACACCCCCGATGAAACAACAGGCGCAATGCAGAACATTGCCGGATTCGATTTTGACGATGATGACAATGTAAAGATGTCTGTTTCGGTAAAAGAGAAAAGACAGAGTAACAAATTTATTGACATTCCACACGTTAAAGACCTGTTGCTCGCCTTTGTAATAAACCTCATTGCGATAATGATTGTTGTACGCGGATTCTACTACCCAAAATGCAAACGCGGTGAGTTTTTCTTCACATATATACTCATTGCCATAAGCACTTTTATGCTTATTTACGTCCTTGGCGACGTGAAATTGAAGGCAGGTATTGCACTCGGACTTTTTGCCATATTCAGCATCATACGCTACCGCACCGAACAGGTAGCCATAAGAGAGATGACCTACCTGTTTATCATCATCGCCTTAAGTGCCATCAACGGACTGATAGTCAGCGAACTGAGCTATGGCGAGGTTATCATTATCAACATTTTATTCATACTGTCAATATGGATATGTGAAAGCAAGTTGCTCATAAGCCATTATTCGTACAAAGTAATAAAGTACGACAACATAAACTTAATAACGCCCGACAAGCGTGACGAACTTATTGCCGACCTTAAAAAACGCACCGGATTAAATATCGAAAAGGTCGAGGTTGGGAGTATCGACTTTTTAAAAGACGCTGCTATTGTAAAAATGTACTACAAGAGCAATGCTGCGAACAATTCGGTCGACACAACCCTGAAGACACCGGTAGACGAGTATAAACTAAAAGACTAACGACTAATGAAGAAACAACTATTATTGCTGGCAACGCTATGCTTGTTGCCATTGCTGAGTGTAAATGCACAGGAAAAAGACGATTTTGGAGTTTGGGGCACATTCGAAGCCACAAAGAAGATTAACAAAAAACTAAAGCTTGACTTTGAAGTCGAGCTGCGCACCACCGACGGATTCGGCGATATTGAACGAGCTTCGGCGGGCGTTGGTGCAACATACAAGTTCACAAAATGGTTGCGCGCAAGTGCCGGGTACATATTTATGTACAACCAATATCTTGACGAGAAAAACATCAAAGAGATTGCCGTTGACGACAATGACGCATTCTTGGGTTACAACTACAACATAGACCACGCCTATTGGACCGAGCGTCACCGTTTCCACATAACCGTAGCCGGCGAGTGGAAGATTGGCCGCGTAGAGTTCACATTGCGCGAGCGTTTGCAGTATACCCGCACAAATTCGGCCTACACAGACGAAACAAAGTACCGCTGGGAAGCAACCGACTTTGACGAGAATGGAAACCTGTTGTGGGAGTTTACCGACAAGACCGAGCCTGAATATAAAGAACCAAAAAACAATCTGACCCTGCGCTCACGCCTTAATGCAAAGTGGGACATTCCCAAATGCAAATTCACACCGTTTGCGTCGGCCGAACTTTACACACGTTTCGACAAATGGAAAGGGTGCGACAAGATGCGCTACCGCATAGGAACGAACTATAGCATAAACAAGGATAATTCCGTATCGCTATATTATCTGTTCGAGCACTCAACCGACAGTTCCGAGGCCAACACACACGCTATAGGCATTGGCTACTCATTAGACCTTTAATTGACCGACTATGAAACAAATATTCACCGCCATACTCCTTACAGCGTTTTTTGCCCTGCCCACTACAGCGCAACAAATGCTCATCGACAAGGGGAACGACAATATTGAGGTAATAGACCTTGACAACTTCAAGCAAATAACATTCGCCGGCACAATAGTCAATATCGAGCAGGCGGACGGCAGTACAAGCAGCGCCTCAATGAGCGAAATTAACCGTATATATTTCACTACCCCCACCTCTATCGATGAGGTGCAGCCGGGGTGTAAAGAGCTTGTATCGTACATCACACACGATGCAATTGCCGTAAACGCGCCCGCCGGTTGCAAGGTAAGCATATACAACATTGTGGGCGTACCCGTTCTTGATGTGCGCCTGCAACGCGAGAGAGAGGCCATAAGCATAACCAACCTTCCACAAGGCGTGTACATTATTAAAACCGATGAAAGAACCGCTAAAATTGTAAGACGATGAGAAGGATACTTTTAATAGCGAGCCTGCTTGTCACAGTGACAATTCAGGCGCAGACACTCTACATAAACAACAGCAACGGCACACACTACAAGTTCGTTGCCGACAATGAGACCGAAGTTACATTCGACGAAACACAGCAACTCATACGCGTAACCACCGTAAGCGAAAATGCCGTAATTGCGAGCCAATTTCAGGCAGGCAAGGTTAACAATATAGCACGCACAGCAGCCAATGACACAGAGCTATCTCACGACGAGGCACCGGTAATTGAGTTCGACGAAAGCGACAAGGAAGCCTACAACGAGATTACCGAGACAATACCCACAAAAGAGACCGATTCGGAATACGAAGAATTCCAAGAGAATTTTCAAGCAGAACGCGTGATAACAATCACATTCAGTGAAACAGGCGTAAAAACGAACTCTTTGCCCAAGGATATTACAGCCCAGATAGATGGAGGGCACATAATTATAAATTCGGCACGTTCAAACACTGCCTATAAAATTACAGGAACGTGCAGCAACGGTTCTTTAAAGATTTACAGCACAAAGAAGTTTCGTATTATGGCGCAAAACGTAAGTCTCACAAACCCCAACGGTCCTGCAATAAACATACAAAGCGGCAAGAGGGTCTATTTTACCATTGTCAACAACACGGTAAACAACCTTTGCGATGGAACCACATACAACGCCCCGGTGAAAGGTAGCGACGGCAGCGAGGAAGACCAGAAAGGCACTCTTTTCAGTGAAGGTCAGTTGATATTCGACGGTAACGGAACGCTTAACGTTACAAGTCTCGGCGGACACGCTATTGCCAGCGACGACTACATTAGAATACGCAGCGGTAACATAAACATTCTGCAAGCAGCAAAAGACGGATTCCGCACAAAAGAGAAATTCATCATCAGTCGTACCGAGAAATTCTCGCCGGCAATAAAGATAAACGCTGCAAGCAACGGCGTTGAGTGTACCGAAGGCACGCTGACCATTGACGCAGGAACTATTGATATAACATCGGGAGGTGAGGGCATTAAAGTTGTTTACGACGAAGCCCAGCCCGATCCGGCTGTCATTCCCGACGCATATATAAGAGGAGGATTTATAAAAATCGTGACAACCGGCGAAAAAAGTTCGGCTATACAGACAACACGCAACTACACACAGACCGGCGGAATAATCCAAGCTACAGTCGAGGGGAATGGTTCCAAAATCATCAACTGCGACGGCGCATTTACATTCGACAGCGGCAAACTCACCGGCATCAGCAATGGCTCGCTTGCCACAGACGAAGAGAGCGGTGACTTAACCTCGGCCGGCGGAATAAAATGCGAGAATATCTGCACCGTCAATGGCGGCACTATAGCCATTGAGTGCAACGGCAAGGGTGCAAAGGGAATCAACTGCAACAGCGACGTAGAAATATCGGGCGGAGATGTTACGATGCTTACTCCGGCCGACAACAACACCGACAACGCCGACGTTAAGAAGAGTCGCGCTATAACAGCTTACAATTTAACCGTTAGTGGCGGTAAAGTCGTTGCGAGTGCCTATGACAAGGCTATCTCTGTCGCAAACTTTACAATAAGCGATGGCGTTGTAAATGCATACAGCAGCGACGACGAAGCAATGGAAGGCGCAGTAACGCAGACCGGCGGTTGGTTGCTCACAAAAGGTATTGAATAACAACATATTCACCCGAGCGCCAATGTCAACCGGGCAAAGTAAAGAGCATTCTCGTTACAAACAAAAAAAGCCCCAAAGGTTACATAAAAAAAATCAAGGTCACTCGTGACCTTGATTTTTTTTATGTAAAACTTTATGTCTGCACCATTAAGGGTGCACAAATGTTCCAATTTCCTCGCCGTCCATTACCTTGCGCAAGTTTCCGACTACGTCCATATTGAACACATAGATTGGGAGGTTATTCTGCTTGCACATTGCCGTAGCCGTAATATCCATAACCTTCAAGCCACGCGCAATAACCTCGTCGTATGTAATATCGTCGAACTTTGTTGCTGTAGGGTCTTTCTCAGGGTCGGCAGTGTAGATACCGTCAACACGTGTACCTTTCAACATAACATCAGCCTCAATCTCAATACCTCGCAACGAAGAACCTGTATCGGTCGTAAAGTAAGGTGAGCCCGTTCCCGCAGCCATAATGACTACCATACCCTGCTCCATTGCCTCAATAGCTTTCCACTTTGTATAAAATTCGCCCACAGGCTCCATACGTATAGCTGTCAGCACCTTATTAGGCACACCCGCAGCTCCAAGCGCCGAACTTAAAGCAAGGCTGTTTATTACCGTAGCCATCATACCCATCTGGTCACCCTTCACACGGTCAAAACCCTTGCCTGCTCCGGTAAGTCCCCTGAAGATATTACCGCCACCAATAACAATACCTATTTGAACACCCATTTCTGCAACCTCTTTAATCTGTGAGGCATACTCATTGAGTCTTTTAACATCAATACCATAACCCTGCTCACCCATAAGGCTCTCGCCACTGAGTTTCAAAAGAATGCGTTTAAACTTTGCCATATATAATAAGTTTTGTTTCTTGTGTAAAAATAGGACAATTTCTTAAATTATACTATAAAAGAGCGTAAAAGGTTAAAGAAAACTGCACTTAATGTTTTTTTGCTTAACTTTGTGTCGTTGTAAAGCAGACAACAACTAAACAAATTTTATTATGAGATTTTTCAAAAACCCCAACGTCACTATAGCATTACTCGCCATATACACCGCGACGATGTATATTATTCTCTTTCCAAAGAACACCGAGATGAGCAGTACCGAAAAGTGGATTACCATTGGAATGTCTGTTGCAATACTCGCCCTACTGTGGGTACTGTTGCGCAAACGAGCCAAACTGCGCCGCGAAAGAGAGGAAGATATTAAAAGAAACAGCAAGAAGCAAGGAGAGTGATTGTATTTTTGCAAAAAGACAAACAACCCCGACAAACAAACAATAATTGCAACCCGATAATAAACAGTCACAGTTGCATTTCAACCTCTTTGAATGCATAACGGGCCAAAAGCCCATTATCGCGACGCAAAAGCAGATGCCCGCCGGGTTCAACCCCTTCAACCACAGCCTTGAATATTCCGCAAGAATCGTTAAAAAGACGCTCCTCGCCCCACCCCAGCAGCATACCGCAATATTCGGACGCGACACGTTCCGGACAAATGAGCATTTCGTTATAATAATGCACAAAAAGGTCAAGAACAGTATCCAACACCTCATCAATCGTGAACTCCCTGCCTGCAAGCATTTTCATAGATACAGGAACCCTGTCCATCGAAGGAAATTCCGTTTGGTTAACGTTTAGCCCAATGCCTATTATAGCCTGCTCGACAAAAGAGCCCGAATAGTCCAGCTCAACAAGAATTCCCGCTAATTTGCGGTTGCCGACATATATATCATTAGGCCATTTGAGGCTTGCGTCAATGCCGTAGCACTTCATTGCCGCCTGCAGAGCCACCGCCACGGCTTGCGAAAGACGAAACTGATGCGCCACCTCGAGCGAAGCGCCGGGACGCACAAGAATGCTAAGCAACAGATTCCCCCCCGGCTCCGATGCCCACACATTACCACGTTGTCCGCGTCCGGCTGTTTGATGGAGCGCAGTCACAGCAACCATACTGCGTCCACACGCCTCGCGCCATAAGGTTCCGGCCTCATCGCGTACATAACGATTGGTAGAATCGACAGTATCGAGACGCTTCAAAAAAAGGTCATTTGCCATATTTTACACGAATTTTCTTTGGTAGTTTTTTCAGCACCTCATCATAGGAGTGGTCTATAAGGGAACATACAAGAGCATCGTCGAGCAACATAATGTCAAGCTGGTTCCAGTATCGTTTGTTCATATGCCACGCAGGTGTTATCTGCGGATATTCGTCACGTAACTCAACAGCATAGTCCGCATCGCACTTCAAACAGAACCATTTTGTATTTTCAAGGTCAAGAAGGGCAAAAATTTTATTCTCGACTCTAAAAACAAGCGTTGTCTCATCGAATGGAAAGTCCTCGGTGGCATTCAATTTACCCAAACAGTAGAGACGGGCATCTTCAATATTCATAATATAAATTTACCAAGATGGCGAAAAAGCATCAACAATATGTTCTATTCTGTATGGGTCGCAATTGCCCACAACCGTTATTACGTCGAAGCGGAACTTAAGGTCGACATTGTACTTTAATATATAAGCCTCGGCGGCAGTAATAAGCCTCTCTATTTTCTCGGGAGTAACAGCATCGGCAGCGTTGCCATAAAGTTCGCTCGTGCGGCTCTTGACCTCGACAAAGACAAGCGTATCGCGTTCCTGCGCTATGAGGTCAATTTCCTTGTGTCCCGAGCGCCAATTATAGTGCAACACGGCATACCCCTTATCCAACAGGTAGCGCGAAGCAAGCATTTCGCCCTTATTGCCCAGCAGATTGTGTTCGGCCATATTCTACGTCTTTTATCGATTACCGAACGAAGATAGCACAAGAATAGAGGAAAAGCAAATGAAAAACTTGCTTTTCGTTGCAATTAAGACTATTTTTGCAGCATTATAATCGATTCCAGAAACAGACAAACCCCTATGAGCGCTAAAAAAGCAAGCAAGCCCAAGGCTACCACTGCGCGCACACAACCTGTGCGTCACTCCCGTGTGGTGTGTCTCGTCAGTGAGGAGGAGATGAGAATCATTGATGAATATCTGAAAAAATACCGTATCACCAACAAGAGCAACTGGATGCGCGAGACGTTACTGTCGTTCATTTACAAGAACCTTGACGAAGATTATCCCACTCTTTTCGGCGAACACGATATGCGCCGCTGATTTATATGACCGATACCGACTATATGAAACTTGCCCTTGCCGAAGCGCAGAAAGCCTTCGCGCTTGACGAGGTGCCCATTGGTGCTGTTGTTGTATGCAAGGGACGTATTATTGCACGTGCACACAACCTTACCGAGACCCTCAACGACGTTACCGCACACGCCGAAATGCAGGCAATAACAGCCGCGGCCACAAACATAGGCGGCAAATACCTCAACGACTGTACGTTGTATGTGACTGTCGAACCCTGTCCTATGTGCGCAGGCGCCATCGGTTGGTCACAGTTAGGCCGACTGGTCTATGGTGCAGCCGATGAAAAGCGCGGCTACAAGCGATTCGCGCCAGACGTTCTACACCCGAAGACAGAGGTTGTAAGCGGAATATGCGCCGAAGAATCGACAGCCCTGATGAAACAGTTCTTCAGCAGCAAAAGATAAGACAAATTCAACAGAAAACAGAATTGCCGCAACGCATCAGCACAGACAAAAGCCGTCTAAAGGCGTGTGCAACAATACCGTACAAGGCCGGAGTCAATCTTTAATCTCCTCAAAATCGACGTACTCCCCTTCGTCTTTTTCAAAGACAATTTTATTCTTTTTCTTGCTTCTTTGAGCATTCTCCTCTTTCCACTGAGCACCACTTTGTCCCCAACGGGCATCGGCATCTTGCGTAGTACGCCACGATGTTCTCTGCTCCGATGCGTCTTTTCCACGTCCTATTCCAAAGAACGTAAGCACTTTCATTACAAACGATATAAGCAGTGCCGGAATATAGATTATCAAGAAAAGGAATAGTATTATTATCAGAAATACATATACAAACATTGCAATATTTTTTAATAAGATACTCTATCAGCAGAACAACTCTGCCGAATATAATGTTTCAACCACACGATGAGAATCAAGAATCAGACCGCAGCTCCTCTTAGGTATAGAATTATAGAGAGAAGCAAGTACCACGAGATAATTGCAACAGGCGCAAGGTAGCCGAGAAGGAACATCGGCAACGAGCACAATATAAAGATATATCTTATGCGATTGCTCTTCCAACTGAGATTTTTGAACTTGAGGGAGAACATCGGTATCTCCGAAACAAGAAAATACGAGAATACCAGTATAAGAACAACAAGCAACAGCCAACCGGCCTTCAGCTCATTCAGCCACGCACCGCCACCGGTAATAAGCGACGACCAAAAAAGAGCATTTGCAGGAGTCGGCAAGCCTATAAAAGTTGTAGTCTGACGGGTGTCAACATTAAATTTTGCCAGACGATAACCCGAAAATACAGCTATCAGGAACGACAAATAAGGCAGAACCGCCACCACTCCGCTCAAATAGGCCGGATAAAGCAACACGTTCTGCATATAAGAGAAGACCACCGTTGCGGGAGCAAGCCCGAATGTAATATCATCGGCCAATGAGTCCATCTGCACGCCAAGCGGCGAGGAAACCTTGAGCAGGCGCGCCACCATTCCGTCAAAAAAATCAAACACCGCACCAATTACAATAAAAAGCATTGCGAGATTAAAATCGCCTTTAAACGCCATCACACAAGCCACGCAACCCGAGAAGAGATTACAGCAAGTTATTGTATTGGGGATATGTTTTTTTATTGACATAATTCTTTTATTTAAGGTGTGCAATAACAGTCTCGTTACCAACAGTCTTTTGGTTAAGCGCGACCTTTATATCGACATCAAGCGGCAGATAAATATCTACTCGTGAACCGAATTTTATAAAACCCATATGCTGGTCAATAAAGCACTCTTCGCCCACAGCTGCGTATGTCACAATGCGACGCGCCATAGCTCCTGCTATTTGACGTACGAGTATTTCGCGACCGTCCTCCATCTTTACGACCACGAGCGAGCGCTCATTTTCGGTACTCGCCTTTGGCAGCCACGCCTTGTGGAACTTACCTTTTTGATGCTCGACACGGGTAATTACACCATCAACAGGATACCAGTTGGCGTGCACGTTCATCGGGCTCATAAATATAGAAATTTGCATTCTCTCGTCTTTAAAATGGTCGGGCTCGTAAACCTTTTCAATAACGACCACCCTGCCATCGGCCGGTGCTACCACAACATTTTCAATTTCACCGGGAAAGATTCTCTTCGGACTACGAAAGAAATTGACCATCAACAGGTAAGTAACCAACGTTACGGCTGTAATTATCGAGTTCAGAATTACCATCTCCGGCAGAAAATACCACAAGGGAACATTTATTATTGCGAATATGAGAAACGCGACTATGAGTATAACAGTTCCCTCCCTGTGTATTCTGTAGTCCTTTAATTTTCTGATTCTTCTGAACTTTTTCATAGAAGCAAATGTGTTTATAACTTCACAAAAATAACAAGAAAATCTTAAACAGCAAATAAAAAGGAACAAAATAACCCCATAAATAAAAAACTCGTCTGCAGCCCATACTGTTTCGGCAAACGGCAACACACCGGCAGAGCCACAAAAAATAGTTAATGTTAATAACTTTTTACTTATAAAAATATGGGGAGTAAACAAAAGGTATTATCTTTATCAAATCAAAAAAAACAGAGACTGACACTATGCAAGATTTTGTTCACTTACACGTACACTCCCAGTACTCCATTCTCGACGGTCAGGCAGCCATAAAAAAGCTTGTCGACAAGGCTATTGCCGACGGAATGAAAGGCATCGCTATTACCGACCACGGAAATATGATGGGTATCAAAGAGTTCTACAATTATGTGAACAAGCAAAACAAAGGCAAAGCCCCCGAGGAGAAGTTCAAGCCCATTATTGGCTGCGAGGTATATATTGCCGATCGCAGACTCTTCAACAAGGAAACCAAAGACGACCGCGGACACCACCTTCTACTGCTTGCAAAGAACAGTCAGGGCTACCACAACCTTGTAAAGATAGTATCAAAGGCGTGGAGTGAAGGCTACTATTACAACCCGCGAACCGACAAGGTAGAGCTTGAAAAGTACCACGAAGGTATAATCTGCTGTTCAGCCTGCTTGGGTGGCGAGGTTCCACAACTGATTAAGAACGGCAATATAGAAAAAGCCGAAGAGGTTGTAATGTGGTACAAAAATCTCTTTGGCGAAGATTATTATCTTGAGTTGCAGCTGCACAAAGCAACAGTCGAGCGCGCCAACCACGAGGTCTACCCTTTACAAGTCGAGGTAAACAAGCACATTGTTGAATTAAGCAGAAAATGCGGCGTAAAGCTCATCTGTTCCAACGACGTACACTTTGTCGATGAAGAGAATGCCGAAGCGCACGACCGTCTCATTTGCCTCAGCACAGGCAAGGACCTCGACGACCCCAACCGTATGCTTTATTCAAAGCAGGAGTGGATGAAGACCAAGGCCGAGATGTTCGAAATGTTCGGCGACCTGCCCGAAGCTATGGCAAACACCGTTGAAATATGCGACAAGGTCGAATTCTATTCCATTGACAACGCCCCCATTATGCCCAATTTCGCAATTCCCGAGGAGTTCGGCACCGAGGAGGGTTACCGCCAAAAATTCACCCACGAGGATTTGTTCAACGAATTTACTCGCGATGAGAAAGGCAATGTGGTACTCTCGCAAGAGGAAGCCGAGAAAAAGATAAAGAAGCTCGGTGGCTATGATAAACTTTACCGAATTAAACTGGAGGGTGACTATTTGCGGAAAATCACCTACGACGGAGCCAAGAAGTGTTACCAAGAGCCCTTCTCGCAAGAACTTACCGACCGTATAGACTTTGAGCTGCACATAATGAAGACTATGGGTTTCCCGGGGTACTTCCTCATCGTGCAGGACTTCATAAAAGCAGCCCGTGAAGAATTAGGCGTGTCTGTAGGTCCCGGACGTGGTTCGGCAGCCGGCAGCGTTGTTGCCTATACATTAGGAATCACGCGCGTCGACCCCATAAAGTACGACCTGCTATTTGAGCGTTTCCTTAACCCCGACCGTATATCACTCCCCGATATTGACGTAGACTTCGACGACGACGGACGCGGAAGGGTGCTAAACTGGGTAACCGAAAAGTACGGCCAGGAGAAGGTTGCACACATTATCACATACGGCACAATGGCCACAAAGCTCGCAATAAAAGACGTTGCGCGCGTGCAGAAACTCCCGCTCGACATTTCGAACAAGTTATGCAAAGCAATCCCCGACCGTCTGCCCGATGGAAAAAAGATGAACCTCCCCAATGCCATACAGGCTGTGCCCGAACTGCGCGAGGCCGAGGCCTCGCCCGACCCAATTTTGCGCGACACAATAAAGTATGCAAAAATGCTCGAGGGCAACGTGCGTAACACCGGTGTACACGCCTGCGGAACAATCATTTGCCGTGACGACATTACCGACCACGTTCCCATCAGCATCGCCGAGGATAAAGAGACCGGCGAAAAGATGCTCGTAACACAGTACGAGGGCAGCGTTATCGAGGAGACCGGACTCATTAAAATGGACTTTTTGGGACTAAAGACCTTGTCAATAATCAAAGAAGCGCTTGAAAACATACGTCAAAGCCTGAAAATAGATATTGACATTGACACAATACCCATTGACGACCCAAAAACATACGAACTATACAGCAACGGCAACACCATAGGCACATTCCAGTTCGAGTCGCCGGGTATGCAGAAGTACCTGCGCGAGCTGCAACCCACCACGTTCGAGGACCTCATTGCAATGAACGCCCTCTACCGTCCGGGACCGATGGATTATATTCCCGATTTTATCCAGCGCAAGCACGACCCCTCGCTGGTGAAGTACGACATTCCGTGTATGGAGAAGTACCTCAAGGACACCTACGGAATTACCGTGTATCAGGAGCAGGTGATGCTCCTCTCGCGCTTGCTCGCCGACTTTACACGAGGCGAGAGCGACACACTGCGTAAGGCTATGGGTAAAAAGCTCAAAGACAAGCTCGACGAGCTGAAGCCCAAATTCATCAACGGAGGAAAAAATAACGGCCACGACGAAAAGGTACTCGAGAAAATATGGGCCGACTGGGAAAAATTCGCATCGTATGCGTTCAACAAGTCACACGCCACCTGCTATTCGTGGGTAGCCTACCAGACAGCTTACCTGAAAGCCAACTACCCGCCACAATATATGGCGGGAGCAATGAGCCGCAACCTTGACAAGATTACCGAAATCACCAAACTGATGCAGGAGTGCAAGAGTATGGGTATCAACGTGCTTGGTCCCGACGTGAACGAGTCGCGCCGCAAATTCAGCGTCAACAAGAAAGGCGATGTACGTTTCGGACTATGCGCCGTAAAGGGTGTGGGCGAAAATGCCGTTCAGTGCATCATTGAGGAACGCGAAGCAAACGGTCCTTTCACAAGCATATTCGACTTTGTCGAGCGCGTGAACCTGACAGCCTGCAACCGCAAGAACATCGAGTGCTTGGCCTACGCAGGAGCGTTCGACGAATTACCCGGCAACATACAACGCGACCAATATGCCGGCACCAACAGCAAAGGCGACCAATTTATCGAGGCGCTTGTAAGGTATGGCAACCTTTACCAGACCGACAAGGCCAACGCCAGCGCATCGCTTTTCGGCGATACAGAGATGGTAGAGATTCCCAAGCCCGAGATTCCCGTCGGCGGCACTTGGAGTACCCTTGAGAGGCTCAACCGCGAGCGCGAACTTGTAGGCATATACCTTTCGGCACACCCGCTCGACGATTATTCGCTCATACTCAACGAGTTCTGCAACACCAAGGCTGCCGAAATGAGCCAGATGGAGACCCTTGTCGGACGCAAGATAACCTTCGGCGGCGTTGTCAGCGACCCGCCGCGTACCGGATTCACAAAGAAAGGCAGCCCTTACGGCGTTGCCGCAGTAGAGGACTTTTCGGGCACCGCCGAGCTATTCTTCCTTGGCGACGAGTGGATGAAACGTCAGAACTACTTTATCCCCGGCAATTTCCTCTATATAAAAGGTAGTTGCCAGGCACGTCGTTGGGACCCCACAAAGTACGATTTTGTTGTGGACAGCATAGAACTTATGCCCGAGATTAAGGACAATATGGTAAAAAGCATCACCCTTTCGTTCGACATAATGTCGCTCACAGACGAAGTGTACAGTACACTGATGGACTACATAGAACGTCACCCGGGCAAGAGCAGACTCACATTCAAAGTCAAAGACTACGAGCAGGAGTTTATTCTTGAGCTTGAGTCGAAAAGCCACAATATTGAGGTAACACAAGAACTTATTGACTACATAAAAGAGATTGACAATATTGAATATAAACTTAACTAACTAAAATTTTAAGATTATGGCAGTAAATGTAACAAACGAGAATGCTAAGGAATTTATGGCAACAGAGTTGCCAATAGTATTGGACTTCAGCGCAACCTGGTGCGGTCCCTGCAAGCAGTTGGCACCCATCATCGAGGAACTGTCAGCCGAGTACGAAGGTCGTATCGCGGTAGGCAAGTGCGATATTGAGGAGGCCGATGACCTCACAATGGAGTATGGCATACGCAACGTACCCACAGTAATATTCATCAAGGACGGCAAGGTTGTCGACAAATTTGTTGGCTCAAAGTCCAAGGGTGATGTAAAAGCAAAGTTCGACGCACTTATTGGATAAAAAGATGAGTAACGACGAATTCCAGATGGAAGACCTCGACGACGAGAAGACCATCGCCTACATTCGCGAGAGATTGCCACAGGAACTAAAGGAGAAGTTCAGCGACGATGAATTCTACTATTTCCTTGACACAATCTATGACTACTACGACAAAAGCGGAATCCTTGACAGCAACAACGAGTATGTCGACATTGACATAGACGAGATTGCAAAATTCATTGCCAAAGAAGCCAAAAAAGACGGCATTGGAGAGTTCGACCCCGAGGAACTGTTCTTTATTGTAGAGGGTGAGCTTGCCTACAATGGCGTTATTGATGACGAGGAGTAAGCACAACAACTACACTTATTACAAAAAAGCCTCGACCGCTTATTATAAAAAAGCCTCGACCGTGGTCGAGGCTTTTTTGTCAGCAGTCACACCGAAGGGAAAAATTGCCGATGCCCTCCGGTTTTTATTTCAATTGCACACCGGACGCACTAAAAGAGCCTTGAAACGTGATTCATTGCGCGAAGTCTTAAATTTCACGTCTAAGTCGTAAGCAGCGGCATTAGAATTAGGCATCAGCGAGCTCGACCAATAGTACCCGTTCGGCAAAAAGATGCTCTTGCCATTAGGACCGGTAATTTGGTATCCATCGACACCATTTTGAGTCATTCGGGTCCATTTGCACCTTTCCCACAGTTCCTTTTGCTCTTCGAATGTAGGCATTCGCCATTTGCCGCCCCATTTTACGCTGGCAACATCATCGGCTGCTTCAAGAACTTTTTTATTGTCAACGTCTCCAGAACTGGGATAGATGCAATACTTGGATAAATAGAAAGTATAATGACGCTTATATCGTTGCCATTTATAGGTTTTCCAGCTATAGTCGCTTTTCTCTTCTGTCTCGCCCCAAGCATAGCTACCGCCTGTCTCGTGAGGCGCATTTGCGCCAACGTTGCAGGTAGCCCATTTAACCGAAAGCCCAAGGTCAACAAATTCGTGGCCGTTAATGTAGTTCCCACTCTTTGCATTATTACTTTCTGTAGAGGTCAAACGGAAGGTCACCGGTAACACAAAATAGGTGCGCACAGTCTTATTGCCATTCTTTCCCGGTACCCATAGGGGCATATTTGACACAACACGCACCGCCTCTTTGTCAAGGTCGGCATCGCCGGAGCTCTTTATCACCTGGGCACTCTGTATTGAGCCGTCTGTGTTCACAATAAACTTAACAAAAGATCTACCTTGCGAGTTCCTAAGCCGCGCAGCCTCGGGATAACGGATATTCGCAGACAACCATTTGACCAGTGCACGCATTCCACCGGGGAACTCGGCCGGAACTTCTACTTCGGTAAATACCTCGTCCGTTTGAGCGGAGTTACTGTTCTGCGCCGGAGCTTCTTGTTGTTTCACAACAGGCGACAGCTCTACCGTTTGCTCGGTTGTCTCATTCTCACGGATATCTATAGTCAACCGTTTCGAGCCAAACCCCTCTTTTGAGAGCGTTACCGTGTGGGTACCTATGAGCACATTTTCCAAATAAAGCGGAGATTTTCCGACACTCTTGCCACCAATGCTCACTGTAACGTCGAGCGGAGTGGTCACAATGGAGAGTGAACCGACAATGGGCGTAGGCTCTTTAAGGGTTATCTGTTCGTTCTTACCCTCGGTTACAACTATTGTCTCGGCAGCGGCGCGGTGATTGGCCTTGCGGGTCTCGACATTATAAGAGCCGGCGTTAAGCACACCCTTCCAGGTTCCCTTGCCTTTACTCTCGCCATCTATAAGAATTTCGGTATCAGCCCCTGCCAGCAGACTTATATTTGCGTAGCGCGGACGAAGGGTTATATTCTGTACGTGCGTTTCACCACCTTGCAGAATAAGGCGACCTTCGGTCGGGTAACAATTCTCGGACATCACCTCGAATGTGTAGTTGCCCACCTCAAGAATCTTAGCCACAGAACCATTGCTGTCGGCCTGTCCAAAAACCTGCTGAACAGAGTTGGGAGCATCACTCTTGTAGGTTATCATAGCCTTGGATTCCACCGGAGTAATATTAAAACGCACCATCTGTTTACGCGCCTTGGGCGTTGCTGCCGACAGTTCGAGGCTATAGACAGCACCCGCAGGGATAGTAACCCCAAGGTCGTGTTTCTGTATAGTGGTGTAACCCGTGCGGGTTATCTTTACGTGCTTCGCACCGCGCTGAACATAAAGCCACAACTCACCAAGGTCGGCCATCGGGCACACCTGACACTCCATCTGTCCGAAACTGAATTTATAGGCACTAAGGTCGTCGTCGGGAGTCGACGAACTTACTTTTATTATTGAAAACAAGTCGCCGTTGCCGTCATAACGTTCATATTCAGGCTGACGTGCCGAAAGGTCCTCGGGAAGCTCCTGAAAACTCACGATAGACATTTTTGCAAGTTGCTGAGCAGCCATCGGCAATGCAAACAACAAAAATAATAGCACTATTCTATTACGCATAATCGTATTACTTTATCAAAAATTTCTTACCCAATAATATAAACAACTTTTTTCGGAATTAAGCTATCCGCAGCCATTAAGGTTGCAAAAACGTCGAGCGAGACCTTGCCTCTGAAGCAATAGCCGACAGCAGCCGGCACCCTTTCGCTTTAACAACCTTAATAAATTATGCAAATATACATTTTTAAAATTATTAAACAATAGAAAAATGCACACTACTATCCACACCGTCATTTTACGTAAAAACAATCGGGCGGGTGCTGACAGCACCCACCCGACACTATATACATATATTTACTCTTTTTTTACAGCAACCTTGCAAAGAGTTCTATAGCCTGATATTCGGGCAGACCAATCTTGTTAAAGAGTTCTGCAGTACCCTGCGTGCGCTCCTCGGCACGTTGCCAGAATTCGCGTGCGTCCTCGCCGGGGAAAGGCACAATATCCTTCTGTGACAGATGGCGGAATATTGCGTGACGCTTACGTATAAGTTCTTCGGGGCTTAATGGCACTGCCATATCGGCAACAGCAAGGTCCCACTCCTGCCAAGCACCACGGTAAAGCCAGATGTGACACTCTTTAGCCCAAGGCTCGTCTTTAACCTCTTCGAAGGCACGCAACACAGCCTCTATACAGACACGGTGCGTACCGTGGGGGTCGGTAAGATCGCCGGCGGCGTAAATCTGGTGAGGCTTAACCTCGCGCATAAGAGCCTTTACAATCTCAATATCATCGTCGCACAATTGTCCTTTCTTTATTCCACCCGTTTCATAGAACGGCAAGTTCAGGAAGTGAGCGTTTGTACGGTCGTTGAGACCTATTGAACGGCAGGCTGCGCGTGCCTCGGCACGGCGGATTGCACCTTTGAGGTCGAGCAAACGGCGCGGTTCAGGCTCGCCCACCTTCTTGTTTTTTATAATCTCGCGAATCTCATCGAACTGGTCGCCGAATCCCATCTCCTTTGCAGTATCAATGTTCTGCAATACAACATCGTCGTAAACAGCGACATTACCCGATGTCTGATAAGCAACGTGCACGTCGTGTCCGTGCTCTATGAGACGATTGAACGTTCCACCCATTGAGATTACATCGTCATCGGGGTGCGGCGAGAATATTATCACACGCTTGGGATAGGGAGTCGAAGGCACAGGACGGGTCGAATCGTCAGCGTTCGGTTTACCACCCGGCCAACCCGATATAATGTGCTGTATCTCGTTAAAGACACGAATGTTTATAGCATCGTATGTACCGACTCTATCGAGCAAATCGGATAGAGAATTTTTGATGTAGTCCTGATGTGTAAGTTTCAAGACCGGCTTGTCTACTGTTTGACAGAGCCATATAACGGCCTTACGAATAAGTTTGTCGGTCCACTCCTGCGGAGGTGCCACGAGCCAAGGCTCCTTAACGCGAGTAAGTTCCTGCGCTGCAGCCTCGTCAATGACCACCTGCACGTCGTCGTGCTCCTGAAGGAATGTAGCAGGAAACTCTTCGTTAACCTCGCCCTCGATAAGGTCACGCGCAATACGCGCTTTCTCCTCGCCCCACATCATAAGCACAATCTTCTTTGCGCTCATAATAGTTTCGAGTCCCATTGTAATTGCCATCTTTGGAACTTCATTGGGATTCGAAAAGAATTTATCCTGATTTTTACGGCTATTGTAACTTAGCTGTACTAAACGAGTGGTAGAGTGAGCGTAACTACCGGGTTCATTAAAGCCAATCTGTCCAAGCTCACCCACGCCCATAATCATAAGGTCAACATTGCCGTTAACCATTTTTTCATACTCCTTACAGTAGTCGTTCACGCAGTCGGGAGCAACCGACCCGTCGGGGAAGTGAACATTCTCGGGCTTTATATCAATGAATTTGAGAAAATCTTCGTACACACGATGGTTACGGCTTTGGGGAGAGTCGGCAGTCATCGGATAGAATTCATCGAGACTGTAAACGACTACATTAGCAAAGCTTACCTCGCCTTTCAAATGACGCTTGACAAGTTCGTTGTAAAGCCCAAGGGGGGTACGCCCCGTAGAAAGGCCTAAAGCGAATGGTTTTTCACCCTTGTGCGACTTGATAGACTCAACCACAATATCAGCAGCTCTCAGCACGCCCTCTTTCTCCGAAGAGTAAATTCTGGTTGGAACTTTCTCGAATTTACAAATGCTTTCTATTGAAGCCAATATTGGCATTTCGCCAATTTTTGGAAGTACAAAATTAGGATTCATAATTATTTCTCTTGATTAGTTGTTAGTTATTTAGTTTATATATCTCTTTTAGTTTATATATCTCTTTATGTATTATACATTATTTTTTCATTTCCATAACCTTTGATGCCGGTTCACCCTTTTCTATAAGAGTTCTCATATAGCGCATATAAGGGTCGGTGTAACGGAAAAACTGCTTATACCCTTCGCACAGCACGTTCTTGTATGGTTCACCGTTGCTTGCATAGCCGAAACGATGCTTGGGACATTCGCCGCGACACAGAAAATAGTAATTGCAACGTTTGCATTCAAGGGGCAAGGCGTTGCGCTTATCGCGCCCAAAAGCCTGTTGCTCGTCGCTCAGGTACATTTCGGCAAGCTCGGCGTTTAGTATATTTCCCAAACGATATTCGGGATACACAAAGTGGTCGCACGAATAAACATCGCCATTATGTTCCACCACTAAACCGTCACCACAGACTTCGCAGAATGAGCACAGCCCGGGCTGTACTCCGCACCAGTTGGCCAACGTAACATCGAACAACTGCACAAAACAGTTGCCAACGTCAAACTTTACCCACTCGTCAAAGACGTCGCACATAAACTGTCCGTAACCCTTTGCCGACACCGACCAAGGCGCTTCGACGGCGTCCTCTTCGTCGGGAGAGACTATAAGCGGGCGCTTGCCGGGACGCATTCTCACATACTCGACCACCGGCAGGAACTGCATATAGCGGTTAAGCGAGCGCAGGAATTTATAGACCTCGGCACCACGCCCCTCGCTGCGCGCGTTGACAGTCGAGAGTATATTAAATTCAACACCGTAACGCTTCATTAGTTCTACGGCTTTCATCACCCTTGCAAAGGTGGGAGCACCGCCACAGTCGCGACGAAAGGCGTCGTGAATATCCTCGGGACCATCGAGCGAGAGGCCTATAAGGAAATTATTCTCTTTAAAAAAAGCGCACCACTCATCGTTCACCAGAATTCCGTTTGTCTGCAAGGTATTCTCGATAACCTTGTCGCCGGCATATTTACGTTGCAGTTCCATAGCCTTGCGGAAGAAAGGCAACCCCGCCATCAACGGTTCGCCGCCGTGCCAGCAGAAGCTGACATTCTGTTGCGACGCACCCTGAAGATACTGGCGAATATATGTCTCGAGCAACGCCTCGCTCATACGCGGCATCGAGCCGCTGTATATCTCGCTCTTGTCGCGATAGTAACAGTAGTGACAGTCGAGGTTACAGGCCGAGCCAATGGGCTTGACCATTGTCGAGAATGCAGGAGTCCGCCGCATCTTTGCGACGTCTCCCAAATGCAGACTGTTCTTGCCGTTACTCTTCATACAAGAATTATTGTGCTATAAACTGCTGCTCGCCGTACTGTTCCTGTAATTTAACAAGTTTCTCTTTAAGCAAAGCTGTGACCTCCTCGGTACCCGGCTTGCCATAGATATTGTTAAGCTCTTTTTTGTCGGTTGCAAGGTCGTAAAGTTCCCACACGCCGTCCTCGTAGAAGTGTATGAGCTTGTGTGTGTCGGTGCGTACTCCCAGATGACGCTTCACGGCGTGCTCATCGGGATATTCATAATAGTGATAGTATACCCCGTCGCGATTAGGCTCATACACCTCGCCCTTAAGCAATGGCAAGAACGAGCAACCGTGAATGTCCGACGGAACGTCAGCGCCTGCAAGCTCAAGGAATGTGGGAGCATAGTCTATATTCTGCACCATAGTTTTTGAAACACCCTTAATGGCTGCGCCCGGCAAACGAACGATAAGCGGAGTACGGAACGACTCCTCATACATCCAGCGTTTGTCGAACCAACCGTGTTCGCCCATATAAAAGCCCTGGTCCGAGGTGTAAACAATAAGGGTATTCTCCATAAGCCCTTTCTCCTCGAGATAATCGAGCACTCGGCCCACGTTGCGGTCGACCGATACAATAACGCGCAGATAGTCGCGCATATATTGCCGGTACTTCCAGGCGTCGAGTTCCTTTCCTTTTAGGCCGGCCTTCTTGAATTTTTCAATAACAACGTCGTAGTGAGCGTCCCAAGCCCTCTTCTGCTCGGGGTTCATACTGCTGTACATACGGCGTCCCCAGACCTCAAGGTCGGGACGGCTGTGTATAGTGCTGTCCTTGTCGGCAAGCTTGAGGTCATAGACAAGGTCCATATCCTTGCTGATTGACATTTTCTGCCCTTTTGCAGCCTCACGGCCTTCGTAGTTGTCATAGAACGTATCGGGCATCGGGAAATTGCTGTCGGCAAAAAGCTCAAGGTCGCAGGTATCGGGCATCCAGGTGCGGTGCGGCGCTTTGTGGTGCAGAAGCAGACAGAAAGGTTTTTCGGCATCACGGCCACTCTCGAGCCAGTCGAGAGCAAGGTCGGTTGTAACATTTGTCGCGTAGCCCTCGCGTTTAATTTTCTCGCCGTTACGAATGAAAGTCGGGTTATAATAATCGCCCTGCCCTATGAGAATATCCCAATGATTAAAGCCTGTCGGTTCAGAGGTCAAATGCCACTTTCCAATCACCGCGGTCTCGTAACCCTGCTGCTGAAGCAGCTTGGGGAATGTCTGCTGACTGCCATCGAACGACGAACTATTGTCGGTAAAGCCGTTCGTAAAACTGTGTTTGCCCGTAAGCATACAGGCACGCGACGGGCCACTGATGGAGTTCGCCACAAAGCTATTGTCGAAGCGAACGCCGTCGGCAGCTATACGGTCTATATTCGGAGTGCGGATAAACGTCGAATCGTATGCGCTGATTGTCTGGTAAGAGTGATCATCGCACATAATAAAGAGAATATTCATCGGTTTTTCTTGTTTGGGCTCTTCGGGCGCACACGATGCCAAAAGAGGCAACACCGCAGCACTCGTAACCGAGAATCCAATCAGCTTCTTTGCATTATCGAAGAAATTTTCCATAAATCATTGATTATTACAAGTTTTTTTAGTTTTAGCCTAAACATAAACAGCACGTCGCACAAACAAACATTCTGTATCAGGCGTTCAATATTGCGAAGATAAGAATAATTATTAAAAAAACATTCTTATTAAACTTTTTTAGAATTTATTTTTCCGGCAACAACCGTGTATGCGTATTATCGGAGAAAAGCCACCTTTTTTGCCACGGTTAGCGATATAAAAAAAAGCGGGAGAGCACAAACACCCTCCCGCCGGAAAAAACCGAAGAACAAATATAAAAAAGCAATTATTCTTTCCAACCAAGAGCCGAAGCACCAAGCACGGCTGCATCTGCACCGGGGAGCGACGACTTAAGCACTTTCACCTTGTCTTTCCACAAGAACACGACATTCTCGTTCATCTGTTTACGAATGGGATTAAGCAACAGGTCGCCTGCATTTGCAAGACCTCCGAAGAGTATTATCGCCTCGGGTGCCGAGAATGCTATAAAATTACAGAAAGCATCGCCAAGCACCTTTCCGGTAAATTCAAAAATATCCTGAGCCAGCTTATCGCCTTGCATTGCTGCATCAAAAAGCATTTTAGATGTAAGTTCGTTCATACAGATATTGCGAAGCGAGCTTGGTTCGTCACGTTCAACGAGCCATTTTTTCGCAGTACGCACAATTCCTGTGGCCGAAGCATATGTCTCGAGACAGTCTACACGTCCGCAACCGCATTGACGGCCCTCGAGCACCGGAGCTGTAACGTGACCCAACTCACCGGCAAAGCCGTCGTGACCATAGATGAGATGCCCGTTGGCAACAATACCGCTGCCGACGCCTGTACCCAATGTGATATACACAAAATCCTTCATACCCTGAGCGACGCCATACTTCATTTCGCCAATAGCCGCTGCGTTAGCATCGTTTGTAACCTTTGTAGGGAGACCGGTCTTCTTTTCCAACAACCAGCCAAGAGGCACAATACCTTTCCACGGAAGATTTGCAGCGTTCACAATCTCTCCTGTGTAGTAGTTCGCCATAGGAGCACCAACGCCCACACCCTCGAGCTTGCCTGTGCAACCATTCTCGTCGGCCAATTTCTTTATTACATTAGCAATGGAGTCGGTATACTCCTCAATATCAGGGTGAGCCTGAGTCTTTATAGAATCATCTTTTGCAAGAATGTGACCTTTTGCATCAACAAGACCTATTACGGTATTTGTTCCGCCGAGGTCTATACCAATTACATACTTTTCGCTCATAGTTGTATTTTCGTTTTTGTTAGTTATAGTTCCGATTCGCGAATGTAAACAAAAAAAACAATTTACCCCATAGAAAAAGAAGAAAATTATATTTTTTTTACGCTATTGTTCACAATTCGAGAACAAATATGTATCTTCGCATATTATAAAAAGACTTTAAATATGATTAAGAAACTATTTTTCCTCGCGCTTGCGCTGACGTCATTCATTACAATCGCCCCGGCGCAGACAAGCAACACCCCGAGCATCTTGCCCAAGCCAACCAGCATAGAGATGGGCAACGCAAACTTCAAGTTCGTGCTGAATGCCGACACAAAAATCGTGTGTAAGTTCGAAGACAAATCCATTGGATATGCACTTGAAGAACTCGACCGCATTACAAACGCAGTGCTTGGCAAAAGCCTAAAAAGAAGCTCCAAGGGCAACAACACCAACAATATCATTATTCGCAAAGACGCTTCGGTAAAAAACGAAGGATATATCCTTGACATAACCCCCGAGAATATCATCATAAGAGCCAAAGAGGCAGCGGGAGTATTCTACGCCGTACAGACATTAAAGCAGATTGTCCCTGTTCAAGCGTTCGAGACCCCTATTGACCTTGAGCAGCTCGCCCTCCCGACATTAAAGATAACCGACGCGCCACACTTCCCCTATCGTGGTTTTATGCTCGACTGCTCACGCCATTTTTGGGACGTAGAGACAGTAAAAGAGGTTATAGACATTCTTGCAATGCACAAGATGAATCGTTTTCACTGGCACCTTACCGAGGACCAGGGTTGGAGAATAGAAATTAAAAAGTACCCACAGCTCACAAAAGTGGGCAGTCTGCGCGAACAGACCACCACCGGACACAACGAAGGCCTCGACGGCATTCCTTACGGAGGTTATTACACACAAAAAGATATTAAAGAGGTTGTAAGATACGCTGCCGAGCGCTTTATAACCATTATACCCGAGATTGAGATTCCCGGACACTCGCTGGGAGCACTCAGCGCATACCCCTGGTTGGGTTGCGAAGGCGAGAAAGGCGACTACAAGACCTGGGCTTACTGGGGCGTTTCAAAGCAAATTGCCTGCGCCGGCAAGGAGAGCACATTCAAGTTCTGGGAAGATGTTCTTGGCGAGGTTATAAAACTTTTCCCGAGCGAATATATACATATTGGCGGCGATGAGGCCCCACGCGATATGTGGAAAGAGTGCCCGTTGTGCCAAGAGCGCATAAAGAGCAACAATTTGAAAAACGAAGCCGAATTGCAATCATACGTCAATGGACGCATTGAAAAATTCCTCAATGCCAATGGACGCAAGATGATTGGGTGGGACGAAATTCTCGAAGGAGGCGTCACGCAGGGTGCAACCATTATGTCGTGGCGAGGTGCCGAGGGCGGCATTGCTGCTGCCAAACGCGGCAACACTGTCATTATGACGCCAAACAGCCACTGCTACTTAGACTACCGTCAGACAACCGACCGCAAAGACGAACTCGACAGCAACGGCAGTTACATTCCATTGCGTAAGGCCTATATGTACAACCCATACGAGAAACTCTCGTCCGA
Source organism: Bacteroidaceae bacterium (assembly GCA_045661225.1). Lineage (GTDB taxonomy): Bacteria > Bacteroidota > Bacteroidia > Bacteroidales > Bacteroidaceae > HGM04593. Next base: position 9,895 of record JAZRFF010000005.1, on the reverse strand, counting down.
AGAGCAGAAATACATTCTTGGCGTGCAGGGCAACCTGTGGACCGAGTATGTTACCACGCCTATGCAGTTGCAATACAAGACTTTGCCGCGTCTGGGTGCACTTGCCGAGATTGGTTGGAGCAATCCTGCACAAGAGAGCAAGGACGTCGATGAATTTATAGGTCGCGCCAAGGAACTTGCACGTTACTACAATGTCTTTGGGTGGAATTTCGCCCGACACTTCTACGAGGACGGAGTCCAGGTAGGCTGGTAACAGCAGTAACCATCGTATGACACAAAAAAGTTGCAATTAAATAATATTAAGATAAAAATTGCTGTTTATTAACTGCAACCCATATATTTTCGCATTTGAATATATATCAATAACTAACCAAACTTACACTATGAGATTTTTCACCTTTCTATTCTGTTGGTTGTTATCGGCAACCATAGCATTAGCCGACGGTCCGTTCCGTAGCCACAGGTTCGACTCGTTCAAAGTTCTTGAGCCTGCCGAAGGAAGCATCGTGTTTATCGGCAACAGTATTACCGATATGCACTGTTGGCCCGAAGCGTTCAAGACATCGGACGGGCGCTACCTGCCCATCGTAAACCGCGGAAACTCGGGAACATACTCAACCGAGCAAAGCGACAATCTTGAGTCATACATCAAAAACAACCCCAAAAAGGTGTTTATGATGATTGGCACGAACGACATAGCCATAAGCGGCGGTCTCAACTTCAGCGGAGAACAAGTATTGCAATATGTAAAGAGCATCGTTGACCGCATACACCAACGTTCACCTCAGACAAAGATTTATCTTTACAGCATTCTCAACAACAAGACAGGCAACAGAGTCGAGGCCACCTGGTTGCACACCAACACTATTGTCAAAGAGTATGTGCAGAGCAAAAATGTCGATTGGCTTACATACATCGACCTATACGACAAGCTCACAGGTGTGGCACAAGGCGGTGTATGGAGCTACGACAACCTCCATCTGACCGCAGCGGCATATGAAGTATGGTGCAATGCAATATGCGAGTATCTTGCCGAAGGTGAAGAGTATACCGTAAGCACTGTATACCCGGGCAATTCGGCGACAATGCAGAACAGAGGCAATATAGGCAACGCTTCACACGGTATGCGTGCAACATACTTCAGTATGCTGCCCATTAGCGGCGAGGACGTGCTTGTGTTCGGCGATGAGTTCATAAAGAACGGCGAGTGGCAAGAGCTTCTTGGCAACCTGAACGTCAAGAACCGCGGTACAGGCTGGGGCTATGGCGGTGACATTGCCACCACAAGCAATATAATTGACGCCACATACGCAAACACAGGAGTCGAGAAAAAAGATGCCAAAGCCATCTTTATATACACAGGTACCGGCGATTGTAATGGCAATGCCGATATTGAGAGTGTAAAAAACAGCTATAAGGCACTTGTGGACAAAGTTGTAGCAAAATCGCCAACATCAAAGGTTTACCTGATGGGATTATGCCCCACAAAAAATGCAAGCAACAACACTGGCCGCATCGCAGTACTCAACAACTATATTAAAACGCTCGAGGCCGGCAATGTCAAGTACATCGACACATACACCCCGTTGCTTAGCGGCACAGTAGCAAACACAAAGTACTTCTACCCCGACAACTATCTGGGCGGTATAGGTTATGTAAAGTTGGCCAACCTTATGAAAGAGGCGCTGTCGGCCGATTTTCCCGAGGACACCTACACTGTGATAAGCGAGACCGAGGCCGAGAAACGTCACGCACAGGCAACCCTGCGCAACACCCTTTCGCAGACAATAGCAAAGGGACTTATTGCCGAAATTGGAACCGCTATGGGACAATATAACGCCGAGAAGATGCAAGCCTTCGAAGCCGAACTATCCAACGCGAACACACTCCTTGAAAAAGACGAGCTTACAGCCGAGGAGGTTGAGCAGATGACCACAAAGCTGAACACAATCCTTAACGAGGCACAGACTATGCCACAGGCAAGCACCGAGGGTGAAGAATACTGGTATCAGTTCACATCGCTCCGCAGCCCCGCGTTGTACATAAGCGCCGAGGGTGAAGTTGCCGGTGTATCAGGAAAGGAAAATACCGCGACATCGGCAGTCTCAATGTGGAAGTTTGTACAGCGCGACGACAACACATTCGACATCATCAACCGCAAATACGGTTCATACCTCAACCCCACTGCTGCGTACAACACACAGATAACCACTGTAAAGACAAGGCCATCGAAAGGTTGGAGCATAAGCTATTCGAACACTCCTACTTATAATATAATATCATCGGGCGATGTACAGCTTAACCAGACAGGTTCGGGACAGGGATTCGCTTTATACAATTGGAGCGACAATTCCACACTCGGCAACGACCGCAACGACCAAGGTTGCCAGATTAAGATTCGCGAGGCGCAGGAGATAGCCGAAGAGCTTAACCACATCGAATACATTATCGACAAGAGCAACGGTAATCTCTATCGCGGAACAACAGCCAACCAATCCTGGAACAATGTATGGAAGAGCAATGCTACCCCGCAGTTGCAATTTGGTTGCGGTACAATCAACAATATGAACTGGGCCGACAACAATGTACAGTTGATGACCGGTACTTCGGGAAGTGCCAACTACACGCTGACAGCTCCTGCCGGCTATGTGATAACCGAGTACAGTTTCACATTCGCCAACAACGGTCACAACGCCGGGCTCACGCTCACAATGACCGACGGAGCGGAATATACAACATCAACAACCCCACAGACCATAAGCGCCAAGGCACAAGCAATAAGTTCGGTAGGGTTCCGCCTTGCGGGCAACAACGGCAACGGTGTAGTACTCACCAACTTCAAAGTCAAAGTTAAGTCCGACAAGCCCGAGATGCCGCAAATAAGCACCGAGGGCGACGAACATTGGTACTACATTGCAAACGCTTCGTCAAAGGCATACTGCGCCGGTAAAGTCATCTATTACGACAACGAGTACGGGAAATTGCGTTTCGGCGACAGGACATTCAGTGCGGGACACATATGGAGTTTCTGGGAGAAGAACGGTAAATTGGCCATAAAGAACTATAAAGGCGAATATTTCGGTACCGCAGGCAATGGCACAGGCGGAAGCACCTCTTTCGGTATCGTCGAAGACGCCAACCACATTTATACTATACAAAGTGCATACGGATTCTTTACCATTAAGGACACCGCTGTTGAACTACACGCACAGGAAGTAAATTCAGTCATTGTACGTTGGGGTGCCGATGCCGACGGTGCATCGTTGTGGCGTTTCGACGAGGTCGATGTAACCAATGCCTCAGCTGTGTTAGCGTCGACAATTGTTGAACAAGGAAAAGTAAGCACAGGTATAGGCAACTGTGACCAGCCTATTGTGCGCTCTACTATTCGCATAAGCGGTCTCGAGGGCACAGTGTTGTTCCAGGGCGTAAAGGGCGCGTTCGTTGGCAGCGACCGCAACGACATTACCAACGTAAAGGCCTACTTTGCAACAAATTCACGCGAGTTGTTCATCGACGCCGACAAAAAGATGACCTGGCGCGAGGAGAACGGCCAGCAGTTCGGCGAAACCGTTACACTCGACAGTGACGGTACTTTCACAATTACAGGCGAGAAAGAGATGCAGCCCGGCGATTACTATTTGTGGATTACATACGACATTGCCGACAATGCAAAGGAGGGCAATGTTGTCGATGCATCAATAACAGCCTACACAATTGACAACAGAGAGGTAGCCGAGCAGAGAGGCAACCCCGCTCACAGCGTTACAATATTCCTTTCCGAAGGTGCCGTGCTTATGCCTATGGATAAAGGCTCGCTCTACTACCGCATACCGGCTATTACCGTAACCAAGGACGGCACACGTCTTGTAACTCTTACCGACGACCGCAAGAATCACAATGCCGACCTTCCGAGCCACTGCTACCTTGTAGCGCAATACTCCGAGGACAACGGTCGCACCTGGAGCGACCCCGTTACTGTTGCCGGAACAGCCGAGACCGGCGGTAATTACGGTCACGGCGACGCCTCTATCGTTACCAACCGCGACAATGGCGACATTATAGGTATTATGACCAGCGCCGGTACATACGGCCACGGATTCTTTGCAGGAACAGCAGCCGAGCCTCCACGCTGGAAGACCATCACCAGCCACGACGGCGGTCTCACCTGGGAAGCACCCGTCGACCACACCGACGACCTTTTCGGAGCCAACTGCCCGAACCCCGACACACAGACCTGGAAGAGCGGATTCTCGGGTTCTGGAGCAGCCCTGCAAAAGCGTGACGGCACACTCGTGTCAAGTTTCGTAAACCGTCAGGCCGACAATAGCCAGCACTTCTACTTCTTTATGAGCAAGGACGGTGGAGAAAGCTGGTATGTGAGCGGAACAAGCGGAACAAGCGGTGCCGACGAGCCCAAGACCCTTGAGCGCAACAACGGCGACCTTGCCATAAGCGTCCGTTCAAGCGGTTACAACTACTACAACTACACATCGAACGACGGTGAGAGCTGGCACCTGCCCTCGCAGACACGTTTCAACAGCGGAATATCGGGCAACGCTTGCGATGGCGAGTATATGGTGTGGTGCTCAACTGTTGAGGGTAATCCCTGGAACATCGCGTTACAGACACTGCCCAACAGCGGTAGTCGCCAGAATGTAAGCATCGCACTGTCGACCGACGAGGGCGCAACATTCGGCACTCCCAAGACAATATGCCCCAGAGGTTCGGCCTACAGCGCAACGGTTGTGCTGCCCGACGGCACATTGGGCGTATATTACGAGGAGAATGGCCTGTTCGGAGGCTACACGATGCGCTTTGTACGCTTCTCGCTCGACTGGGCAAGCAACGGAACCTACAAGTTCACCGACAATGCTCCATTCTACCCCATTAAGTCGACCAACGCTACAGGAATAGAAGTTGTTGAGGAAGAAAATGTAAATGCCATATACGACCTGCAGGGCCGTAAGGTTACTGTACCGGCAAAGGGTGGCATATATATTGTAAACGGCAAGAAGTTTATTGCCAAATGACAGAGATTTCTGCAACAGTATAGTAAAAAAGCAGTGCCCGGGCACTGCTTTTTTACTATACTGTTGCGCTATAACCGATAAAAAACTATATTCGCATCGGAAACAAAAAAAAACACAATATATGAAAATTTCAATTCTACTGTTAACTCTGCTGCTGTCGCTGTCAGGGTTAGCCCAAGAGAGAAAAAAAGTAGCCTGCATAGGCAACAGCGTTACATACGGCTACCTGCACAACAACCCCGCCGAGACGTCCTACCCCACCCAGCTGCAACAGATGCTGGGCGACAGTTACGATGTGCGTAACTTTGGAAAGTCAGGCGCCACGCTGCTGAACAAAGGTCACCGCCCCTACACTCTTCAAGCGGAATACAATGCCGCGCTTGAGTTCAAGCCCGACATTGCAGTTATACACCTCGGCCTCAACGACACCGACCCACGCAACTGGCCCAACTACCGCGACGAATTTATACCCGATTATCTCGCCCTCATCGACACACTGCGTGCGCTGAACCCAAAGGTCGAGGTTATCGTCTGCCAAATGACACCCATTTTCCATTGGCACCGACGTTTCAAGAGCGGCACACGCGATTGGTACCACCAGATAAACGCCACAATAGCCGACGTTGCCCGCATTGCCGGTTGCGAGTGTATAGACCTTGGCGAAGAACTGTATAAGCGCCCCAATCTTATGCCCGACGCGTTACACCCCAATCCCGCAGGCGCAACGCTCATTGCCGAGCGCGTCTATTCGGCAATAACAGGCGATTTTGGCGGGCTTAAGCTCCCTGCCATCTACAGCGACAATATGGTAATTCAGCGCGATGTCCCGTTCACCGTTGCCGGAAGCGCCGACACCGGCAGCAAGGTTATTGTACGCCTCGACAGACATAAGAAAAGCGTCACTGTTCCCGAAGAAGGAAAATGGCAAGTGACATTCGCCCCGCTGAAGGCCGACGGCAAGAGCCACACGCTGAGCATCGAGTGTAACGGCAAGAGCGTCACGTACAACAACATAGCCATAGGCGAAGTGTGGCTCTGTTCCGGACAGTCGAATATGGCATTTATGGTAAAAGAGAGTTCGCACAAAGAGCAGAGCCTTGCCAACATAAAAGGTAAGGACATACGTCTGTACAATATGAAGCCCCGAGTCGTTACCAACCCCGTAGAGTGGCCCGAAGCCGACCTTATAAGACTCAACGAGCACGAATATTACCTTCCTACAGAGTGGCAGTTGCAGAACGAGCAGAATGTTTCCGATTTTTCGGTCGTTGCCTACCATTTTGGAGCTATGCTTGCCGACTCCCTTCAGGTACCCATCGGACTCATCTGCAACGCCATAGGCGGAGCCCCTGCCGAGGCATACATTGACCGCAGAACGCTTGAGTTCCACCCCACGCTCGTGGATATACTCTATCATTGGAGAGAAAATGATATGGTTCAATACTGGTGCCGTGAACGTGCATCGAAGAACATTGCCAAAGGCAGCAATAAACTGCAGCGTCACCCCTACGAGCCGTGCTACCTTTACGAGACCGGCATAGCCCCTCTTGCCATCTACCCGATAAAGGGAGCCATTTGGTATCAAGGCGAATCGAACGCACATAATATAGAACTGCACGAGATTATATTCCCTACACTCATTGACAGTTGGCGCAAAACGTGGAACAACCCCGCAATGCCATTCTACTTTGTACAACTGTCGAGCATCAACCGCCCCTCGTGGCCACATTTCCGCGATTCGCAGCGCAGAATGGCACAAGCAATACCCCATTGCGATTTTGCCGTTGCAAGCGACAAGGGACACCCCACCGATGTACACCCCAAGGAGAAGGCGCCTATAGGCGAGCGCCTGGCACGTCTGGCGTTGAACAGCACCTATGGTATGAATCACGTAGCGATGCACGGTCCTGTGGTCGAGAGTGCCACACGCAAGGGCGGTAACATTATCCTGCAGTTCAAGGAGGGTGATACGCTGACAACAAGCGACGGTACAGCGTTGCGCGGGTTCGAGACCTCGGACAAAGCCGGCGTTTTTGTCCCCGCGTCCGGCGCGCGCATCAAGGGCAACACCGTCATTATACCCGCCGACAAGCGTCACACACGCGTGCGCTATGCGTGGAAGCCCTACACCGACGCCAACCTCATCAACGGCAGCGGCCTGCCCGCAAGCACCTTCGAGATTGAGGTTGAACAAAAGTAAAAAGCAAGCAATAGAACCTGTTTTTTAGACACACTCATCTGCACCAACGAGTGAAGATACAAAAACCACAAAAGAGCGGAGTAACCTCCGCTCTTTTGTGGTTTTATACAATAAGGTGTAAAATATTACTTTATAACACCAAGCTCCTTGCCAACCTTAATAAAGGCGTTTATAGCCTTGTCCAGATGCTCCTGTTCGTGTGCTGCCGACAATTGCACGCGTATGCGTGCCTGTCCCTTGGGAACAACAGGATAGTAGAAACCTGTAACAAAGATACCCTCCTCGGCCATCTTCGCCGCAAACACTTGCGACAGAGGAGCATCGTAGAGCATCACCGCACATATAGCCGACTGTGTGGGCTTAATATCGAACCCTGCCGCAAGCATCTTGTCGCGGAAGTAGTTTACATTGTTCTGCAGTTTGGTGTGCAGCTCGTCACTCTCGGCAAGCATCTTGAACACCTCTATCGAAGCACCCACCACCGATGGCGGCAAAGAGTTCGAGAACAAATAAGGACGCGAGCGCTGACGCAACATATCGATTATCTCTTTGCGACCGGTAGTAAAGCCGCCGACAGCACCGCCGAAAGCCTTTCCGAGCGTTCCTGTGAAAATATCGATGCGTCCGTAGCAATCGAACTGCTCGGCAACACCGTGACCGGTAGCACCAACGACACCCGCCGAGTGGCTCTCGTCGACCATAACAAGCGCGTCGTATTTTTCGGCAAGGTCACATATTTTGTCCATTGGAGCGACGTTTCCGTCCATAGAGAACACACCGTCGGTAACAATTATGCGGTAACGCTGAGCCTGCGCCTCTTGCAGACAGCGTTCAAGGTCGGCCATATCGGCATTATTGTAACGGTAGCGTTGAGCCTTGCACAGACGAACGCCATCGATTATTGAAGCGTGGTTCAACGAGTCTGATATAATAGCGTCCTCGGCTGTAAAGAGCGGTTCAAAAAGGCCTCCGTTAGCATCGAAGCAGGCTGCATACAGAATTGTATCTTCGGTCTTAAAATAGTCGGCAATAGCCTTTTCCAGTGTCTTGTGATAGTCCTGTGTGCCACAGATGAAACGCACCGACGACATTCCGAAGCCACGTTCCTCCATAGTTTTTTGCGCAGCTTTTATCAGGCGCTCATTGTTTGACAGACCTAAATAGTTGTTTGCGCAGAAGTTAAGTGCCTTTGAGCCGTCCTCAAGGGTAATTTCGGCAAACTGTTGCGATGCGATGTTGCGTTCCTTCTTGTACAAACCGGCCTCTTCTATGGCTGTCAGCTCATTCTGCAAGTGCTGTTGGAATTTTCCGTACATATCTACATTATTTAAGTTCGTGAATACTCTATTTATTCGCAAAAGTACCCTTTTGCTAAAAAAAACACAACTTGTACACAAAAAATATTCACAATTTGCAAAAAAAAGTAATGAGCAGGAGTGTTGATTGCAAAAATAAGAGTAACTTTGAAAAAAATTAGCGGCATAGGTGCCGCTCCATTCACATAAAGAATTCACAAAATTCCGCTATATGAAAAACGTACTTATTGTCGGTTCCACAGGACAGATTGGTTCCGAACTAACAATGACATTGCGCAAACAGATTCCCAACGGAAACATTGTTGCAGGCTATATTCCCGGAGCAGAGCCTAAGGGGATACTCCTTGAGAGCGGTCCTGCTGCCGAGGCCAACGTCACTAACGCCAAGCAGCTTGCCGAAGTTGTAGAGAAATACAACATCGACACAATATACAACCTTGCGGCACTACTTTCGGCCGTTGCCGAATCGAAGCCGCTGCTCGCGTGGGACATTCAGATGAACGGTCTGCTGAACATTCTTGAGATTGCACGCGAGAAAAAGTGCGCGGTATTCACACCAAGCTCAATAGGCTCTTTCGGCCCAAACACTCCGCACGACAACACCCCGCAGGACACTATACAACGCCCCCGTACAATGTACGGCGTGACAAAGGTTGCCACCGAGCTTCTTAGTGACTACTATTTTACAAAATACGGCGTAGACACCCGCGCGGTACGTTTCCCCGGTCTCATTTCCAACGTAACACTGCCGGGTGGCGGAACAACCGACTATGCTGTCGAGATTTACTATGCAGCAGTCAAGGGCGAGGAGTTCGTGTGCCCCATTCAGGCCGGCACATTTATGGATATGATGTATATGCCCGACGCTTTAAAGGCTGCAGTCGACATTATGAACGCCGACCCTTCGCGACTCATTCACCGCAACGCTTTCAACGTAGCATCAATGAGTTTCGACCCTGAGATTATAAAGGCCGCTATACAAAAGTACATTCCCGACTTCAAGATGCGCTACGAATTCGACCCTGTACGTCAGGCTATAGCCGACTCTTGGCCCGACAAGATGGACGACTCCTGCGCAAGAGCAGAGTGGGACTGGGCTCCCTCGTATGACCTTGATTCAATGACTGTGGATATGATTAAGACGCTGCGCGAGCGTTTCGGCAAGTAAAAAACAGATATTCATCACTTAACAGGGCTGTCACTTTTGACATGAACCCCGAAAGTTAGACAAAAACTTTCGGGGTTTTGTTATGTCTAAAAAGTATAAGAAACATGGCTATGCAGAACGATTGAAGTATATGCATATGCTTGAGGAGGGATATAGCATTAATTATATCCATGAGAGT
>JAZRFF010000004.1:0-2824 GCA_045661225.1 Bacteroidaceae bacterium | reverse complement strand
ACGGATTTCATTGGCTTGAATTTGAATGCACATTGCATATTCCGCATTTCTTATGCTGTCAAATTTTTCTTGACAATATGGCTGTTGCTTTTCTTGCGGAAGTTGCATTGATTCTTTCCAAATCTCAAATTGGTACAATTGACCTCTTTGAATAGCATCATACAACTCGCGTGAATCATCAAGGAATGTTTGCCAAGAGGCATTCTCGGGTGCGTTGCCTTCTACTCTCCAAGTATAAATCAGGGTGTTGTCACCTGTAACCTTTATACTGTCTCCGGGAGAAGCCCAAAGCCTGAGGCTTATCATTGGGAACTCCTTGCTATGATAGCAACCAAGGGAAAGCTCTTCCTTTGAGAGACTATCGGGCTTAATCCTGAAATGGAATCTGCCATCAATAATAGTATCTGTTGTGATTGTCCATATCAGATTATCCACTACACGAGATAACTCGATAACGGTACTGTCGGGCACATTCTTCAATTCTCCAATTATATTATAATGGTCTGCTTTGGATTGGACAATCCCCTGTGCATAGCCATACACGGTGGCAAGTGCAAGAGTAAGAGTAAATATCAGTTTTTTCATCTGTATTTTCGCATAATTGTCCATTACTCCAAACATTTATTAATTTCATTAATCAATGCATCTAAATATTGTGGGAACGGAGCATCGGAACTGACCAACTTCCCGTTCTTGTCAAAGAGCATGAATGTGGGGAACTTTGTAACCCCCAACAGTCGCTCGATAGACTCTTGCTGCTCGTAAGGCAGATTATAATGGAATATATTATCACCGTAAAGCCCCAGTTTCTTTACAATCACCTGGCGGACATCTTCGGGGGTATTGTTCGCAAAATAGAGATAGACGACATCCTTGCCTTTAAGTTCATCCTTGACCGCTTGCATATGTTTCAGCTGTTCCTTGCACGGTCCGCACCACGAGCCCCAGAAATCGGCATATACTACCTTCCCGCGGTGTGGCTCAAGAATTGTTGCAAGCAATGAATCGGCAACAAGTGTCTCAGGGGTAAGGTCGGCATAATTACGCAAATACCTAACTTCGAGTTCTCCGGCTTCCAAGCGACGGAGATAATTGTTCTGTTCAACAATCACCTGTGCAGGAGCGAAATCTTCAAGCCCCTCCATTGCTGCCGATATTATGGTATCATTTACAGACTTCTCTTCCGTTGCAAGCTGATTATACGTAAGCAAAGAAATTGCATATTTGCAATCCTCGGCAGGCAGGTGCAAATCCTCAACGACGCGACGAGTCTTCATAATATCGCCAATCAACATACAGTTCTGCTTATTCCACAAAGGCAGAGTATCGACCTTGTACTTTTCGCATATCTGTGTATAGCGTTTGTCCACAGACTCAAGCCTTTCCACTCTTTTCTTCGCGCTTATGGTATCGCCGACTTTATCCATCGCCAAAGCCAGTTTCAGACTTGTAAGGTATTCGTACTCTTTTAAGATGCGTTTCTCTTTTTTGCTAAGGTTGATGACACCCAACCGGTCCAGTTCAAGCAATGCAGCATAGTTGGGCCAATTTATTCGCACTCCCAAGCCGTTGTCATCGCAATAACTCACATAACTTTTTAACATATATGTAGTGTACCTTCCCAATGTAAGCGGGTTAGGAATATCGGTTGACAGTTCTTTTACAAGCATAATCAAGCCTTCGGGAGCTTCTTCCGGTTTGCGTCTCCTGAGCATACTCCACATTGCATCCAATAGCTCTGCCTTTATATTGGTCCTGTAAAAATATGCAGCCCTTTCATCAAAGCCCGGGTGCTCTTCGATATATTTCTGCAGGCGTATAAGATGGCGTTTTAGAGTACCTTCGGTATATTTATAAAAAAGACTGAGTGGCGACAGATTATATGAAACCGGCGAATCATATATTCCATTCTCTCTGTCATAGTTGTAATATTCCATAATACTCTTCTGCAAGACAGTATCACTCACCATTATTTCAGGTACGCTCTTGTTGCCGTCATAAATGACCTTTACAGTATCACCGGGCCAAGCCGGCACAGGATATGCTTTTCTACCGACCTTAAGGTAGAAACATATAGCGTTGAATACGGGGAATGTGTATGTGAAATCATCTGTGAATTCGCAATCCCTATCCTCAAAACAGTATGGATTGAAGAGAACAACAGGCTCGTTGCTGTTTTTAATTTCACACTCCACCCTTATGCTGTCATGTACGTAATTACCAATAAAGGGCGATTGTGTCATCTTGCCCCATTTCTTGTCTTTACCGATTACCTCTTTCAGACTGTATTCTTTCAATGATACGCCTTTCAGGTTCCAACCGCTCTTGCCACCGTCAAAATCAAAAGAACGGTCTTCCTTGTCCAACGGCTCAAAATAGAGGACTCCCTTCATAAAGCCACATTCAGGCAGGTTTGTTACGTGCCCAATCTCTACGCCCTCGCTACGCAATAGCTTATAGTGCTTGCCAGTCGTGTCACCGACAAGCACGGTATTCGCATCAACGGTTATGTTGTCCGCTACATAAAAATAGACCTCAAGAACGGTAGTTTCCTTATCGGCAATAACCTTTGAAATATCAAAGACTCGGGTATTGATAGTCTCGTAGTAGGGATATTCCACCGTTATGCTCTTTTGTGCAAAGCCACATACGGTGGCAAATGCAACGACAAGGGTTAAGAATAGTTTTTTCATATCGATTATTAAAATACGCTTTTATAAAGATTACAATTATTCCAGGAAGTCAAGCAGCATAGTGTGATTCATATCGCGGTGCAGCACCCCTTCTCTGTCTATTATGCAACTGAATGGGATTCCAATGAAGC
>JAZRFF010000003.1:0-191685 GCA_045661225.1 Bacteroidaceae bacterium | reverse complement strand
TAAGTCTTATAAGGGTGAGATAGGCAAGGTTGCTCCTAACGTAATAGATAGGGACTTCATCGCAACTGCACCGAACCAGAAATGGACAACAGACGTTACCGAAGTCAAGATAAAGGACAAGAAGATATATCTTTCTCCTATTCTGGATATGTTCAACGGAGAGATCATATCCTACACCATATCATACCATCCTGACCTAAAGATGGCTATGAGTATGTTAAAAAAAGCCTTCAAGAAGACAAATATACCAGAAGGGCTTATACTGCACTCTGATCAAGGATGGCATTATCAGCATCTGAGATATCAGAAGGCGTTGAAAGATATGAATATAGTGCAGAGTATGTCTCGCAAAGGAAACTGTCTTGACAATGCCATGATGGAGAACTTCTTCGGTATTATGAAATCCGAATTGCTGTATTTGCAGGAGTTCAGGGATATGGACCACTTCAAGCAGGAACTGAAGAGGTATATCCACTACTACAACAATGATAGAATCAAACTGAGACTAAAAGGAAAGAGTCCGGTGCAATACCGAACTCTTTACCAATAAAACTTTTTATTAATCCGTCCAATTTCTTGGGGTCAGATCAATCGCCTTGTTTTTTTGTTGGTAATAATTGTATTTGTTTAGTATGCTCTTGCAAAGAGTACTCGTCGTGCCGAAGGTTTGCCTGTTACCATACAGGTGCCCGGAGTCTCGTCCCAACCAAGGGGAATACAACGTATTGTGGCTTTTGTCTCGTTTTTAATGAGCTCTTCGGTCTCCGGTGTACCGTCCCAGTGGGCAAGAATAAAACCTCCCTTTTCAATTTCGGTCTTAAACTCTTCGTATGTGTCTACGCTGCGTGTGCAAGCCTCGCGCATAGCAAGCGCCTTGCGGTGCAGGTTTGCCTGAATCTCGTCAAGCAGAGTCTTTACATAATCGACAATGCCGTCTATGCTGCGTGTCTCTTTTTCAAGAGTGTCGCGGCGCATAACTTCTATTGTGCCGTTCTCAATATCACGTGCGCCAAGAACAAGGCGTACAGGCACACCTTTTAGCTCATATTCGGCGAACTTGAATCCCGGGCGACGGTTGTCTGCATCGTCGAATTTTACAGTGATGCCCAATTTCTTCAGCTCGGCAATCATTGGGTCGACTTTGCTCTTTATGGTATTCAACTGCTCTTCGTTTTTATAAATAGGTACAATAACCACCTGGATAGGTGCAAGTGCGGGGGGGAGCACAAGGCCGTTGTCGTCGGAGTGTGTCATAATGAGCGCGCCCATAAGTCGGGTAGAAACGCCCCACGATGTTGCCCAAACGTATTCGAGGCTGTTGTTCTTGTCGACGAACTGTACATTGAATGCCTTTGCGAAATTCTGTCCCAGGAAGTGTGATGTGCCGCACTGCAGAGCCTTGCCGTCCTGCATCATACCCTCGATGGTGTATGTGTCGAGTGCGCCGGCGAAGCGTTCGTTGGCACTCTTGACGCCCATTACCACGGGCAGTGCCATATAGTTGTTGGCAAAATCGTTATATACGTGAAGCATTGTGCGTGCCTCCTCTTCGGCTTCCTCGCGGGTGGCGTGGGCTGTGTGTCCCTCTTGCCACAAGAATTCTGCTGTACGCAGGAACAGACGGGTGCGCATCTCCCAGCGCATAACGTTTGCCCACTGGTTTATTTTTATGGGAAGGTCGCGGTACGACTGTATCCAGTTTTTGTAAGAACTCCAGATGATGGTCTCTGACGTGGGACGTATAATCATCTCCTCTTCGAGCCTTGCAGCAGGGTCGACAACAACACCGCTGCCGTCCTCAGCGTTCTTCAAACGGTAATGTGTTACAACCGCGCACTCCTTTGCGAAGCCCTCTACGTGCTCGGCCTCGCGGCTGAGGAACGATTTTGGGATAAGGAGTGGGAAATAGGCATTTGTGTGTCCCGTTTCCTTGAACATATCATCGAGTGTGCGCTGTATCTTTTCCCATATAGCGTATCCGTAGGGTTTAATAACCATACAGCCTCTTACCGGAGACTGCTCGGCAAGGTCGGCCTTCAATACAAGGTCGTTGTACCACTGTGAATAACTTTCACTGCGTTTAGTAAGTTCTTTAAGCTCTGCCATATAATTGAATGTTTTTTGTTTTTTTTCTGTTTGTTTGCGTGTTTAGTCTATTTTCACACTTTAGGGCAAAGATACAAACAAACGAGCGAAATAATATCAAGCTTGCTTGATTATTTTACAGCGAGTGCAGTAAATATTCGATGTTTACTCAGAGATAGTATTTTTTTTACATTGATGCTGTAAAAAAAACGAACAAGTTTGATGTTTGACTAGTTTGCGCTATCTTTGCAACAAAATTGATTTATTAACAAAAAGAATGACTATGAAATTGAATTTTGTAAAAGTTGTTTGCGTGATGCTTTGTGCAGTAATGGTATTTTCGGGTTGTGGAACCTGGAATAATACTGCTAAGGGTGGTGTAATTGGTGCAGCCAGCGGTGCTGTCGGTGGTGCTGCCATTGGTGCTCTCATTGGTAAACTGACCGGTAAGGTGGGCGTTGGTGCTGCTGTTGGTGCTGCTGTTGGTACAGCCGTTGGTACAGGTACCGGTGTTATCATTGGCAAGAGAATGGATAAGGCGGCCGAAGCTGCGGCACAGATTCAGAATGCCACTGTTGAAAAGGTTACCGATGCTAATGACCTTGCTGCGGTAAAAGTTACTTTTGACTCAGGTCTGATGTTCGATACAAATAAGTATAACCTTAAGGCTGATGCTAAGGCTAATCTCGAAAAGTTTGCGAAGGTACTCAAGGAGTTTAGCGATGCGGACGTTGCAATCTTTGGCCATACAGACTCTACCGGTAACGACAATATCAACGACCCTCTCTCGCTGAACCGCGCAAATGCCGTAGCTGATTATCTCAAGAGCAATGGCGTTGCTGATACTCAGATAAAGAGTGTCGAGGGTAAGGGCTCAAGAGAGCCGGTTGCCGACAATGCAACAGTGGAAGGCCGTGCCGAGAACCGTCGTGTAGAGGTGTTCCTCTATGCAAGCGAGGCGATGATTAAGGCTGCAAACGACGGAGCTTTGGAATAAATGTCCGTGTTGTGAATTTTTTAAAAAAGACCCTGCGGGGTCTTTTTTTTGTGTGGCTACAGGGAATTCCTTGAATAAATCAACAAAAAGGGGTTGTCGGAACGTGAGAATTTAATAATATAGGCGATTGCTGTTTTTGCAATGTTATAACGCTGCCGGACTGTGCGAAAATGGGGCCTGCTGTTTACTGTTGTAGCGTATTGCTCTTATCCCTTGTTGCCGTTTCTTGTTTTTTTGATACTCGAAGAGTGTTTGTTCGTCTTTTATTATTTTGCCTTGTGCGCTTGAGGCGTGTAGCAGGTGTAGCCTGTTCTCTATCCACAGCGCAAAGCCGACGTGTGTGACGTCTAAACCCTCTATGTCTGTAACCAAAGCTATAATATCGCCATTGGCTATGGGCAAATCTTCTTGTTTTTTATTGAGAAATTCTTTTGGTATATATTCAATGGTGCTGCCGGCGTATGGGGCTTCTAATGCTTCGATTTTTTTTCTCGTAACGCTGTCGTTGGCGAGTGCCGGATAATTTTCGGGGTGCTTGCTCATAAAATAGAGACTGTTGTCGGTCTTTCGGCTTATGGAGCAGTGTGTTACCTCTCTTATAAGCCCTTTCTTTGTATTGTCATCGACCCACCAGGTAAAATAGTGCAGACGGCTGTCGTAACCGCTTCTGCACCCCTCGCGGTAGCGTGTCGTTTCGAGGTTGTTGCAGAATTCACCAAAGCTTCTTTCTCCCTTTTCGACGCTCATAGTAACGGCGAGAACAGTCTCTATGAATGTAGTGCAGTCGAATTCTGTTGTGCTGATGTACAGTGTCTCTTTAGTGCTTTTGTCAAGTGTGCCTGCAACGTATTCTCTGTCGATGAATGACTCGGCAATGGCTATGATGCGTTCTTGCGACGAATGGAACTCTTTTTCAGATACTCGGGCAATAAGGTTTTCAATGAATATACTGTCGCAGGGGGTGTATACAATATCCTGGGCATTTGCGGTGCCCGAATAGAGTGTGAATAGCACTATGATTGTAAATAATCTCATTGCCTGCAACTGTTGAACTTAAATTATGTAAATATATAACAATATTCTTTTTAAATGCTTATCTTCGCCAATAATTATATGTGTAAAATGCTCAGAATACTGTTTGGGATATTTTTCTTTATTGCCCCGTTTGTGTGCAGTGCGCAAATGGCGCATTCTCTCTGTCCGGACATTCGCTCGGTGCGAATGGAACTTAACGGTGTTTGGGACGCTGCACCGGTGATGCTTTTGGGTGGTGATGACCGGTTGCTTTTTTCTTTCGACGAGATGTCGCACACCTATCGTCGCTATTTTTATCGTATAACCCATTGTAACGCCGATTGGACACCGTCGGATTTACACCCGATAGATTACATTGATGGCTTTAACGATGTTGTTGTTGAGGATTGGGAGAATTCTCACAACACGACAGTGCTTTATACGCACTACAGTTTCACGCTGCCCAATGAGAATGTCGCTCTAAAGGCGTCCGGTAACTATAAAGTAGAACTTTTTGACGAAGAGGCTGGTGATGATGCCCCGGTGGCTCTGTTTACATTTGCTGTTGTTGACCCCAAAGTCGGTATAATGGCAAAAGTCAGTGGAAATACCGATGTCTCGCTCAATGAAAGCAAGCAGCAACTCTCGTTTGTGGTCGATTACTCGGGTTATTCCATAGCTTCGCCGTCGAGCGATGTGAAGGCTGTGGTTGTTCAGAATAGTCGTACCGATAATGTTGTCAGCGGAATAAAGCCTACATATATTACGGCCGATAAATTAGAGTATGTCTATAACGAGGCTCTTATCTTTGATGCCGGCAATGAGTATCGTCGTTTTGAAATAACCGACCCGAATGCCCCTGCGATGAATGTTGAAGAGGTTATTCTGCAAGATGGCGAGTATCACGCACTGCTCTATGTTGACAAGCCTCGTAGAGCGCATTCAAACTACTACGATGAGAATGGACGCTACTTTGTGAATACCGTGGAAGGGTGGGGCGAATCTATTGAGGCTGATTATGTTTATGCACATTTTGCTTTTGAGGCGCCGTATCGCCAAGGGGGCGATTATTTTCTTCTTGGAGAGTTGTGCGGTAACCGTTTTACGGAACTTTCAAAGCTTGAGTATGATGCTGTCGAAGGGTATTATCACACAACGCAGCTTATAAAATTAGGGGTGTATAACTATATGTATGTATGGTTGCCTCGTGGTTCGGACAAAGCTCTTCAGGTGCACTCTGAGGGCGATTTTTATAATACTGAAAATGAGTACCTTATATATATATACCACAGGGCGGTAGGTGAACGCTACGATAAACTTGTGGGGGTACAACGTGTAGGGTATAGTCTTGAACGCGATTGATGGCTGTTCTTGCTTGCGTGTCGTCAGAGAATCCCCCCTCCCTTTTTTTCTTTTGTAGTTGCTGAATAACAAATAGCAGCGGAGAGTCGTGTGGTTCCCCGCTGCTTTTTGTTTATGTGAAATTAAAGTTTGTCAATCAGTTGCTGGATTGTAAGCCATATACCTTTTTTCTCGAAATTAAGTGCCTTGGCAACTTTTTGAAGACGCTTGAGGCCTTTGCTGTTGTTGTTTATTCTGTTTCTTGCGAATTTGTAGAATACAAATGTAGCTAATATGCTCAATGCAAGTACAATATACAACTGAATGTCAACCGATGCACCTAATTTGTACGATATAAACCACGCTGCAACAATAAACAAATTCATTGACAGAATAGAGAATGTTGTTCCAATGTGTGAGAAGCCTAATTCAAGGAATATGTGGTGCAGGTGTGTCTTGTCGGGGTGAAAAGGCGATGTGCCTCTTATTATGCGCATAGACATAACTCGCAAGGTGTCAAATACGGGAATCGACAAGACCGCGAGTGTGAAAGGTACAAGTCCGAAACCTTTAAGCGCGAGTGTTGTGCAAAGGGAATTTGAACTCAGAATGTTTATGACGAACATAGACATCATAGTGCCAATTACCAACGTGCCGCCGTCGCCAATGAACATTCTGGTCTTGTAACCAAAGACATTATGCAGGAAGAATGGTATAATTGCACCTGCTGCCGATATTGATAACGACGACATTACTGTATTGCCTGTGCTATAGAATAATATTGCAAACAGCACCGATGCCATAAAGCAGAAACCCGAAGAGAGGCCGTTAACGCCGTCAATCAAGTTTATGGCGTTAATTATACCTACAGCGGCAAATATAGTCAAAGGCCAGGATATCCAGTCGGGTATTGTGCCCAAGCCCCAAAGTCCCCAGAAATTATTGATTGAGGAACTGTTTACGTACATAAGCCACATAATTATAAGTATCTCTATGGCGAATCTTATAGCCGGGCTAAGGTCGAGAATGTCGTCGATGGTTCCAATGTACAGCATTATGAGCATTGCCGAAATAAGCATAAACAAATTAGGGCTGTTGAACATTGTCAGCGAACTGCACAAACCAATGATAATACCGAAAAACACGGCTATTCCACCCATCACGGGGACGGGATTACGCTGCAGTTTTCGAGCGTCGGGGTTGTCGACCAGATTCTTTAATATTGCAATCTTGAGTACCTTGGGGTGTACCCAAAGTGTGCCTAAAAAAGCAAGCAAGGCGGGTATTATAATGTGATGTAATTCAGACATAATCAACGTCAAATTTAGTTGTGAAGTGGATAAATCTTTACAAACAATGCAAATTTATGAAAAAAACAATAATTTCAAAAAAAATAGGGCTTTAAATGCAAAATAGTTGTTATGTATTAAAAAAGAGCTATTTTGTTGATTCTGTTAACATTTTGTTTCTCTTTTCTGTTTTTTAGCATATGCAGGGTGTTGCTGTGCAGGAAATAATGTGTGTGGTGTTTTGTTTTTTCTCTTTTTTAGTTATCTTCGCGTCAGTTTCCAAACTGCGTAATTCTTGAAAGTTTGGTTTAATAGAAAATAATGTGTCTATGGCAGGCTCGAATCATATAGTTATAATGGCCGGCGGAGTGGGTAATCGCCTGTGGCCGCTGAGTACCGAAGAAACACCCAAGCAGTTTGTTGACGTGCTGGGGTGCGGAAAATCCTTGTTGCAACTTACTGTTGAACGTTTCGAGGGAATATGTCCTGTAGAAAATATATGGGTGGTTACGTCCGAAAAGTATGCCGCGCGTGTCGAGGAGCAGCTTCCGATGATTAAGCGTGAGAATATTTTAAAGGAGCCTTGCCGCCGCAGCACTGCACCTTGCATTGCGTATGCTGCGTGGAAAATAAAGAAACGTGACCCGTCGGCGAATATGGTTGTTGCTCCGAGCGACCATTTTGTGGCCGATATTCAAGAGTTCCGTCGGGTCATTAAATCGTCATTGAGTTTTGTCAGTGGCTCGGACGCTATTCTGACACTCGGAATCAAGCCGACTCGCCCCGAAACGGGCTTTGGCTATATTGAGGCTGTTCTTGGTAGTTCAACGCTGTCGAACAAAGAAATTTTCCGTGTCGATTCGTTTAAGGAAAAACCGGCAAGGGAGATAGCCGAGTCTTATATAGCAAGAAAAAATTTCTTTTGGAATTCCGGAATCTTTATCTGGAACGTCTCGACTATTGTCAATGCTTTCCGTGTCTATCAGTCGCCAATAGCGTCGGTGTTTGAATCGATGATGCCTTTTTATGACACTCCCGAGGAACAACAGGTTGTTGATGAACGTTTTCCGGAGTGTCGCAATATTTCGGTCGACTATGCGATTATGGAGCGTGCCGATGAAATTTTTGTCTTTCCGGTGAATTTTGCTTGGAACGACCTTGGTACCTGGGCTTCTTTACACGAAAATAAACAAAGTGACCTTAATGGCAATGTCGTTATTGGCAATGCTGTGCATTTTTCGGAGTCGCATAACTGCATTGTGCGGACAAAGGATATGAAGACGGTCGTGGTTATTGGAATGGATAACTGTATCGTTGCCGAGAAGGATAATAACCTGCTTGTTTGTCGTATGGGCGACGAGAATCGCATTAAAGACTTTTCGGAATAAAAAACACGACGGCTACAGGTCTTTACAATGAATGTGGCGTCTTTTAGCGGATATGCAAACAAAAAAAGATAACAGCCGCGGCTGTTATCTTTTTTTGTTTGCAGCGTGGATAAATTCTTCGGGCTGTATGTTTGCGTTGTAAGGTAGCCCGAAAAGCTTGAAAAGCAAGCACGATTTACCGTTGAGCGCGTTCTCAATTGCAGGCTTTGCCTTTTCGGCCTCTCCTGTGTTCCACAGAATGTAAGCTGTGTAAGCGTCTATTTCTGTAGTGTCGTGGCTGAACGAGCGTATGTAACTGAATACTCTTTTGGCGAGCTTCAAATGGTTGTGGGCTACAAGGTGTACGCCCCATTCGAACATCTCCTCCTCTTGTGTCCACTCTTTCTGCTCGAGCGTGTTCATATCGCCGAATGTCAGGTTCTCTTTCTCGCGCAGTTCGTACAGGTGTGTGTCGTGCAGAATCAACTGCTTCATATTGTCGGGGTGCATCATTATTGCTAATGAGGTTGCCTCGTCGGCACGTGCTGTCTCGCCTGTGTCGTCGAGAATAAGTGCCTTGTTGATTCTTGCAAGCATCATTTCTATTGTTCCTTCGGGGGCAAATGACGTTATTCTGCCGAATGCTTCGGCGGCTTCTTGCAATGCGCCCTCGTGGTAGAGTGAGAGTGCTATGTAGAACTGGGGAATAACCGACTGTGGGTATTTCTCCTTGAACCAGCCGAACATCTCCTTTGCCTTTGTGTAGTCTCCTACAAAATAGTAGCAGTAGGCCTGCATCATACGTGGGTACTCGATTTCGTCATTGATGGTGCTTTCGTACTCGAAACACTCAAGCGCCTTGCCGTATCTCTTTATCATATAGTAGATGTGACCAAGTTGCTCCCAATAGAATGTGGAGTAGGGGTCTTCGTCGAGCAGGGCGTTGTATATGTCGATGGCCTCGTTGGTTCTTTGCAGTTCTATATAACATTCGGCCTTGACCTCAAGAAGCCCTCTTTGGTTGGGTGACAGGGTAAGGGCTTTTTCGCAAATGAAAAGAGCGTCAAGAGCGAATCCGCAGTCGAGCAATATCTCCAGTGCGTCGTATAGGTTCTCTTGTCCGGGTTCGGCGTGCCTGATGATGTCGAGCGCAATCTCTCTGGCATTCTTGAAGTCTTTGAGCGAGAGCAGAATCTCGGCCTTCAGGATTCTTGTCTCGTCGTCAATGTATTTAATCTCCGAGAATAGTTCGAGAGCCCTCTGGGCTTCTCCTCTGCTTAGCAGTATTTTAATCTCCATTTTTCGGTTTTCCGACGCCGAAGGGTGCAGGGCTTTTGCTTTTTGCAAGACTTCGCCGGCCTCGTCGCTTTTGTCGCAATAGAGATAGTAGGAGAGTAGGTCCACAAGCTCTTCAATGCCGAAGTATGTGGGCAGGTTCATAGCTTTTGCCTGCTCGTACCTCTTGAGGAGTTCGCGGAACTCGGGCGTCTCAAAGTATCCTTTCTCGTAGTTCATTGTTGTTATTTGCCTTTTATCTTGTTCCAGGTGTCTTTTAATGACACTGTGCGGTTGAATACAAGATGGTCGGGAGTTGAGCTTGGGTCTATGTTGAAATAACCTATGCGCTGGAACTGCAGGTAGTCAAGAGGCTTGCCGTTGGCAAGATATTTCTCGACGTAACATTCGGTGAGAATGTTTAGAGAATCGGGGTTAATCATCTCTTTCATAGCTGTCAGTGCATCGCAGTTCTTTGCCTCGCGGATAGCGGCCATCTCGTCGCGCGGATTCTCGGCCTTCCACAGACGGTCGTATAGGCGTACCTCGGCCTTGAGGCAGTGTCTGCGGCTTACCCAGTGAATTGTGCTCTTTACTTTGCGGTTTGCTTCGGCTTCTCCGGTCTTGGTCTGTGGTATATATTCACACAAGACTTCGGTCACGTTGCCTTCGTCGTCCTTTACGCAGCCTGTACACAGCACAATGTAGGCGTTCTTCAAGCGTACTTCGCGTCCCGGGGTAAGGCGGAAGTAGTTCTTGGGCGCGTCTTCCATAAAATCGTCGCGTTCAATCCAAAGTTCACGGCAGAACTCTATTGTGTGTGTGCCGTCCTCGGGGCGTTCGGGGTTGTTTATTGCTGTCAATTCCTCGACTTTGTCCTCGGGGTAGTTGGTTATTGTCAATTTGACAGGGTTGATTACTGCCGATACGCGTGTAGAGCGGCTGTTGAGGTCTTCGCGCACAGCGCTCTCGAGCAACGCAAAGTCGTTGAGCGCGTCGTATGTGGTGTATCCAATCTTGTCGACAAAGTTGCGTATCGATTCCGGCGAGTAACCGCGACGGCGGAATCCGCAGAGTGTCGGCATACGGGGGTCGTCCCAGCCGTTTACAAGGCCTTCCTTGACAAGGATAAGTAGGTTGCGCTTGCTCATCAGCGTGTAGTTGAGGTTGAGTTTGTTGAACTCATACTGGCGCGGACGGTTGTCGTCAAGGTCTTTCCCGTCTTTTACCCAGTCGACAAAGAGGTCGTAAAGCGGGCGGTGGGGTACAAATTCCAATGTGCACAATGAGTGTGTTACACCCTCGAAGTAGTCGCTTTGTCCGTGAGCAAAGTCGTACATCGGGTAAGCCTTCCACTTTTCGCCGGTACGGTGGTGTGCCGCCTTTACAACGCGGTATATAATGGGGTCGCGAAAGTGCATATTGGGGCTTGCCATATCTATCTTGGCGCGTAGCACCATACGTCCCTCTTCAATTTCGCCGGTGTTCATCTTCTGGAAAAGTTCAAGACTCTCTTCAATGGGGCGGTTGCGGAAGGGGCTGTCGGTACCGGGTTGTGTGGGGGTGCCTTTCTGCTCGGCTATCTGCTCGGCTGTCTGCTCGTCTATATAAGCCTTGCCTTCCTTTATGAGTTTTATTGCAAAGTCCCAAAGCTGGTCGAAGTAGTCCGATGCGTAATATACATTAGCCCAGTCGAATCCGAGCCATTTTATGTCTTCCATAATTGCATCAACGTACTCGACGTCCTCTTTTGTGGGGTTTGTGTCGTCGAAACGCAGGTTACACACGCCGTTGTATTTTTGCGCCATTCCAAAGTCCATACAGATGGCCTTTGCGTGGCCTATGTGAAGATAACCGTTGGGCTCGGGCGGGAATCGGGTCTGTACCTTGCTTCCGTTTTTGCCCTGCTTCAGGTCATCGACTATAATCTGCTCGATAAAACTGATGCTCTTCTTCTCGCTTTTTTCAGTTTCGTTAATTTCGGTCATTGTTGTATGATGTTTATGTTATTTAACGATTGATTTTATTGTATAGACAATATATCTTGCAAAAATAATTTAAAAAAACGGAAAAATGAAATTTGCGGACATTAAAGAATATGCCCTTTTGTAAAACCAATGAATGGGGTGCGTGGTTTATGCAATAAATTGAAGGTAGTAGCCTAATTTGTATACGTTTAGCAGGAATAGCGACGGGGTGCCGCTTTTGAGGTTTTTGAGCATAAATCCTTTGGTGGCTCGCCAGAAAAACATAAACAGGCCTTTTAGGTGCAGGCGGCAGAGTCTGTCGGCGGTGCGTGTCAGCGGGGTTGCGCCAATTTCTTCTCTTATGCCGTATAGCGTTTTTACAGATTGTTCGACCTTTGATAGAAATATCTCATTGCTCTCGAGGCCGTTGTGTAAAAGCCTGTTGTCGATGTGAATGATATTTATTTTGCGCTTTTCGAGCTCTTTGCCGAAAAGAGTGTCTTCGTGGCCGTATTGTTTAATTTCGGGATTGAAGAGCAACGACATAAAAAGTTCTCTTTTAATGGCGAAATTAAATGTCGAGAATTCGTTGTATGGGTTGAGATTACGCTGCTCGGCGCTACGTCTTTTGTCGGCCTTCTTTTCATATTTGAAACGTAGTGAACAACGTTTGTCGGCAAGAATTTTGGCGTGATAAAGTCCTCCACATACAACGTCGTGGTTTTTTAGGGCGTCAATGTAGTTTGCAAGGAAATTATCGTGTTCAACAACAGCATCGCTGTCGATGAAAAGTATGTTGTTGTATTGTGCCTCTGTTGCCAGTATATTGCGAATGTTTGCCCGTCCTACATTCTTTGCTTGTATAACACGCCTGCAATTGGGCAGTGTCTCGGCTATTATGTTTTTTTGTAAACAGGTTGCCGATGTTCCGTCCTCTCCTACGATAATCTCGTATGGAACACTCAATGCTTCACCTTGCTTGTGTAATTCTTTGATGAGGCCGCTGCAGTCGTAGTCTTTTGTGGGAATGAGTACGGATAGCATATTTGCTTTGTTTTTCTGCAAAAATATATCTTTATTTGAATATTTGTAGCTTATGCTTGCTTTTATTTGCGCCAAAAGGCTGTTGATTCAATAACTTTTTGTATCTTCGCGCTATAGTCGTTCGACTTGCAATAGCAAATAATAATTTTAAGTATACATTTTTATGAAGAGTGACATTCAGATTGCTCAGGAAACTAAACTTGAGCGCATAGAGAACGTAGCTGCCAAGATGGGCATCGACGCAAACGATCTTGAACACTATGGCAAGTATATAGCAAAATTGCCTTTGAATCTTATTGGTAAACAAAAGGGTAAATTGATTCTTGTTACTGCAATTACTGCTACAAAAGCCGGCATCGGTAAGACTACTGTTTCTATTGGTCTTGCATTGGGCTTGAATAAAATCGGCAAGAATGCTGTTGTTGCTCTTCGTGAACCTTCGTTAGGTCCCTGTTTCGGAATGAAGGGCGGTGCTGCAGGTGGCGGCTATGCACAGGTGCTTCCAATGGAGAAGATAAACTTGCATTTTACAGGTGATTTTCACGCAATAACATCGGCGCACAATATGATTTCTGCATTGCTTGACAACTATCTTTATCAGCACGCAAAAGAGGGCTTCGGTCTTAAAGAAATTCTGTGGCGTCGAGTTCTTGATGTGAACGACCGTTCACTGCGTTCTATAATTACGGGTGTGGGTCCGGCTACAAATGGGCTTGTCGAGCAGGCAGGCTTTGACATTACTCCAGCTTCGGAGCTTATGGCAATACTTTGCCTTGCGAGCGACGAGGAGGATTTGCGTCGCCGTATAGAAAATATTATGTTGGGCTACACTTATTCGGGTGAGCCTTTCACTGTGAAGGACCTTGGTGTTGCCGGTGCAATTATGGTGTTGCTGAAGGACGCTATACAGCCGAACCTTGTGCAGACGACAGAGAATACACCTGCGATTATTCACGGCGGTCCGTTTGCGAATATTGCTCACGGCTGTAACTCGCAGCTGGCTACAAAGATGGCTCTTGCGCATAGCGAATATACAATTACCGAGGCTGGCTTCGGCGCGGATCTCGGTGCCGAGAAATTCTATAATATTCTCTGCCGCAAGAGCGGTCTTCAGCCCGACGCTACAGTTATTGTCGCTACGGCTCAGGGCCTGAAGATGCACGGAGGTGTTGAACTTGATAAAATTAAGGAACCGGATATGGAGGGTCTGCGTAACGGTCTCGCCAACCTCGACCGCCACGTTGCCAACCTGCGTTCGTTCGGTCAATCGGTTATTGTGGTGTTCAACCGCTTTGCAACAGATACCGACGAGGAGATGGCGCTCTTGCGCGCTCACTGCGAGCAGGAACTTGGTCTGCCTTTCGTAATAAACAATGCTTTTGCTCAAGGTGGTGAGGGCGCTGTTGAGATGGCGCAGATTGTTGTCGATACAATAGAGAAAAACCCATCACGTGCTCTTGAATTCACATACAGCGACGAGGATAGCATTCAGACAAAAATAGAGAAAGTCGCGAAGAATATTTATGGTGCGGCGTCGGTTACATTTGCGAAGCCCGCGCTTGACCGCATAAAACTCGCCGAGAAGTATGGTCTTGCAAAGTGTCCTGTATGTATAGCTAAGACTCAGTTCTCTTTCAGTGCCGATGCTAAGTTGTATGGCGCGGTCAAGGGCTTTAATCTGCAGATTCGTGACGTCGTGCTGAATGCGGGAGCCGAAATGATTGTTGCGATAGCCGGCGATATTATTCGTATGCCCGGATTGCCTCGCGATCCTCAGGCTAACCACATTGATTTTGTCGATGGCGAGATTGTTGGCTTGAGCTAATTCCTTTTCCAGATAGTAACAGAACCTTGCACCCGCGAGGGTGTAAGGTTTTTTAATGTAATAAGTAACGTATGGCACAACCATTGGCGGAACGTCTGCGTCCCACTTCGTTCGACGATTATGTCGGGCAGCAGCATCTTGTAGGAGAAGGTGCTGTCTTGCGGCGTATGATAGATTCTGGGCGCATTCTCTCTTTTATAATGTGGGGGCCTCCGGGAACGGGAAAAACCACTATAGCAAAAATTATAGCCCACAAGCTGAACCGCCCCTTCTATACTCTTAACGCAGTGTCGTCGGGGGTGAAGGAGGTGCGTGAGGTTATTGAGAAGGCTAAAAACTCTCCTCTTTTTTCGCGCGGTGGTGCCATTCTGTTCATTGACGAGATTCATCGTTTCAATAAGTCGCAACAGGACTCTCTGCTGAGTGCCGTAGAGACAGGAACGGTGACTTTAATAGGTGCTACTACCGAAAATCCATCGTTCGAGGTTATACGTCCATTGTTGTCGCGCTGCCAACTCTATGTGCTGAAGTCTCTTGAAAAAGATGACCTTATGCAATTGCTTACCCACGCCATAAGCACAGATGAAACGCTCAAGATGCGTGGTGTTGAGTTGCGTGAAACGGCGGCAATGATGCGTTACAGCGGCGGCGATGCTCGCAAGTTGCTTAATATTCTTGAACTTGTGGTTGAGAGCGACCCCGATTCTCCCGTAGTTATTACCGATGAGAAGGTGCGCCTGTGTTTACAGCAGAATCCGCTGGCTTATGACAAGGACGGCGAAATGCACTACGATATAATATCGGCGTTCATAAAGTCTATACGTGGAAGTGACCCCGATGCGGCACTATACTGGCTTGCGCGTATGATAGAGGGAGGTGAAGACCCTGCGTTTATTGCACGAAGACTCATTATCTCGGCCTCTGAGGACGTTGGGCTTGCTAATCCGAACGCTCTTTTGCTTGCAAATGCTGCATTTGATGCGGTTACCAAAATCGGTTGGCCCGAAGGACGTATCCCTCTTGCCGAAGCAACAGTGTACCTTGCGACATCTCCGAAGAGTAATTCGGCTTACAATGCGATAAACGCAGCTTTAGAGACGGTGCGCGAGACCGGTAATTTGCCTGTGCCGCTACACTTGCGTAATGCGCCAACCAAGCTTATGGCCGACCTTGGATATGCAGGAGGCTATAAATATTCACACGATTATCCCGGGCATTTTGTGAAGCAACAGTATCTGCCCGATGGCGGTACGCATTTCTCATTCTGGCACCCTCAGGATAATCCGGTCGAGGCAAAGAGTAAGGCGTGGATGCAACAGTGCTGGGGCAGTGATAAATCTTTTGAAAAATAGTGTGTAAATAGCATAAACGACGGCAATTGCCGTCGTTTATATTATGTGACAAAATGGCTACATTGTCGTTTGCCCGCTTTTTGCAACTGTAGGCGTTTTTGCGGGTGTCGACTCTTGTTTTTTGCGTTTCTTCCACCACCTCCAATGGTTAAAGTCGAACTTGAATATTATGCCGGCGCCTTGTGTGGTCAGGTTGGTCTTCGAGAAATAACGATCGTTGGTCTTGCTGTATGCTTTTAGGTTGACATTGCCTTTTTTGTTGAGCAACCATTGTATTTCGAAGTCACCCATAAAGTTGCTGTTGGCAATAGGGTTCTCGCGGTATCCGAAGTTTCCGTTTATTAGTAAGCGGTTGTTGAGCAGGCGTCCGCGCAACATACCCTCGACCTCCATTCTGTTCCAGCCTCTTTCGCTGGTCGAGAAATTACCGGAAATGTTCCAGTTGTTGTTGTTGATAATGTGCCCGAGCATATTGTTTAACTGTCCTGACAAGGTGTTTGAGATAAGCGACTCTACTGCCGATGATGTCTGGCTTTCTGTCTGGGCGTTGTTGTAGTCGTAGGTGTAGAACTTGCCTACTCCAAGCAGGTAAATGAATTGCATAGTCTTCTGCTCTTGTGTGCTTGCCACGCTTGCCAGGAGCTCTTTCTCTTCTTCGCTGCCTTCGGGTAGCTCAAGGTCGAAGTGCAGTTCGGGACTTTCGAGTGTTCCGCCAATGTCCATAACGCAGTTTACCTTAACGGTCTTGTTTTTTGTGCTTTCTGTGGTGAGGTCGCTCAGCGAAGCCGATGGTACAAGGTATTTTGCTTTTAAGTTCAGACCTGCGTGGTATGGGTCGCCATCGAATGTTAAAGTGCTTCCTTTTTCCAGATTAAATTCCTTTGGGAATATGTTCTGTATGGTGAACTTGTATGTTCCGCGGTCGAGGTTCAAGCCTCCGTTCAAGGAGAATCCGTCTTTGTCGTCGTATAGAGCGTTTATAGTTCCGTTGCCGTTGAAAGAGATGTAGTCGTCGCTCTTCAGGTCGGTGTATACCTTGACGTGAAGGTCCTCGGTGGCATCTATCATAAAGTCTAAGTGCAATTTGCTTGCTATGCGGTCATACATATTGTAGTCGTTATCGGGCTCTTCCACCTCTTTCTTGCCGGAATTTTTCTTACGGCTGTCGGTAAAGGTGATAAAACTGTTGTCGCTCGCGCCGCTTGCTGTCGATGAGTTGTAGACGAATGTGGAACCCGGTTCGCTGCTTACATTGGCCTTGAGCATTAGATTGCTGCCGTCGCTCGAGATGTTTACGCCACCTGTTGCATAGATTGTGCCGTAGAAAGGAAGGTCGCTGAATCCGCCGGTGTCGTATACAAGCATTCTTTCGGCTTGAGCGTTAATGTCGCACTTCCATTCTCCGAAGTGTTTGTGAGTGATGCGTCCCGACAGCTTGCCGCGGTTGCCGTTTCTGTCGCTAAGGTCGATTCCGTCGAAATATAATACTCCCGGTGACATATAAAGCGTGTCTCCTAATATATTATATACGACGTTCGAGGCATTTACGCGTGCGCTGCAGTCAAGAGCCACGGCTCCCTTGAGGTCTACTTTCTTCCAACTGCCAAGGACGTATGCAGTTCCGTTTGCTTTTCCTTTAATATCGCCGAGGAATGAACTTACCTTTTCGTTTATGAATTTTGCATTAAGGTCACGAGCATCAATCTTGAGCATAATTGTGTCGTTGGCCGGGGAGAGGAAACCCACGACCTCCGATTTTTCCTTCCCTTTGTTCAGAATGCCGCAGTTGAGCGAGATGGTCTTGTTGTAATCCATCCACCCGATTCCAATATCGCCCTGTCCGACGAGCGCATTGTCAATGTGAAGGCTGTCAACGTCGAATCGTCCGTTTACATCGGGGCGGTAAAGGAGGCTTGTAAGGTGGGCGCTGCCTGTCGCTTTGCCTTTAAACTTGAGTACGTTGAAGTTTATGAAACTCATTATTGTTGCAACCTCAAGATTCTTGAGATATACATTCAGGCTGTCTTGAATGAATTTTCCGGCAACACCATCTATCTTAAGGCTTTGTTCACGGTTGAATATCTGAAGGTCGTTGACTAGAATCTTTTCGCTGTTTCCCTTAATGCTGCCGGGAGTAACGTGCCACTCGGCGTCGTCGAGGAAGAAATTGCCGGGAGTAAAGTTCGCTTCGAATTGAAGCTTGTTGTCTGTTCCACGCGCGAGTGTCGCGTTTACTCCTATTTCGCCACGTGTACTTTTGTTCGACGCAATGTCGTTCCAATTGAGCACGTTGCGAATGGCTCCGTCTTTGATAATTGATTTTAGCCCAACTGTCAGGTTTTTGTTTATAGTTGTTTTTTCACCATTATTGTCTATGACTTTTGTCGATGGCTTATATACGTTCGCAAGGAGTGATATTCCTTTTTCGCTTGACTTTCCTTCTAAATTTATGCTGCGAATCTCACTTTTTCCTACTTTGACGTTGTTTAGAATAGCGCTTATTCCTATGTCTCCATTGGGGTCGTGACAAGAACCGCTGATAGTCGATTTTTCATTGATTGTGAAGGGGAGGTCTATCAGTTTTTCTATTATTCTTGTATTCAGAATCTCAAAGCGGTATAAGTAACTGTTGTTGCCTCCTTTGTTCTTTTCGATGGGGAGCGCAGGCAGGTGGCTCTTTGCTGCGTGAAGGAAACTCTGGCCAATCTTTGCAATGTCAAAATAACCGATTATGTCGGCATTTAGAATGTCGGAATTTATGGTTATACTGCGCTTTGCCTGTGTGTTGTCGTCGTGCAGGTGCAGGTTGCGTATTGTCGATTTTTCCGTTCCGTTGTCGAATGTGAAGTTCTGCATCTTTGCATTAAGCAGACTTCCGTTGTCTTTTAATGATTCATACTCGCCGCTAAGTGCAAAAGATAGAGTACCCTCTTTTATCTCTTTTACAAGGTTAAGGCTTTTTAGTCGTAAAGAGTCGACATTCAAAGTGAGTGCTGTGTGGCTCTTTTTCTTGAGTGTTCGGTGGTTTATGTGTATTGTAGCCGTGATGTTGGGGTCGGCTGTTGTTATTGTTACCGAGGCATCGCGCTTGTGGGTGTTTCCTTTGATGTTTATTGGGGCGTATTTGTAGCCTTTTAGTTCTAATGATGAGATTCTGCCTGTAAAGTCGGCTGTGGTTTCTTTGAAATTACCTTTGCCGGTGGTGTAAATATCGCAACTTTTTATTTCTGTGCTGTTTATGATGTTGCCTATGGCAATATCTTTTCCGTGTGCCTTTATATGGAAATTACCTCTGTCGTCGAGTTGGATATTTGTGCTTACGCTGCCGTTGGAGCAGGCTATATTGGCGTCTCCCGCAAGAGAATCGGACGAGAGGGTAATTTCGCCGTTGATGTTTGTGTCGCCTAATTTCTGTGCAATTCCTTGAGGCGCTCCTTCGATTAGCGTTGTGACTTTGTCAATGAACTTTTCTTTCAGGAATAGTTCTTCGATTTTTATTTTTGCGCTTCTTTTGTTGTCGTATGGAGATAGAACGGTTGTTCGTCCGCTAAGAATTGCTGACTTGTCGCGGGTGCTGATTCGAATGTTGCCATCGGCGCTGTAACTGTCAATGGAACCGTCTATGCTGAACTCTATATCGTCGAGCTCGTATGCTGAAAGTCCCGGGATTAAAGGAATAAGGTCTTTGAACGACAATCTGTTGCTTGTGAGGTTGCCGCTTATCTTTAATGAGTCGATACAATTATTGCTGTATGCCGTTATGCGCTCGGAATATAGCTCGCTGCTTGGGAGCGATATATAAAGGTTGCTGAGTTCTACCTCGTTGCCTCGTGCGGCTATGCGTGCTCTTAATTTGTTTAGCTCAAGGCCGCTTTTCTCCTTTCCGCTTATGGAGCGAATGTATATGTTGAGATTTTCTTTATTGAAATTCTTTAAAGAAATATTGCTCGAAAAGTTGCTTATGGCAATGTGATTAACGTCGAGCATCGATTCGGAATGAGCTTCGCTTGCAACGTCGTAACTGAATTGTCCGTCGTATATCAACAGCTGGTTTATGCGCAAGTCGGTTTTGCTCTCATCGTTCTTGTCCTTGTTTACAATATCTATTATGTACTGAATGTTGAGTGGCGCACCAGCTGTGTCGCGTTGCAGCTTAATAGTGGGTGCTGCGAATGACAAGGTGTTGATTTGTACAATGCCGTCGATGATTTTCAACGGCGACAGGCTTGCTGTTGCGCTGCGAGATGCAATGAGCGTGTCTCCTTGTTGGTCAAGAATGAGCACATTTTCAAGTGCTACCCGGCTGAATTTGTCTATGTGTATTTTTTCAATGCTTGCAGGAATTTCGTACTGCTGTTTTATGAATTGTGACACCGATAAGGCTGCTCGGCGTTGTACTGCGTCGAATTCAAATGCAATAACCGCGCTTGTTACAAACGCAATAAGTATTGCTACAATAATAGATATGTATTTAAGTATTTTTATAACCGAAGTCTTTTTATGTTTGTCGTTTCAATATTTAAAATGCTTGCAACGCTTTTGTGCAGCCTATTTTTCGCGCTTTAGCGTCAATAATAGCCTCCAACGAGCGAGATTCGCAAAGCTTGCTTTGGTATTTCACAGCGAGTGCAGCCTATTTTCGCGCTTTAGCGCAAAGATAATGATTTTTTTACTATAAATTGCTTCACGGTTCCGCTTTTTACTTTGATTTTGAGATTAAACTTTTAACTTTGCAGAATAAATTGAAAATTTAATAATATATGATAGAAACGATAGTTGTACTGTTGCTCTCGGTATTCTTTTTTATCAGCGGTAAGGTCCGTTCCGACATTGTGGCATTATGCGCATTAGTGGTGCTGATGGTGTTGGGCATTCTCACTCCGGCCGAGGCTCTTTCGGGATTTTCGAGCACCGTTATTATAATGATGGTCGGACTGTTTGTGGTTGGCGGTGCCATATTCCAGCCAGGTCTGGCAAAGATGATAAGTTCAAAACTTATGAAACTTGCCGGTAACAGCGAAACAAGGCTCTTTGTGCTTGTGATGCTTGTGACCTCGCTGATGGGTGCCTTTGTGAGCAACACGGGTACGGTGGCTATTATGATTCCTATTGTGGTAAGTATGGCAATGAGCGTTAAAATGAACCCGAGCCGTTTGCTTATGCCTTTGGCCTTTGCCAGCAGTATGAGTGGTATGATGACACTCATCGGTACCCCTCCCAACCTTGTTATTAACGATACGCTTGTGAGCAACGGTTATCAGGGGCTGGGCTTCTTTACATTCTTGCCGGTGGGTCTTATCTGTGCTACCGTTGGTACGCTTTTGCT
Organism: Bacteroidaceae bacterium; assembly: GCA_045661225.1. Lineage (GTDB taxonomy): Bacteria > Bacteroidota > Bacteroidia > Bacteroidales > Bacteroidaceae > HGM04593. Next base: position 170,803 of record JAZRFF010000003.1, on the reverse strand, counting down.
TTTGCCTTTAAGCAAGAAGTATCTCTCGAAACCCGGAGCATTGAGCGGTGCAAGCGCCAGTAGCGGAAAATCGCTTAAGACTCTTGTGAAGGAGTATGGCATAGCGAATAATCTTTATCGCCTGCAGGTCGATTCAAAATCCTTGCTCATAGGGAAAATGATTGGCGAGCTTGATATACGCAAAATCTTCGGGCTTAATGTAATTGAGGTGCGCCATATTGAACGAGGACAGCGTAACCTGTTGTCAAAGAATGTCGTTCAGCAAGCAGCCGACTCCGATACCATTCTGCGTGTCGATGACATACTTTATGTGTCGGGAACCAATGATAAAGTGCAGGATTTTGCCGACAAGTACAAACTTCAGGTTATCTCAGACGATGACAACAACGGCAAGAGTGGTCTTGATTTCTACGATATTGGTGTTGCCGAGATTGTGGTAATGTCCTCTTCGTCGGTGGTCAACAAAACCATTAAGGAGGTTGAATTCAGGACAAGGTATAATGTGAGCGTGCTTGGTATCTGTCGCAAGAATAAATATATTCTTCAGGGTATCGGCGACGAGACTATACACGTTGGCGACGTACTGCTTGTGCAGGGTGCGTGGGATAATATTGCTAATCTTGAGAAAGAGAGTACTGAATGGATTGTTGTCGGACGTCCGCTCGAAGAGGCTGCAAAGGTAACTCTTGACTACAAAGCGCCTGTCGCAGCGGTGATAATGCTTGCGATGATTGCAGTGATGGTGTTCGATTTTATACCTATCGAACCGGTTACAGCGGTAATGATTGCCGGTCTGTTAATGGTGCTGACCGGTTGTTTCCGCAATGTTGAAGCTGCTTATAAGACAATAAATTGGGAGAGTATTGTGCTTATTGCAGCAATGATGCCAATGTCTGTAGCGCTGCAAAAGACAGGCGTGTCGGCATTGATATCGAACTCGCTTGTCTCGTCGCTTGGAGGCCACAGCCCGCTGTTGCTTTTGGGCGGAATATATTTCACTACGTCATTTATGACAATGTTCATCAGTAATACGGCAACGGCGGTATTGATGGCTCCCATTGCTATGAGCAGTGCGGTAGCTATAGGCGTGAGTCCTGTGCCGTTCCTTTTTGCGGTAACGCTGGGCGCCAGCCTCTGCTTTGCCTCGCCGTTCTCGACACCACCTAATGCTCTTGTGATGCCGGCCGGTCAGTATAAATTCTCGGATTATGTAAAGGTTGGCTTGCCTTTGCAAATAATTCTGGGCATTGTTATGATATTCGTCCTGCCGTTGCTGTTCCCGTTCTAAAATAAAAAAAACTGCCAAATTTGCTTGGTTTTGTGGTAAAATAAGTAATTTTGTCACAAAATTAAGTTTAAAGAGCGTATGAACATTGCGGAGATTCAAAAGGTTAAGCAACAGTTTGGCATTATAGGTAACGACCCGGCATTGCTTAGGGCGATAGATACTGCTATTCAGGTTGCAAATACTGACTTAACGATACTGATAACCGGCGAGAGTGGAGTGGGAAAAGAGTTTTTCCCAAAAATCATTCATCAGAACAGTGTGCGCAAGCACGGTAAATATATTGCGGTAAACTGTGGCGCAATTCCCGAGGGTACCATTGATTCAGAACTGTTCGGACACGTGAAAGGTGCCTTTACTGGTGCTGTAAATGAGCGCAAAGGCTACTTTAGCGAAGCTGACGGCGGTACAATCTTTCTTGACGAGGTTGCCGAGTTGCCAATGTCTACGCAGGCACGTTTGTTGCGTGTGCTCGAGAATGGTGAATTTTTGCGTGTGGGTTCTTCCGAGGTCGAAAAAACCGATGTGCGCATTGTGTGTGCGACAAATGTGAACCTTCCCGAGGCTATTGCCGAAGGACGCTTCCGCGAGGACCTCTATTATCGTCTCAACACAGTGCCTATAATAGTACCTCCGCTGCGTAAGCGTGGCGAAGATGTAGTGCTTCTCTTCAAGAAATTCTGTATGGACTTTGCTGCAAAATACAATGTTCCGCGTGTACAGCTCGATGAAGGGGCGAATCTTGCTTTAATGCGCTACTCTTGGCCGGGTAATATTCGCCAACTGAAGAACATTGCCGAGCAGGTATCAATTCTTGAACTTAACAGAGAGGTCGGCGGAGATACGCTACAGCGTTACCTTCCGCAGGAACGGGGAGCAAACCTCCCTATGTTGGCCGGGCAGCGCAGTGACAGAAAGAGTTTCGAGAGTGAAAGAGAGATACTCTACAGTGTGCTTTTTGATATGCGTCGCGACATTACAGAACTGAAAAACCAGATAGAGAGTCTGCGTGCGATGAACAAGGAGACTGTCGAGCACGTACCCTATTATACCGATGCACAAGAGGTGTCGTTAGTGCAGCAACCGACCTATCATTTACAGCCACAGATACCGCATTATGATACTTTGAGTGGCGCCGATGAATATGTCGAGGAGGCAATGTCGCTCGATGATGTAGAAAAGAAAACTATTCTTACAGCGCTTGAGAGAAACAGGGGCAAGCGCAGGAATGCGGCAAAGGAGTTGAATATATCGGAACGTACATTGTATAGAAAAATAAAGGAGTATGGCATTGAATAAATTATTGCGCGGTTTAGTGCCGGCGTTGTTTGCGCTGCTGCTTGTCGGGTGTACAGTGAGCTATAAGTTCACCGGAGCCTCTATAGACTATGCCAAAGTAAAAACAATATCGATGACGCAGTTTCAAAACCGTGCGCCTTACCAGTGGGGACCTATGGCGCCTATGTTCAACGAGGCTCTTAACGATATGTTTGTGCAGCAGACAAAGCTTGCACAGGTAAGCCGTGGCGGCGACCTTGAGCTCGATGGCGAAATTGTTGCGTACGACCAGCTGAATAAGTCAGTGTCGTCAACAGGCTACTCTTCGTTGGTTCAGTTGAAGATGACTGTTAATGTGCGTTTTACAAACAATACCAACCACGACGAGGATTTTGAGCGCCAGTTCAGCGCAACACGCGACTTTGATGCCACACAATCGCTCGATTCGGTACAAGAGGAACTTGTGACGCAGATGATTAAGGAAATTGTTGAGGCTGTCTTTAATGCAGCTGTTGCAAACTGGTAACGATGGAGAGATTGTCAACCTATATAGCACACCCCGAGCGCTTGAATCGTGACACGCTCTACGAATTGCGCCTGATAGTAGGTAAATACCCCTACTTTGACGTTGCGCGATTGCTTATGCTAAAGAACCTTTACCTTCTTCACGACATTGACTTTGGTAAAGAGATGCGCAAGGCTGCGCTTTGCCTGAAAAGCCGTTGGCCGGTTTTTGAACTTATGGCCGGCTATGGGGCTGCGGTTGTGCCTGATGAACCGGCAGAGGAACTTCCGGTAGACAGAACAATGTCGCTGATAGACGCATTCCTGAGTACGTTGCCGTCTGACTCATTCTCGCTTGAGGCCGAGGGTGCGGCTGCAGTCGATTATGTGTCGGCATATTTAAAGAATAGCGACAGGGTGAGTACTCCGGTACCCGAGCTGCGAGGGCAGGACCTGATAGATGACTTTCTTGCCGGTGATAATGAGAAAATTACTTTTGATTTGCGTGGCGATAATGTGCCCGAAACGCACCCCGAGGCTTCGGCTGTGGCCGATGAAACTCCGGCAGAATCCTCTTTCTTTACCGAGACTCTTGCGAATATTTACATAAAACAGGGTAAATATGAGAAAGCTCTTGAAATTATTAAACGATTATGTTTGGAATATCCGAATAAAAATCGTTACTTTGCAGACCAAATAAGATTTTTAGAAAAAATAATAAAACATATAAAAAGAAATTAGTATGTATTTGCTTTGTGTTATACTGATTGTGATTGCATCGGTGTTGATGTGCGGAATAGTATTGATTCAGAACTCAAAGGGTGGTGGTCTTGCTGCAGGCTTTGCCTCTTCGAACCAGATTATGGGTGTTAGAAAGACTACCGATTTTCTTGAGAAGGCTACCTGGACTCTTGCTGTCTTTATGGTGGTAATTAGTATTTTGGCTGCTCACTCTCTTCCAAAGGAGGTCAGCGCAAATAGTCTCAGCCCGGTAATTGAGAATGCTGTTAACGAGCTTCCTCAGTCTCCTGTGGCTCCCGATGCCGAGTAATCTGTTGGTATTGAATTAAGAGTAAGGCGGGTCTTTATGGCTCGCCTTTTTGTTTAGATGCAGTACTCTAGAGGTTCCGGAGATATTTAAATCTAAAGTATTGGGGGGGTGATGTCTTGCGTTGTTCACTTATTTTCTTGCTTGATGTGTTTTTGCAATATTATAAACAGTTAAGGCTCTCTAAATTTAGAGAGCCTTAACTGTTTTGTGGATAGGTTTGTTTTTACTTGCCTTCTTTCTCAATCTCGTCTTCTACAAGGCGAATCTTCTTTAATATAACTTCGGCATCTTGCTTGAGCTTCTCGACTTTCTGGCGCATAACGTCTACAAGGCTTTCGCCTTTCTTGTTCGAAGCACTGAGGAATCCAAGGTTGTTCTCGTAGGTGGAAATCTCGTTTTTCAGTGTCTCGTATTGGCGAATGAGATGGTCGCGTTCGCGTTGCAGGCTATTGCCGCTCTTGCCTATGTTGTTGCGGAAGTTTGCAAGTTTGCGCTCGTTGGCATTTACGTGTAATTTCTCGTAGATGCTGTTTATGGCTTGCTTGTACTCTTTGTAAATCTTGTCTTTCTCCTTGAATGGCACAAAACCTATGCTGTTCCATTTTTCGCTGAGTGCTGATATTTGCTTTGTCTGCTCATCGGCGGGGAGTGTGGTGTCGATGCTCTTGATAGCTTCGATAATCTCGCGTTTTTGCTTGAGATTTTCTTGTTCAATCGAGCGCTGTGACGATGTAGCTGCGTTGCGTCGCTCAAAGAATGTGTCGCAAGCTGCTGTGAAACGTTTCCACAAGGCTTCGGAGTGCTTCTGTGGTACAGCACCTATGAGTTTCCATTCTTTTTGCAGTTTTGTGAGTTTGTCGGCAGTCGCTTTCCACTCTTCGCTGTCCTTCAACAACTCGGCCTGTTCGCATAGTTCTTTCTTGCGCTCAAGGTTGCTGTTGAGCAGGTTTTTTGCCTCCTTGAAAAATTCGCTCTTACGCTTGAAGAATTCGTCGCAAGCGGCACGGAAACGTTCGAATATTTTAAGGTTCATCTTTTGTGGCGCAAAGCCAATCTCCTTCCACTCTGTTTGCAAGGAGAGTATTTGCTGTGTCGCGTTGTTCCAAGCCTGGTATGTGGTAAGCGCTGCGTACTCTATGCTTTCAATCTGTTCGCAAATTGCACTCTTCTTGTCGAGATTCTCCTTCTCAGCCTCTTTCTTGGCTTCAAAGTGTTCTTGGTGGCGACGATTGATGTTGGTCGATGCTGTCTTGAAACGTGTCCAAATTTCCTCGCGCAGTTCTTGTGCCACAGGACCGGTCTCGCGAAACTCGTTATGCAACTGCTGCAGTTGGCGGAATGCGTTTATTATGTCTTCGTCATTCTCAAGGGCTTCGGCAGCCTCGCATAGACGAATCTTTGTCTCGAGGTTCTTCTTGAAGTCGTATTCACGGAACTCGTGGTTTATTTTCAGAACGTCATAGAATTGTTCTACAAGCAACTGATACTGCTTCCACGTCGATGTTACGTGCTCCTGTGGAATGTTTTTAATCTCTTTCCACTGTGCTTGCAACGCTCTGAATTCATTTACATCGGGGGTGTCTTGCGCGGCTTTTTCTATAAGTGCTTGTAGCTGTGCAAGGAGTGCTTCTTTTTTCTCGAGGTTGTTTCTCATCTCTTGCTCTTGTGCAGCCTGCCACGCATTGCGCTTGGCTTTAATAGCGTTCATACAGGCTTTAAAAGGCTCTTCAAGGCTGTCTGCTTGGGGAATAAACGCGTTTTCGTCTCCGCCTTGTGCAATATACTCTTTGTGGGCAGCCTCAATCTCGGTTGTGCGCATACGGTAGAAGAGTACCTTCAAGGCTTCAACCTCGGCTCTACAGCTGAGTGCTTCGTCGCCGGCGGCAATAACCTCAAGGCGTTCGATAATCTCCTGACGGGTTGATGGTCTTGACTCTTCGCTACTCTCTTGTTGAGGCATTGTCTCTTCAGCTTGCACTCGTGGAGCCTCCTCTTCAATGCTGTTCTGCTCAATAATTTCAGTCGTAGCGGCATCTGCAGCCTCTTCAGGAGTACTCACAATGTTCAGTTCCTTGAACTGTTCATCGGATTTAATTGTTTCACTCATCTGTTCTGTTTTTTATGGTTAATAGCGGCGTTGGCTCTTATGAGCGTTCGTTTACCGCCGTTGCTTTATTCTGCGAATATAAAAATAAAAATCGATTATAATGTTATTTATATGGAAAGATTTTGTTTTTACGTGGTATAGACATATGTTTCGTGATTAGTGGATAAAAAAAAGACGGAGGGTACTCCGTCTTTTTCTGTGGCTTTTGTGAATTACTTTTTGAATACCTTTATACCATTTACTATGTAGAAACCGGAGGGCAGTGCGTTTAGTTCGGTTGCATTTGTGGTTTCAAGAATCTTGATTCCGCAAGCGTTGTGTATTGTCCAACCATTTGTCTCATCGGCAAGAACCTCGTCAATGGCGGTCTCGTTCTTGACAATGTAGCGCAGTGTCACGCCTGTAATCTCCTTGCCGTTACCATCGGTGAAGTAGCCTGTGGGTATTTCAAGAATGTAAATTCCGTTTTCAAGAACCGGCTCCGAAGTCTTGAGTGCAACTTGATCCATTTTTGTAAAGCCTCCGCTACCGTTCTCGGGAGTTTTTTCGAGTGGGATAAGCGTCTCGCTGCCTTCGAGGTGTAATCGAGGCTGTAGTGCTCCGTCGGTAGAGTGGTCGGCGTAGTAGCTCATTGTGAATATAAAATATGATAGTTCTTCTACTGTAGAACCGTTGGCTGGGCTTACCTCGATAATTCTGGCAGCCTCGGCGTCGCCGATTATTGTGTACGAAGCGAGTGTCTTTACTCCGTAGCGCGTACTGATGGGGAGTGCCATCTGTATGCCTCCCGGGTTCAGAATAATGTCGCCGGTGATGTTTATCTGGAGGTTGGTGTTGTTCTTGGTTGTAATTGGGGCTGCGGGGGTGAATTTGAGCGTCTTTTCGTCAATCTGTGTGCAGGTAAGGGGTACCTCAATCTCGAAACCGCTGGCTGTGGCCTTGAGGTTGCTTGTACCGATACCTTCGTTACAAGATATCGTAAGATACTCGAACTTGTCGATGCTACTCAGGCTTGCCGGAAGAATTGTGTATTCGGGATACTCGCGTTGCTTGTATAATCGGGGCAGGTGCAGGGTTGTGGTATTTGATGGTTGGTAGCAACCGTATGTGGCATTCTCTTCATTAAAGTAGATGGCGTATCCTGCCGCATTGCTGATTGTTGCATAACCTTCGTTGCTGATGGTTACACTCCAGGTTGCACCGGTTGAGGGCTTTTCGGCTGTAGCCTTGAAGGTCGGTTCTGTTCCGTTTTGTACAATGTAGCGACCAAGAATATCTTGTATTGTGTATTCTCCGCCTATTGCGGTAAAAGTGTATCCGGCGCACTCAACTGTTTCGATAAATTTGTCGTTGGGCGCAATGGCTGCACGAGTGGGTAGGTTGCCTGTTGCTGTGGCATCGTAGATGTGGCAGGCTGCACTGTCGGCTGCTATCATTGCATATTTGTTACCCGATTCTATTGCTGTTGCAAGAATGTAGGGTTTGTGTGGCGATACGTAGAACGCAGCTTCACTAACCTCGCTCTTGTAAACGCTTTCGCCATCAACAATTACGCTCATAGCTTTGATGGTTGTAGTGCTTGTAAGGTCGCAAATAATCTGCCAGGTGCGACTGCTGTTTGTGGTTCCTGTTTCGTTCACGTAGTCCTCGTAGCAGGGGATTGTTCCGTCTGTTGTGTAGTAAATAGCTGCTGTTTGCTCGGTTGTCTCTGCAATGACCTTTACGCTGTTGGCATATATTCCGGGAGTTGTCTTGAATTCCGGTGCGGGTACATTAAAGGTGCTGGCATCGGGCGCGTAGTCTATGGTGATTGATTTTACATAATATGCGCGATTAGCAGCTGTCCAGCTTATAGTTATCTCTCCTGTTGCATTGTCGAAACTGTGAGTGTAGTCTTTGGCTGATGTTGAAAGAGAAATCTCGCCCGAGGTTTCGTTGCCAACCTTTATGGTCAGTTTTGCATCGCCTTTTGCTGCAGTGCTGCTGTTTACGGTGATGCTTCTTATTTTGCAGCCGGCAAAAGCCTGTGTACTTAATTGATAGAATGTGTTGCAGGCATCAGTGCTGCCGAACTGTATTCCTTTTGTGTTGTTCCAACCGATGCTTACCGCTTCGGTGGCGTTCCATACAACGTCGCTCAGTGTTACTTCGCCTCCTGCTGTTGTCAGTTGACCACTGGCGAATTTGTGTGTGTAGGTTTCGGCATTCGCATTTAATGCTATTGCCAGAAAACAGAGAATTGATAGTAAAATTCTTTTCATATGTATACTGTTTATGATTATTGCAAATAATAAGGAATGTTTTTTGTGTTTTTATGTCAGTTGCAAAATTAGTGATTTTATGTAATTTATAAAAGCATAAGGTGTTGAATATGTGTTTTTATGTATAAAGATTAACATACGTTATTTAATATAGAAGTATGAACAAGCAGAAAAGAGAGTCGCGACTCTCTTTTCTGCTTGTTTATTTGCTGTTAAATTGTGCTACGGGATTTGTCTTGATTTTATTGGTTTATAGTTTTTGTAATTAGTTCTTCCATTCCTGAACCGGGCTTGGGAGCGTATGCGGTTACCAGACGTCCTTCCTTGTCTATAATAATATATCGGGGAATGCCTGAAATCATATAGTCGCTCTCGAATTGTGACTGTACGGAACAATCGGTTACAAGATTGGTAATATCGCTTATTCCGTATTTTTCAATTACTGCCTTGACTGAGTTTATCTTTTCCTTGCGGTCGGTCGATACTGTAATAAACTCAATTTTGTCACAATCTTTGTATTTATCGCGTAGTTCCTTGTAGGCTTGAAAACCTTTTAGACAGCTACTGCACCAAGTGGCCCACACGTCAATGACTAACACTTTGCCACGATACTCGGCAAAAGTGCGCTCTTGACCGTTGAGGTCTTTGAGTAACGGGGTGGGGGCTGTGCTTCCTGGCATTATGTTTTTGTAGATATCGAATAGTTCAAGAATCTCTTTCTTAACCTTGCTGTCGGCTGTGTTGGCCTCGATGAGTGGCCGTGCCGCGTATAACTGTTCATTGCAACCGCTGTTACGTAACGGGAACTTGAGCTTTTCGAGGTAGGCGACGTGCAGACGTGCGTTATTGCAGGAAAAGACTTGCATAATCTTGCTGTAGTCGTTGTCGTTCATTGCGCGTGGCTCAAAGAAGACGGTTATTGTAATTCCGTCGCGCGACTCCTCATAGCTGTCGCCGCGTTGCATTGCACGAAGAGTAAAATAGTGGTCGGCAAAACGTGCTGCGTCGTGTTTGCTCATAAAAGAGTCGACAACAGCATCGTTGAAGTCTATTTCGCCTGTCAAGACCGGCAACTTGGCAATGTCGTCATTCTTACCCTTGCACTTAAACATATATTCGCCGCTGTGCCATATATAATAGCACATATTGGTGGTGTGTAGTGCGGTATCGCCCTTCTTCAGCATCTTATTGACGTTTGTAAAGTTGTCTATTAACTCCTGTGCTGTCGATGGGGTAACCTGCCACAAGGAATCAACCTGCAACGACTGTGCAGGAATGCTGTTGTTCGCAATTCCCATACACGAGACAAACAGCATAAACGATGCGATTATTGTTGTCATAACGGGGGTGGCTTTCATCTTCTGTTATTTATTCTTGCCTCTCGCGATGCCTACAAGATTTATTCCGTATTTGTCGAGCATATGCTTGACTACAATATCGTACTTCTCCTTTACAATGGGGTATTTGTTTGTCGAGTAACGTAGTTCGAACTCTTCGGGAGTGAGCCACATTGCATTTTTTATGTATTCGGTAAAGAGGTTGTAGTTTGCACTTGTCTTTGCCCAATATTCGCTGCTTTTAAATACGTTCGACTCAATGAATACCTCCTTTGCGCGTCCTGTGCCGAAGTTGTCGTTGATTCTTGTTATGAATCCTAAGTTGAAACAATAGTTCGGGTCGTTCTCTTTTTCGTACTCAATGGTGGTGTCGAAATTTAAGCCGGCCCAGAATTCATCAGGCGATTCAGCGCGAACGTCTATGCGGTTTATAAGCTCAATGAGCAACATACAGCGTAGTTGTCTGAGTGCATAATCGGCATTGAGGCTGTTCATCATCTCTTCGGTAAAACTTATGGCCCAACTGTCGAAATTACCTTTCATAATCATTACGCGTGGGTCGGTGGTGGTGTTCTGCTGACTGTTTCCTTCTCCAAAGTCCAAAGCCTCGGTACGGAGGTTGTGTATCATATACATCTTTACGGGCATCACCATATTTGCGAACTCCGGACTTATGTTGGGGAATATATAGTCGTTGAAATAATTGACATAGAAAGGCAGTTGCTCTTCGGGGAGGTTCCACGCCGGAGCATCGCGTTCATCTTCGTAACCGGCAACGTAAATACCGCTGGTCTGCTCCGATGTCCAACTACGGTTGAGGTCCTCAACTGTAACGTCTTTGTACAACAGGTAAACGCCAAATTCGTTCTTGATGTTGTTGATAATTTCATCGTATTCGCTGTCGCCTTGCGGGAAACCTCCACGAATGGGAGAGTAGTTGCCCGATGGGGTAATATTCTCCTCGCTATCACACGCGCTGAGCGAGAATGTGGCTGCGAGTATCAGTATTATAGTCTTTATTATTTTCATTGCTGTTCTTTTTTAATCTTGTATTGTTTCCGAAGGAGTGCGTTTGCCGGGCAACTCATTCTGAATGAGGCTTGGATTCTCTTCCATTGCTTCTTTGGGAATGGGTATGGTGTAAAGAAGGTCGCCCTCTTCAAGCGTGTAGACGTTTGTTGTATTCTCATCGACGTGCCACTTGTGTGTGATTGATGGCATACCCCAACGGCGAAGGTCGAACCAACGGTGTCCTTCGAAACAGAGTTCGCGACGACGCTCCCCACGCACGAATTCTATAAGTTCCTCTTGACTGTCGAAACTCTCTTCTTCAAAATCTTGAGGGTCGAAACGGTGCATAAGCAAAGTGTTCAGCGCTGTAGTTGCTTGAGCAATATCTTCCTCGCCGCCCATCATCGCTTTTGCTTCGGCATAATTGAGGTAGGCTTCCGATAGACGTAAGCAACGTCCAAAGATACCTGTGCCGCGTTTGGGTGTGAAAAGGTCTGTTCCAACATTTATCTTGCCGTAGGGCATAAACAACGTAGCACTCCAGGTTTTGTCAACAGGTGCTTCAATAATGTAGTATTGCAGGCGAAGGTCCCATTCAAGGTACGATGCAAGCAAACTCTCCGATGCTTGAAAGTATGAGTATATGCTCTCGCCGGTTGTGGGGTGGGTGTTGTTTCCCTCGCTATATGTCCACTCGAACATATCTTCAAGGTCGCCGTACGGCCATATTGTTTCGCTTGATGAGTAAGTGGGGTACACTACATAATTGCGCACAGTATTACCTTCGCTATCGGACTGCTCATAGGGTACTGTGTTGAGGTCAAGGAGCTTGAACCTTTCGTCGTTCATCACATATTCGGCATACTCGGCAGCCTTTGCCCAGTTTTCCATATAAAGATATGTGCGTGAGAGCATCAACTGTACCATTGGAAGGCTTGTGCGAAAATCGTCACTCCACTGCTCACTGTATGGCAACTGGAGATAATTGCTTTCGGCCTCGTGAAGGTCACTTAATATCTGTGTGTAAACTTCGGCCACGGTGCGTCGTCTTAGTGCATCTTCTTCTTTCTCTATGCCGCTATGGGTCTTCAACGGCACGCCTAATGCCTCGGGATTGCTGTTATATGGCTGGCCGAAAATGTTTACAAGGTTAAAGTAGTAGAAACCGCGCAGAGCGTATGCCTGTGCCTTTACTGTTCTAATATTGTTCTCGGTGTCCTTGACCAATGGAATATAATCTATTACTGCATTTGCTCCGAGAATAGTGCGGTAGTAGTACTCGTATATGTTTGTGTGTCCCGAGTTTGCCAGCTCCATCATTGTGAACATATCGGGTTGCCACGAGAAACTTGCGAGGTACTTGTTCTCGTCGAAACCTACATTGGGGTTCTGGTAGGGGGTTGCTTCAATGTCGTCATCGAGCAGGGCCAGGAAACGGCTGAAACCGGGCTTGTCGTTGCGCTGGTAGGCTTCGCCGAGCAATAATTCGTTCAGTGATATTGCGTCCTCGGGTACAAATTCGCTTTCAGACTTTGGCTCAAGAAAGTCGCCGCACGCTGTTAGCAATAATGCGGCAATGGTTGCTATAATGGTATTTTTTATTCTCATATTCGTTTGTTTTATAGTCCGATACTTAACCCCAATGAATATATTCTTGGTTGTATGCTTTCTCCAAGCTCAGGGTCGTAACCTTGCCAAGCCTTGTCGGCTATCACAAAAAGGTTGTTTATGTTTGCGCTGAACTGTATACGCGAAAGACCAATCTTCTGGCAAATTTTTCTTGGTATACTATAAGACATAGATATCTGTGTACAGCGTAAGAATGATGCATCGGCGACTCTGACGTCCGATAGTGACCACGTAGTGTATATGTCACTGGGTATTCCGTTGGGAAGGTTGAGCATATAAAGCGGAACTACCGATGTGTATAATGCCGGTATGTTTGTATGTGCCTCATCGCCGGGCTCTTTCCAGCGTTTGTTCAGGTCCTTGGATAGGTTTTTGTAGATGTCGGGCATTCTTCCGTTGCTGAAATCCTTATATGGGTTAGGCAGACGTTTTTTTGCGCCTAATGCTACGGCAAAGTCTATGCCTATGTTAAAATCTTTCCAACGGAAACGTGTGTTGAATCCTCCCGAAAAGTCCGGTTCGCCCTGTCCTGAATAAACAAGGAACGAGGTGGGGTCGACAGAACCGTCAACAGCGACGTCGTCGTATGTGAGCCCCTCGAATGTGGGGTATCCGTTCCTGCCGTCGAGTCCCAGGAATTTGTACGACCAGAATGCCGATAGCGGGTATCCTTTCTTGAGGGGACGGTCGCTGCTTCCGTACAGGAAGTTGTTGTGTGTAACCTCATCGGCTTTTGCTGTGCGGTCGTCGCTTTGCGCTTTGTTCCAGTTTTTTCCGGCATTAAGACCTATCGTCCAGGCTATATTGTTTGTACGTATAGGTGTATAGTTCAATGTAAACTCAAGTCCGCTGTTGTTTATGAGTCCGCCGTTAAGAGGCATACTTGGCATACCGTATTCCAGTGGAAGGTTCTGCCTGATGATGGCGTTTGAACTTCGGTGGTAATACTCGATGTTCATTGTAATACCAAAGAGGGCAAGGTCGACACCAAAGTTTGACGACTTTGTACGCTCCCATTTGAGATGTTTGTTGGCAAGGCTCGAAATTGTGAGGTAGTACTCGTTGTAACTTGCCAAGAGACCTTGGTAGCGTACAATCATATCGGGGCTTAGTGAATTAACGACGTTTCCTTGAATACCGTATGTCGCACGTAGGTTCAATTGGTCGAGCCAGGGAACATATTTCATCATAAACGGTTCTTGAGCAACTTTCCACGATGCGCCGAATGACCACGTGGGGTCGAATTGCTTGTTTACGTCCTGTCCGAAGCGGTTCGACGCGTCGGAACGTACATTCACGTTTACAACGTAACGGTTCATAAATGCGTAGGCGGCGGTTGCAAAGAACGACATATAGTTGGTTGTTGTCGATGACTTGTCCCAACCGTTGCTGTCGTATAATTCGCTCAAAGGACCTAATTTGGACGGATAGACCGTATTTATCGGCTTGAAGTCTTCGGGCAGCGTAGGTGATACAAGTATTGAACCGCGCTCGGGAATGTAACCCCAAACGGTGTTTGCTTCACTCACGCTCTCGCTAGAACGGACCTCCATACCCAACATTGCGTTCAAACGGTGGTTCTCGTTGAACTCTTTGCTGAACTGCAGACGGTGCGAGGTACTGTAGGACACTGCCTGAGAGTTGGCCTGCTGTAATTTGCCGCCATAAGGAAGCAGAGCCGCTTTAAACTTATCGGAACCGGCTTTTTCGCTACCGTATGGGTAACCGCGGTAAAGCTGCTCGATGGTCGATGTCTTTTCGCCTGCGTAACTCTCGCTCTTGTTGCCACTTACAGCCAGGCTCGCTGTACCCTGATACGTCAGCCAACTGAGAATCTTGTACGATAGGTTAACTGATGCATTGAAGTTTGTACCGACATTCTTTGCATAGCTGTTTTCCATCTCGTTAAAGATGTTGTAAGAAAACTGATTGTTTGGACCGAGTAGCTGATTGGGCTGGTAATTGTAGTATTTTGAGTAGAATGCACGCTCGCCGTTCTCTTCAAAAGCGGGGATAGCACGACTGGTTTCCATTGCGTATGTATAGGGGTTTACGCCGGCGCCATAGCCGTCGGAATTTCTGACACTTCCGTTCAGCTGTGCATTTATAGAGAGTTTTTCGTTTATGTTGCTGTTTATGCTCAGACGGGTGGTTATTTGGTCATTCTCGTTGCCAACCTCGTAGCCTTTATTGTCCTGATAACCGATAGACGCGTTGTAGGTGTACTTGTCGGTACCTCCCGAGATGCTCAGGTTGTGACTTTGGCTTACTGAGTTACGCGTAAGAAGGTCGAACCAGTCGGTGTTTACGGTCTCAAGGCGTTGAAGGTGTTTTGAGAACTCCTCCTCGTTAATCATACGATTGTTGAACATTGCCATCAGTCCCTCGTATGTGTATATCTGTGGTAACGGTACGGTGTTGTAACGTACGCCCGCCTCATAAGCCTCCTTGCTGAACTGTATGCGCTCGAATGAGTTCATAAAGTTGTACATTGAATAAGAGGGTTGCTCGCGTACCGACACGTTAGTGTTGTAGTTTACGCTCACGCGGCCCGGAGTACCTTTTTTGGTAGTAACGACAATAACACCGTTCGATGCTTTTGAACCGTATATGGCTGTTGCCGATGCGTCTTTGAGCACTGTGATATTATCAATGTCTTGCGGGTTGAGCCAGGAAATCTGGTTTCCGATAAGTTCTCGCATATCGCTGGTGATTGCCGAACTCATATCGATAGAGATAGGGTCTTCTTGAATGACACCGTCTACAACCCACAACGGGTCGCTGTTGCCAAGGATTGTCGATGTACCTCGAATTGTAATCTTGGGCGATGAACCCACACGTGCCGATGTGTTTACAACCTGCATACCGGCTACTTTACCTTGCAGCATCTGGTCGATGCTTTGATAGGCGGGCATCATAATATCGTCGGCTTTTACTGTGGTAAATGCACCAACCATATCTTTTCGGGGGAGTCGGCTGTAACCGTCTTCGACAATCGTGACTGCCTCGAGCATTGTTTCATCGGCTCTTAACGTTACTTTGAAAGGTTTTTTGACCGATTCCTTTGTGAGTTTGAATTTTGCGGTTTTTGTACCGACGTAACTTACTACAAGTTCGTTGTCGCCGTCGTCGATGTTAACCACGATATTGAACTTTCCGTCGATGTCGGTGTTTGTGCCTCGCACCATTTTTTTGTTGTTCATAATGGCCACACTTGCAGCGGGCAACGGCTCACCGAACTCATCGATGACAACGCCAATAACGCCTGCTGCTTTCTGCGCATACGACGGTGTCACGCAAAAGAAACATAAAAACAGGCTTATCGTGCTGATAATCAAAGGTTTGATATTCATAGTGTTAGTTGTTGTTCTTTTTTGTCTTAAATTAGAGCACTAATGTAAGTTTTTTTGACTAAAAAAAATGCGATAGGGCAATTTTTTTTTAAAATAAATGAAAGAATTTAAACTTCTCAGTTGAACTTTATCTCAATTGAGCAGGGAAATGCGTAGCAACGGTCGTTGTGTGTGTCAAGACTGTTTTTTATGTTGGCAATAGTGCGCTTTAACTTTTTCTTTGCAATTTTCTTTCCTTTATAGAGAATTGTGACTTTTTTGTCAAGGTCGACCATATTGTCGTTCAGGTAGATGGTTAACTTTGAATAGTCGCAGTGCTCAATGTTTATTGTGTTACCCTCTATGCGGGCTTCGACTTTACGACCCGGACGTAATTCTCTGTCGGGTACTTCCAACCAATAAAAATTTTTGCGTACAACCTGTTCCTGACGCCATATGATTCTTTTGGGGTAGGGGTTGCGACGGTATTGTGCCAGCCAGCTGATGGCTTCGGAGTCGGCACCGTCCATCCAATGTCCTTTACCCTTGACAATGTTTGTGCTGTGAATGTATTTTCCGGGGTTGGCGGTTTCTAATGAGTCCAGCACGGCTGCCTTCTCGACTGCAAGACGGTTGCGGTCGTATGCGCTGTCGTGCTCTCCCATCCAAATGGCAAATGGCAGGTTCAGCAAGTTCTCTTGCGAGGCTTCACCCGGGTGTCCGGCCATCATTGCCGCTGCGGCCCATCTGTCGGCCATTCGTGGTGCCATACGCCACACACCGTCGCCACCTGCTGAATAGCCCAAAAGGTATACTTTATTGGGGTTTACACCCTCGAATACCACGCAGGCTCTTATCAGCTCCTCGAAAAGTTGGTCAAGACCACGGCGATGCCACATATTCCATTTGTTCCAGGGTGCGCGTGGCGCAACGTATATACCCTCGGGAATCTCGTAAAGGTATATTTGGTTCATCCATTGTTCGTCGTTGACCTCTTTTGGACATTCGCCTCCACCGTGCATTGAAATATAGAGGCTGCGACCATCTTTCGGAAGCACTCCGAACGTGCGACAAGCGCAAGCGAGTTTTAGAGTGTCGTGTGTAATGGTGAGTCGCTGCCATTGCTCTTTTAATGCTTCGGCCGATTCGGCTAACCATAAAGAATCTACGATTATTGCAGCCCTGTCGGCTTCGCTCTTTGTAAGGCTTTTCTTTGCGAATTTCTGCTTGCAGAGTTCTCCTTTCGGATTTTTAACCCACTTTTCGAATGCGTCTATTTGTGCAAACGAGGCAGCCGACACAAGCAAGGCTGCAACGGTTGTAAATAATCTTGTCATTGTTTTTATTTTTTTTGTGTAATGTTGTGTTATATAATTATGCGACTCAGTAACATTGATATAATCATATAGAACGTCATACCGCTGAGGTCGTTGATGATTTGAATGAACGGTCCTGTGGCTACGGCCGGGTTTATGTCCATTCTTTCAAGCACCATAGGTATCATTGTGCCAAATGCCGAGGCAAAGAGCACAACTACGAACAGGCTTAACGGAACAGCGAGCGTAACAATGTCAAACGCTCCGTATATGAAGAAATTGTATACATATACCATCAGCGACAGGATTGTTGCATTGACAATGGCAACCACAAGCTCCTTTAGAATGTGTTTGAATATGTGCTGTGAATTTAACGAGTTGTTGGCAAGACCTTGAACGGCAATGGCCGATGATTGTGTACCGACATTACCTCCCATTCCCGCAAGAAGCGGAATAAAGAGCGCCATCTCGGGGTGCGAGCCCAGTGTCTCGGTAAAGCAGTTGAGCAGCAGTGACGAACATATACCTCCCAACATTCCAATGATGAGCCACGGTAAACGTGCTTTTGACTGCACAAACACACTGTCGCTTGTCTCGACGTCCTGGGTAAGACCGGCTGTCAACTGTTGGTCGTGCTCGGTCTGCTCGCGTACCTCGTCCATAATATCGTCGACGGTAATCTGTCCCACAAGACGGTTTATCTTGTCGACGACGGGTATGGCCACAAGGTTGTACTTTTCAATGAGCAGCGTAACCTCGTCAATGGGGGTGTCAACGTCTACGCTGACGACTTTTGTGTTCATCACGTGCTTGACCTTTGAAACAGAGGGGCTTGTAATCATCTTTGTCAACGGGAACAGTCCGCACAGCCTCTCATCGTCGTCAACGACATACACATAGTATATGTCGTCAAGGTCTTCGGCCTGTTGACGCATCTCTTTAAGACACTCGGGCATACTCCAGTTCTCGTTTACAACCACCATCTCGGTACTCATAAGTCCACCGGCAGTGTCCTCGTCATATTTCAAAAGGTCGACAATGTCTCCGGCCTGCTCAATATCCTTAATGTGCTGTAAGACCTCCTCTTGTTTGTCCTCGTCAAGGTCACGGATAATCTCGACAGCGTCGTCGGTATCCATATAATTGACGAAGCGCTTGGCGATGGCCTCGGAGGGCAGCTCCTCGAGCAGTTCGTTACGAATGTCCTCGTCCATCTCGATGAGGGCGTCGGCAGCCTTCTCGTTATCGAGCTGGCGATAGAGGAAACGCGCCTCTTCTATGTCGAGTTCGAGACACACCTCGGCAATGTCGGCAGGGTGCATTTTTGAGATTCTCTCCTGCAACAGCACCGAGTCTTTCTTCTCGATCAGTTCCTTTATATAGTTGATGAATTCTTTTGTCATTGTGCGTCTCGCTATTGCGCTATTGCGCGTTCAACTTTCTGTGTCAGGCCGATGAAGTCCTCTATTGATAACTGCTCGGGGCGTTTTTCGAGTATGGGGTCGGCAAGCAGCGGCGATTCTTTGCCAACTATCTGCTGAATGGAGTTGCGCAGTTTCTTGCGTCGCTGATTGAATGTCCCTTTTACAATTTTGCGGAATAGTTCCTCGTCACATTCAAGGCTTGTTCTTGAATTGCGTTTCATAAGTACTACCGCACTCTTCACCTTTGGAGGGGGCGAGAATACATTTTCGTTAACGGTGAAAAGGTATTCAACATCGTACCACAACTGTATGAAGATACTCAATATTCCGTATGCCTTTGAGCCATGCTTGGCTGCGAGGCGTTCGCCGACCTCTTTCTGTATCATTCCGCTACAATAGGGAATGTACTCTTTGTAGTCGAGCATTTTAAAGAATATCTGGCTTGAAATATTGTAAGGGTAATTGCCTATGAGCATAAACGGCTCGCCGCTAAAGACGCGGTCGAGGTGCATCTTTAAAAAATCGTCGGGTATTATATTATCCTCTCCAATCTGAGGAAGATTCTTGCAGAGATAGGTGACGGATTCTTCGTCAATCTCGACAACCTTTAATGTTCGTCCTTTCTCAAGCAGGAACTGTGTGAGAACTCCCATTCCCGGACCAACTTCAAGAATGGGTGTTGAGGGACAGGTGTCGACGGTGTCAGCGATGCTCTTTGCTATTGATAAGTCAATGAGAAAATGCTGGCCTAATCTTTTCTTTGCTGTTACTGCCTTCATACCGGTGAACCTTTTTTAATTAAAAAATTTAAAAAAGAGCGATTGTGTCCAATATATTGTTATCTTTGCGCTAACGCGCGAAAAAACATTGCACTCGCTGTAAAACACAAAAGCGTCGTTTGTAAACGCTGTTTGCAGTGCAATAACAAATTGGACGTTTTTTTGCTCCCGCTATAGTGTTGCAAAGGTAACTAAAACTATTAAAATGTTTCTAAAGTTGTGAAAAAGATTTTGAATAAAACAATAAAAACGGTGTTGCCGCTCGTATTAGGGGTGCTTATCCTTGGTATGATATATGCCGATTTTGATTTTTCGCAGCTTTTGGGGGCATTGAAGGGTATGCATCTTGGGTGGTTCGCGCTGTCGACGCTCTTTGGCATTTTAAGTCACGCTATACGAGGGTGGCGCTGGAGACTGACTCTTGCACCACTGGGCTACAGGCCCTCGAACAGGGTTTGTGTCTATTCGATATTTGTCGCCTATGCTGCAAACCTTGTTGTGCCGCGTGTGGGCGAGGTGTCGCGCAGCCTTGTGCTTGAGCAGCACGAAAAAGTTCCTTTTGCACAGTCGCTTGGAACAGTGGTGAGTGAACGCCTTATCGATACTTTGATGGTGGTGCTGATAACGCTTGTAGCGGTGTTGTTGCAATGGGGGGTGTTTACACGTTTTTTGAGTGATGCCGGTTTCGGGAAGGACAGTGGCTCCATCTTCTCGTCAATGGGGGGCTGGGCTGTGCTTCTCTTGTCGGTTGTGGCTGTTGCCGTGCTTTTGTTTGTGGTGTTGCGCAAAATGGCTTTCTGGAAAAGATTCAGGTCTTTTATCGCGAATTTTGCTAATGGCCTTTTGTCGCTGACAAAGATGAGGCACTCGTGGCTGTTCGTGCTTGAGACATTCGGTATATGGTTCTGCTATTTTATGCAGTTTTACTTATGTTTCTTCTGCTTCTCATTCAGTAGCGAACTCTCTTTGATGGCGGGGTTGTTGCTCTTTGTGGCCGGCAGTGTAGCTGTGGTTGTGCCGACGCCCAACGGTGCCGGTCCGTGGCATTTTGCTATAATAAGCATTATGGTGCTATATGGCGTGAGTGCAAACAACGCTTCGCTTTTTGCGTTGATAGTACATAGTACACAGACGTTGTTGGTGGCGGTGCTTGGTCTCTATGCGCTTGTGATGTTACAAATCAGAAAATCAATTTATAGAAACAATAAAAATAATTAATTATGGCATTGACAATTAAAGATCTTCAGCCTCGTGAGGTGTGGAAACACTTTGAGGCTTTGACACAGGTTCCACGTCCATCGGGACACCTTGAGAAAGTACAAAAGTTTCTGCTTGAGTTTGGCAAGAGTATTAACGTGCAGACCTGGCAGGACGAGGCCGGAAATATTATTATGCGCAAGCCTGCCACTCCGGGGCTTGAGGGCCGCAAGGGCATAATACTGCAGGCTCATATGGATATGGTGCCGCAAAAGACTCCCGATAGCAAGCACGACTTTGTGAATGACCCTATTACTACAGTGGTTAAGGGCGATTGGCTTTATGCGGACAATACCACTCTTGGTGCCGATAATGGTCTTGGTGTTGCCGCTATTATGGCTATTATGGAGGATAGTACTTTGCAGCACGGTCCTCTTGAGGCGCTTATCACAGCCGATGAGGAGACCGGAATGTTTGGAGCATTTGGGCTTAAAGGCGGCGAACTTGAAGGTAGCCTTCTCTTGAATCTTGACTCCGAGGAGGAGGGTGTGCTTTACATTGGTTGTGCCGGTGGCCTTGATATTACTGCTACAATGGAATTTATGGAAGAGGAGAGTGATGATGAGGACGTTGCTGTAAAGGTACAGCTGAAAGGTTTGCGTGGCGGTCACTCGGGCCTTGAAATTAACGCCGGCCGTGGAAACGCAAACAAGCTGATGGCTCGTTTCGTGCGCGAGGCGATGGACGAGTGTGGCGTTGTTCTTGCAAGCTGGAACGGCGGTAATATGCGCAATGCAATTCCTGCAAGCTGTGAGGTTGTGCTTACACTGCCCGAGGAGGGTGTTGAGGAGCTCAAGGCCATTGCTGCAAAGTATGAGGCTCTTTACAACAGCGAGTATGCAACGATAGAGGAGGGCGTGACACTCACGGTTACCGAGTGTGAATTGCCCGAAACAGTTGTTCCTGAAGAGATTCAGGATAATCTTGTCGATGTGATTCTCGCTTGTCACGACGGCGTACTTCGCTTTATCCCGACAATCCCCGATACAGTAGAGACATCGAGCAACCTGTCGATTGTGCGCATTGCCGAGGGTAAGGCCGAGATAAATATTCTTGCTCGCAGTTCTTGCGATACAATGAAGGAGTATCTTGCTCTGCAGCTGTCAAGTTGTTTCGCAATGGCCGGTATGAAGGTTGAGCTTAGTGGTGGCTATAGCGGCTGGCAACCAAATGTCAATTCTCCATTGTTGGCTGCATTGAAGAGTGCTTACAATGAGATGTTTGGCAAGCAGCCTGATGTTCGTGTTATACACGCCGGGCTCGAGTGTGGTATCATCTCGACAAACTATCCGGGAATGGATATGGTGTCGTTTGGCCCTACGCTTATGTCGCCTCATTCGCCTACTGAGCGTGTCGAAATTCCTACAGTCGAGAAATTTTATGCGCTTGTAAAGTCGTTGGTGGTAAACGGCGTGCTTTAATAATAAATAAGGTGTGCTGGAAAGACGGGGCGTTTGTCCCGTCTTTCTTGTTTTTTTTTATCTTGATGTTATAAATTTTTATTAAAAAACTTTTATTTTCAAAAAAAATAATAAATTTGCGCTCCAGACAGCGTATAGAACTTTTGACCACGCTGTGTTTATTTATTAACTAACTAAATACTTCTATCTATGAAAAAGAATTTTAAATTTGTGGCTTATTTGCTTTCAGCAACAATCCTTTTTTCTTCTTGTATCGGTTCTTTCCGTTTGACTAATACTCTTAAGGATTGGAACGAGGGGCTTGGCAATAAGTTTGTTAACGAGCTTGTGTTCTTGGCATTCCACATTGTTCCCGTATATGGCGCTACAATGTTTATTGATATGATTGTTATGAACTCAATCGAGTTCTGGCAGGGTGGCGTTAATGCTGCTGAACCGGGCGAGACAAAGATTGTCAAGAACAGCAACGGTGAGAATGTTCAGATTACAGCTCTTGAAAATGGTTACAACCTCTCAAATGGCGTTACATCAGTTAATCTTCTCTTCGATGATGCTGAGAATGTATGGAGCGCTGAGTATAACAACCAGACTACAAAGCTTATGAAGTTTATGGACAACAACACTGCACAGCTTTATATCGATGGCGACGTTGTTGATGTAACTCTCGATGAGCAGGGTGTGAATAACGCTTACTTTATGATGAACAACTATTTTGCAATGGGTAAATAAATCCTTTTGTAATAATAAAAGTTAGCAAGGTCGCCTTTTTGGGCGACCTTGTTGTTTTTACTCTCTTAATTTATTACCTTCGTTGCATAAATAAGTTTATATGGAGCATCTTGAGAATAGTGAGGCTTATAAAGGACTGAAAGTGAACAACGGGGTAACTCCGCTCGGTACGCTTAATCCCTATCTGCGCACTATGCGGCGCAAACGTGCAACAACACTGACTGTCGATGATTATGTCAACGGAATTTTACGCGGAGATATTACCATATTAAGCCGCGCGGTGACACTTGTCGAGAGTACGCTGCCCGAGCATCAGGCAATAGCGCAAGAGGTTGTAGAACGTTGTTTGCCCTGTTCGGGGCGTTCGCTTCGTGTGGGAATAACCGGTGTTCCGGGTGCCGGCAAAAGTACCTCGATAGATGCTTTCGGAATGCACGTTCTTGAACGTTGTGGCGGAAAACTGGCTGTTCTTGCGGTCGACCCGAGCAGCGAGAGAAGCAAGGGCAGCATTATGGGCGACAAGACTCGTATGGAGCGTCTCTCTGCACACCCCGATGCTTTTATCCGTCCCAGTGCTTCGGCCGGTTCGCTGGGTGGCGTTGCGCGTAAGACTCGCGAGACTATTGTGCTGTGCGAGGCTGCGGGCTTTGATAAGATTTTTGTCGAGACGGTGGGCGTGGGGCAGAGCGAGACAGCTGTGTGCTCTATGGTGGATTTCTTTCTGCTTATACAGATAAGTGGTGCCGGTGATGAACTGCAAGGTATTAAACGTGGAATTATGGAGATGGCCGATGGGGTTGTCATAAACAAGGCCGATGGTGCAAATGTCGAGGCGGCCAAGCGTACTGCGGCTCATCTGCGCAATGCGCTGCAGTTGTTTCCTATGCCCGCGAGCGGAATACGTCCACAGGTGCTTACATATTCGGGCTTTTATGACATTGGTGTTAAAGAGGTCTGGGATATGATTTTTGAATATTTCGACAAAGTAAAGGCTAATGGCGCTTTTGACGAACGTCGTTACTCTCAATCGAAATATTGGCTGTATGAGAGCATTGATGAGCAGCTGAGAATGCGTTTCAGGAATGCACCGGGTGTGGCTGAACAGCTGTCGCGATATGAGCAGTTGTTATTGGCCGGGGAGGTGACCTCTTTTGCAGCTGCGGCTGCCGTACTCGAATTTTACGACAAGATTCACAGGAGCGGCAATGGATAAAAAACAGTTGCGTAAGGAAATACGTGCCCGTGTGGCTTTGATTCCCGATTTGGAAAAGGCGGTGCGCTCTATGGCTGTTTGTGACGTCCTGCGAACACGCTTGTCGGCGTGCGGTGCGCGTGTGGTGGCTCTTTTTTCTCCTTTGCACGACGAGCCTCAGGTGTGGTCTTTGGTTGAAGAACTTTCTAAGTTTATATTGGTCGTGTTGCCGCGTGTCGAGGGTGATATTATGAAATTCTACCCTTATTGCAACAGTAATCTTTTACAAGGTTCCTGGGGTATAATGGAACCGCAAGGTGTCGAGCCTGTTGCTCCGGGCGAAATTGACGTGGCGGTTGTGCCGGGTGTCGTTTTTACTCGCGATGGGGCACGTATGGGGCGTGGGCGTGGTTACTACGATAAATATTTGTCGCAAGAGGGCTTCCGGGCCACGAAGATTGGTGTTTGCTATGCCGAACAGTTGGTCGATGAGCTTGTTGCAGAACCTCACGATGTGACGATGGATTTTGTGGTGTATAAATAAGCGAGTGGCCGTACAGCCACTCGCTTGTATTTATTGCTTCATCTTCTTTGTTAAGATGCGAGAATCTCTTGTGCACGCACTGTCTCGCGGTCGATGGGCTTGTCGTCCTTTATGGCCTTAGTGAAAGGTATGTACACTATCTCGTTGTTTCTTAATCCAATCATAACATTGCGCTGTCCTTCAAGCAGTGCGTCTATGGCTGCTACTCCTAAACGACTGGCAAGGATACGGTCGTTGGCGGTGGGGCTACCGCCACGCTGCAGATATCCGAGGATTGAAACACGTACGTCAAGTTCGGGGAACTTTTTGCGCATTCCTTCGGCAACCTCCATAATGTTGTAGTCTTTTTCGCGTCCCTCGGCAAACAGCACGATACTGCTGCTCTTTGTACGGCGCAACCCGTTGGCAATAAACTGGTTTATGCGCTCAAACTCGGGGTCAATCTCGGGTAGTACGCAGGCTTCGGCACCGGTGGCGATTGTTCCGTTGAGAGCAAGGAATCCTGCGTCGCGTCCCATAACCTCGACAATGAACAGACGCTCGTGTGACGATGCTGTGTCTCTAATCTTGTCGACACACTCCATAATGGTGTTTAGTGCGGTGTCGTATCCGATTGTGGTGTCGGTACCGTAAAGGTCATTGTCTATGGTTCCGGGAAGGGCTATGCAAGGAATGTCGTGTTCGCGCGCAAGGTTGTAAGCGCCGGTGATTGAACCGTCACCGCCAATAACAACAAGTGCGTCAATGCCCTCTTTCTGGAGTGTTTCGTATGCTTTTGCGCGGCCCTCCTCGGTCTTGAACTCATCGCAACGGCTTGTCTTGAGGATTGTTCCTCCGCGCTGTATAATGTTACTTACGTTCTCGGTCTTAAACTCGACAATTTCGCCGGTGATAAGGCCTTTGTAACCGCGGTAAATTGCCTTTACCTTAATGTCGTGATAGATACAAGCACGTGTGACGGCACGAATGGCCGCGTTCATACCCGGAGCGTCTCCTCCTGATGTGAGAATACCCACGCAACGAATTTTATTTTTCATATTTTTTCTTATTATGATAGTTTATAATTGTATTCTTGCAATTTTCCATAAGCCATTTTGGGGTTGAGGTTGCACCGCATATGCCTATCGTGCCGATATTGTCGGTGAGTGACAGGTCTATATCTTCGGGCGATTCAATCTGGTGTGCGTTGGAGTTTACCCGACGGCATTCGTTGAACAGTATCTTGCCGTTGGAACTTTTTTTGCCGCATACAAAAAACAGTAACTGGTGCGACTTCGCAAATTCGCTTATTCCGCTCATTCTGTTGGCTACTTGTCCGCATACGGTGTTGAACGACTCGCATTTGTGCTCCTTGTCGATGTGGTTCTCTACTGCTGCAACGATGCTTTTGTAGCCTTCGAGCGATTTTGTCGTTTGCGAATATATATATGTGTCCTTGTTGTGCTCTATGCGCTCGATTTGTTCAAGATTCTCGACAACAATGGCTTCTCCGCGTGTCTGTCCTACAAGTCCCAGGACCTCGGCGTGTCCGGCTTGTCCGTGTATTATTATCTGGCGTTCTGTACCTTCGGTCTCCTGCCACTTTTTCTTTATTCTCTGCTGTAGCTTCAGTACTACCGGACAGGTGGCATCTATTAGCTCAAGATTGTTTCTCTTTGCAATTTCGTATGTTTCGGGCGGCTCGCCGTGCGCTCTGAGCAGTACTTTCGCGTTGTGTAACTGTGAGTATGTGGCGCGGTCTATGGTGATGAGCCCCATCTGTTGCAGACGGGCGCACTCGATGCTGTTGTGGACAATGTCGCCCAGGCAGTAGAGTGTTCCCCCGCCGCGCAACTCTTCTTCGGCCTTTTTAATGGCTGTAGTTACTCCGAAGCAGAATCCTGAATGCTCGTCAATTTCAATTTTCAGCATTGTTCGGTCAATCTTTTAAAGGTGTCTATGAGCCACTGCATCTGTTCGTCACGGGTGAGGTCGCTGTTGTCGAGCAGTAAAGCGTCGTCGGCTTTTTTCAGTGGACTGACGGCTCTTGTCTGGTCTAAGTGGTCGCGCTGCAGCACATTTTCGAGTATCTCGTTGTAGTCGGGGTTGTCGCCACGTGCTGTCAGTTCGTCGTATCGGCGTTGAGCGCGAACCTCGGCCGATGCGGTTACAAAGACTTTCATCTCGGCTTCGGGGAAAACTGTTGTGCCAATATCGCGTCCGTCCATTACAATGCCTTTAGCCTGGCCCATACTGCGCTGTTGTTCAACCATTGCACTGCGCACAAAATCGAGCGCGGCGACCTGGCTTACGTAGCGCGAAACTTCGAGCGAGCGTATCTCGCGCTCTACATTTACTCCGTTGAGTAGGGTTGATGAGTTTTTTGTTTCCGGGTCGGCTTCGAATGTTATGCGAATTTCTTTCATTTTTGACCGAAGTGCCTCGCTGTCAACCTTGTCTTTGTCGATAAGGCCGTTTTGCATACAAAATAACGCGACGGCACGGTACATAGCGCCGCTGTCGAAGTATAGGTAGCCAATATTGCGCGCAAGAGCTTTTGCCATAGTGCTTTTGCCGCACGACGAGAAGCCGTCAATGGCGATAATTATCTTTTTCATTATGGGTTATGTTTGCTTTGTATTTATTTCTTTGTAAAGTTAACAAAGATATTGCAAACAAATAAACAAAATGGACGGTATTTTTTTTGCGTGTGCTGTTTTTCTCATCATCTTTTCTGTTGTTGTTCCTAAAGTGAATAAGACAGGTTGAAAAGTAACGATGATGATGAGATGTGCAACGCGCTGTATGATGCAGAGAATTTTACCTTATTTATATGCAGTCCGGCGCCGAATGTGAGCCCGCTCCATTTGCTGCCTCCGGTTGATAGTTCGCAGGCTGCGCGGTAATTGTAGCCTAATGATACATTGACGTTTTTCCCAATCAGAATGTCGGCGCCAATGATAAAATGCTTGAGCAATAGTTCGCCGAAGCTGTCTTTGCTGCCGTCGGCATTGTAGAAATAGTCGTTGTTCCAGCGTGTGAGGTCGGTTAGCGTGGCCGACAATAGTATTGGAGCGTGTGCCAGGCGTTTTGTGAAACCTAATTGCACGTCTATAGGCATTGGATAGTGCTGCTCTTCAAAGGCCTTGACCTGGCCTCCGAGGTTCTTTATCGCAAGAGAGGCCGAGAATTCGTTGTCGGGGTTGAAATAGTTTATGCCTAAGTCTACTCCCAAGGCTATGGAACTTAAACTTTCGTACTTTGAATACAAGAAACGTCCTGTTACTCCGCCGCTCCAATGGTCGCTCAGCAAATAGCTGTATAGCAGTGAACAGTCAATGTCTTTGGCTCTGAATGTGCCTGTGAAAATGTTGTCATCGGTGTATCCCTCGAACTCTCCGTGGTCAATGTAACGTATGGCTATTGCGCTGTTGGAGCGCTCCCCGAAAGTCTTGTTGAACATAGCTCCGGCAATCTTGCTGTCGCTCATATATGTCATAAAGGAGAGGCTTATAGTCTTGTCGGACGTGTTTGCCAACAGGGCCGGGTTGTGTATGGCGAGTGTGATGTCGTCGTCGAAAAGGGTTATGTTGTTGCCTCCGATAGCTGCGGCACGTGCAGAATGGGGTATGCGCAGAATGTTGAACGCGTTCTCTCCTTTCTGCGCCGTAACAAACAGGGGCAGTAGAAGAAAAATATAAAAAAAGATGTTTTTACGCTTCACGTTCATAAATATTTTATATAGTTTTGTGGGCAGGTGATTTTTAGCATTGCGAATATACTGCTTTTTTTTGTTTTATTCTGTTTTTGGTTGTACAACTGCTTGCCAACAGTAATGAATTAACGCAAAAAAACGCTTTTTATTCGGTTGCAACAAAAGAAAATCTTATTAAAATAAAAAAAAGATTGTTTTAATCGTGCGTATTGAAAAATATTGTTTATTTTTGCCCATTAGAAAATAAATACATATCGCTATATGAGTACAGAGAATAATAATCAGTTTAAAGGAAGCGAGTACATTGAGGTCAAGAAGAGTGCGAAAGTTAATCTTGACCAGCACAAGACTGTGTGGCTGTTGATTGGCTTTATGATGGTCTTTGCGGTACTTTTTGTCGCTTTTGAGTTTACAACATTTGAGGATAAGGACGCAAGAATAGTGGCAACAGCTCCTCCTCCTGCAATTGATGAACCTGAAACTCTTAAAGAGATTCAGATTCAGGTTAAGCACCAGTTGCCTCCTCCTCCTGCAGCGCAGAAACCAACCGAGGTTATTGAAATTATCAAGGACGAGATTGACCAGCAGGAGAGTGAACTTATTTCAAGCGAGGATATTGTAGCTGACCCCGTTGATGTTTCGGACAATGCGGTTCTTGTTGTAGACGAGGTTGTTGAAGAGGAGCAGATTTTCCAGATTGTAGAGAATCCTGCAGAATTCCCCGGTGGTTTGCAGGCAATGTATAAGTGGTTGAGTGACAATATCAACTATCCACGTATTTCGCGCGATAATAACTCACAAGGTAGAACTATCCTGCGCTTTGTCGTTAATACCGACGGTTCAATCCAGAATATTGAGGTGCTCAAGAGCTCTGGAGATATGTACCTTGACAAAGAGGCGGTGCGCGTGGTTGGAGAAATGCCTAAGTGGTCGCCCGGTAAGCAGGCCGGTAAGGCGGTGCGTGTGTGGTTTACACTCCCTGTGATGTTCCGCTTGCAGTAATAAAGTTAAGAATAAAAGAGGAGAGGCTGCGAATGCAGCCTCTTTTTTATTATAAGAATAATCCGGGAGTTGTTTCTGGTATAAATGTTTTCAATCTTCTAAGGAGTTTAAATTATGTACAAGTGGGAAGAAATTAGAGACATAGTCAATGAGTTTATAGATAATTTGCAGTTCGAAAGAGAACCGCGTGAACTGTACGCGCCAATAAGGTACACTCTGTCGCAGAGTGGCAAACGTGTACGTCCGGTGCTGTTCCTTATGGCCTATAATATGTATAGGGGAAATGTCACCGAGGCTCTTTATCCGGCAGTGGCGGTAGAGACCTATCATAACTACACTCTTATTCACGACGACGTGATGGACCGTGCCGATATTCGTCGCGGCAAGCCTACTGTGTGCGCTAAATGGGGCGATACGGCAGCCATTCTTTCGGGTGATACAATGCTGGTGCTTGCGTATGAATTCCTTTCGCACGTTCCGGCCGACAAACTGCCGGGTATGCTTGCGCTTTTTACCGAGACAGCCAAGGAGATAGGCGACGGACAGCAGTATGACCTTGACTTTGAAAATCGTGACAATGTAAAGGAGTGCGAGTATATGGAGATGATACGCCTAAAGACCTCGGTGTTGCTTGCTGCAGCGCTCAAATTGGGTGGAATGCTAGCCGGGGCATCGAAAGACGACCTTGATGCTCTGTATGCCTATGGCGAGAGAATGGGACTTGCTTTCCAGTTGCAGGACGACCTGCTCGACGTGTATGCCGACCAATCGCTTTTTGGCAAGAAAATAGGTGGTGATATTTGTTGCAATAAAAAGACATTCTTGCTCATTACAGCAATGAACCTTGCGTCGCCCGAACAGTTGGCCTTGATGAAGGAGTGGATGGAGAAAAAGGAGTTCGATGCGGCCGAAAAAATTGCATTCTTTACTTCGGTTTATAACGAGCTTGGAGTTCGGGAGATTTGCGAGAAACGTATACAGGCGCTTTTCGACGAGTGTGATGAGTATATGGAAAGACTTTCCGTTCCTGCCGAAAAGAAACTCTGTCTAAAGGCTTTTGCCGACTCTTTGTTGAATAGAAATCTTTAAACCAATGCCATACAGACGTTTGCCAAAGACCGACCAGGCGCGCATTCGGGCGTTAAAAAGTGCCGTGGAGAGCAGTGTCGAGAATGGGGTGTTTACTAACGTTCTTACGCATAACACTTACCATAAGGCTAAGGATTTTCTGCGTCGATTTTCGGCCGAGGTTGAGGTTTATAAACGCTGCGTCAAGGAACAGGCGCCCAAGCGTGGCAATGAGGCTTATGAGGCTGCGCTCCGCAAGGCAAGAATGTATGTATCGCATTTTATTCAGGTATTAAGTATGTGCATTATGCGTGGCGAGATTGCGCGTAGCAAGCGTGCTTATTACGGGTTGCCCGAGAATGAGGATACTGTACCTAATCTATTCTCGGAATCATCGGTATTAGAGTGGGGGCAAAAGGTTGTCGAGGGTGAACGCCGTCGTCAGGCCGAGGGTGGGATACCTATATATAACCCTACTATGGGGCGTGTGTCGGTGGTGTTCGAATTGTTCAAGGAGATGTACGACAAGCAGCACTCCTTGCAGCGCCGGACATCGGAGGCTTTGCAGAATATCTCGGATATGCGTTTCGAGGCCGACGAAATAATTTTTGAGGCTTGGGGTGAGATTGAGAGTGCGTTCGCTGCGCTCAAGGGCGAGGAGCGTTTGAGTCAGTGTGCCCGCTACGGTGTAATATACTACGATAGACCGGACAGAAAACGTAAAAGCGGTGTTAACGATGATTGAGTTTATTGACACGCATACACATCTTTTTGTGCAGGAATTTGACAGTGACCGTAGTGCCGCTGTCGAGCGTGCCTTGAGTGCCGGAGTCGGCACTCTTTGTCTACCTTGTATAACAGAAGATTCGCTCGCACCGCTCGAAGAGATGTGCAGAGCGCATAAAGGGGTGTGCCACGCAATGATAGGGCTTCACCCTACAGAACTTGATGCCGATTATAAAGCTACATTGGAACGTATGTATGCTCGCTTGAAAAATGGTGGTCGTTATATAGCTGTCGGCGAGGTAGGGCTTGACCTCTATTGGGACAACACGTATAAAAAAGAGCAGATAGATGCCTTTGAGCAACAGATAGAATGGGCGCACGAGTTTGGCCTACCTCTTGCAATACATTCGCGCAATGCGTTCGAGGAGTTGTGTGGGGTTATGGAGAATAACCGCAAAAGGAATCTCACTGGTGTGTTCCACTGTTTTTCGGGTAGTGCCGATGAGGCTCGCCGCCTGTTGTCGTACGAAGGGTTTTATCTTGGTATAGGAGGGGTGGTTACCTATAAAAAGAGCCTGCTCCCCGATTCTCTTGCCGCTGTTCCTTTGGAGAGGATTGTGCTTGAGACCGATTCGCCTTATCTGGCACCTGTGCCTATGCGTGGAAAGAGAAATGAGAGTGCGTATGTTCTTTATATCGCACAGAAACTGGCAGAAATATATAATTGTACGGTCGAGCACGTGGCTGCTGTGACAACGGCTAATGCCCGCCGTCTTTTTCCAAGAATTACAGACAATGAATATTGAAAAGATAAATTTGTTCAAGAAGGAGAATGCTCCGTTGGTGATTGCCGGTCCTTGCAGCGCCGAAAGTGAAGAGCAGATGCTTGCCACAGCATCGGCGCTTGTTGGTGTGGCTGATATTTTCAGAGCCGGATTGTGGAAACCTCGTACACGTCCCGGCTGTTTCGAGGGGGTGGGGCGCGAAGGTCTTGCGTGGGTGCAGAGTGTGAAACGTGAATGTTCACTGCCTGTGGCTACCGAGGTTGCCACAGCCGAACACGTGGAGCTTGCCCTGTCGGCCGGAATCGACCTTCTGTGGGTTGGAGCGCGTACAACGGCCAATCCTTTTGCTGTGCAAGAGATAGCCGAATCGTTGCGTGGCTGCGATGTCCCGGTGCTTGTAAAGAACCCTGTTAACCCCGACCTTGAACTTTGGATCGGGGCTCTTGAGCGTCTTAATAATGCGGGAATAACTCAGTTGGGTGCCATACACCGCGGCTTCTCGTCGTATGGCGAGAAATTCTTTCGTAACTCTCCGCAGTGGCAGTTGCCGCTTGAACTGCATCGGCGTGTTCCGAATCTTCCGCTAATTTGTGACCCGAGCCACATTGCCGGCAAGCGGGAACTTGTAATGTCTCTTTCGCAACAGGCTATGGACCTTAATTTTGATGGTCTTATGATTGAGACGCACTGTAATCCTGTTTGTGCGCTAAGCGATGCCCGACAGCAGGTGACCCCCGATGAACTGAGAATTATTCTCGGACGTCTTGTCCGACGTTCTGCGGTTGCCGATAGTAGTGAATTCCTATCCTACCGTAAGCAGATAGATGATATTGATGAGGCGCTGATGGAACTTATAGCCAAGCGTATGGAGGTGTCTCGTGAGATGGGCGAACTTAAGCGCGAGAAGGGGCTTACAGTGTTTCAGCCATCGCGCTATAACGACACAATGGAACGTTGTGCCGCTTATTGCAACCGAACTAATTTGGACGCCGAGGCGATGAAGGATATTTTCGAGGCTATCCACTCCGAGAGTATAAGGCAGCAACTCAGAATAGTTAACGGTGACGAATAATGAAGTTGGCAAAGAGGCTTTCGTTATTTTTCTGTATGGCAACACTGTTTCTGTCGTTGTTGCTTGTGGCTTTGTTGCTTTTTCCAACTGATAACCCGAAGAGTGCCGGAGATGCGCCGCTCTCTATGCGCCACTCGTCATTGCTGCGAATTGTGGAGCAACGTGACTACACTGTTGTCGATGTGAAAAATCCGTGGAACGATGGTGTGTTGCAGAGTTATGTGCTTGTTCCTAAGGGAGCGGAACTGCCGGACTCTCTGCCCGAAGGGGTGTTGCTCAGAACTCCGCTTGAAAGGGTTGTTCTTTTCTCGGGTGTGCACGCTTTGTTGTTCGAAGAACTTTCTGCGGTTGCGTCAATAGCCGGTGTATGCGACGCGCAATATATCTATTCCGATGCTGTGCGTGAGGGGTTGGCAACAGGCTGGGTTGTCGATTGCGGCAGTTCGCTCGATGTCGATGTGGAGAGGGTTGTCAAGGCTCTTCCTGAGGCTTTGTTTGTGCTTCCTTATGAGAATGGCGGGTATGGCAAGCTGGCTCATTCTGCTGTACCTCTTATAGAGTGTGCCGACTATATGGAGATTTCTCCTCTCGGGTGTGCCGAATGGATACGTTTCTACGGTCGTCTGCTTGGTTGTGCCGCAGCGGCCGACTCGATATTTGAAAGTGTATGTAACGAATATGAGGCTCTGGCATTAAAGGCTGCCGCTTGCGTTGAGCGTCCGCGTCTTATGTGTGAATTGAAGAGTAATTCTGCGTGGTACGTTCCGGGCTGTAGCAGTACAATGGGGCAGATGTATGCCGATGCCGGAACGGACTATATATTCTCTTTTTGCAAGGGAAGAGGCTCTGTGCCGCTTGCTTTTGAGGTTGTGCTTGAAAAAGCCGCCGCCGCCGATGTATGGCTTGTGAAATATAACTCTGATGCAGAAAAGACATACGCTTCGTTGCAAGGTGAGTTTGCCGGATATTCCAACTTCCGTCCTTTTAAGGAGAAGAATATCTATGCGTGTAATACAAAATACAAGAGGGTCTTTGAGGAGTGTGCTTTTCACCCGGAGTTGTTGTTGAAAGAACTTGTGGCGCTATTCCACCCCGAAGTGCTGCCCGAATATAAACTTAGATATTATGAAAAGATGCGTTAACAGACACTTTCTTCTTATTATGGTCGGAGTGATATTGTTGTTTCTTTTTTTTGCAGCAAATGTTTTCTTCGGCTCTGTGAGTGTCCCGTTTGACGAGGTCTGCTCGGTACTTACGGGCGGAAGCGACAATGATGTGTGGCGTCTTATCGTGCTCGATACGCGTCTGCCGCAGGCTGTGACGGCTTTGCTTGCCGGAGCGGCGGTGTCGGTTGCCGGTCTTTTGTTGCAAACACTCTTCAATAACCCATTGGCGGGTCCCGAGGTGCTTGGTATAAACAGTGGAGCCGGGCTTGGGGTGGCTGTTGTAACGCTGCTTGCACAGGGTGTTGTCGTGACGGGAACAATGGGGCTGAATGGCTATTTTGCAACGCTTTTGGGGGCGTTTATTGGTGCTTTGCTGGTAATTGCGGTTGTGTTGTCACTCTCTTCGGTATTGCGTAGCAATGTTTATTTGCTTATTGCCGGGGTGGCGATTGGCTATCTTGTGTCATCTGTTATATCTATCCTGAACTATTTTGCAACAGCCGAGGGGGTGCACTCTTTTATGATTTGGGGAATGGGTAGCTTTGGGGCAGTGTCGGTCGGACAGTTGCCTTTGTTTGTGTTGCCTCTGCTTGTGGTTATGGCTGTCGCTTTTGTGATGGTGAAGCCGTTGAATGCGCTATTGCTGGGAGATGTTTATGCGGCGAATCTCGGTGTAAATGTCTTTGTTGTGCGTGTAATTCTGCTTGCTGTGGCGGGATTATTGACTGCTGTCGTCACAGCTTTCTGCGGTCCTGTCACATTTGTGGGATTGGCGGTTCCGCATCTTGCGAGAATGGTTTTTGCAACGAATAATCATCGTCTCCTTTTACCGGCAACGACGCTGCTGGGCGGTTCTGTGGCGCTTTTTTGTAATTTAATTTGTCAGCTGCCCGGAGAGAGCGGGCTTATGCCTCTTGGTGCTGTAACGCCGCTTGTCGGTGCTCCTGTAATAATTTATGTTATACTCAAGGATAGAGTAAGGGGGTAGTTGCCGAAGAGTGGCGGCTTGTGTGAAAATATCGGTGTCATATTTCCGATGTGCAACTTCCTGATGGTTACACTTTTCAGCCAATTGACATTTTATGCATCTTTTTGTAAACCTTTTATGTTGTTTTATGTCAATATGTTTGTGTAAAATGAAAAAAGGGATTATTTTTGCGCGCGGATTAGAAAATCATTGCTTGAAGATATTTAAGCACGCGCCAGTCAATGTATTGGATAGGCTGTTTGTCCTTTTTGTACATTTAAGTTATGTGCGTCGCTTGTGATTTATTCAGTGCCCTTTCTCCGACGAGAAGGGCGTTTCTTTATTATTGGAAAAAGTTTATGAAAATAAAATTGAGAAGTGCGCAGTGCACCGAAGGAAGGCGTATGGCCGGTGCTCGTGCTTTGTGGATAGCAAATGGAATGAAGCGCGAAATGTTTGGCAAGCCTATAATTGCTATTGCTAATTCTTTTACGCAGCTTGTTCCCGGCCACACTCATCTGCACGAGGCCGGACAGATTGTTAAACAGGAAATTGAGAAACTTGGCTGTTATGCGGCTGAATTCAATACAATAGCCATTGATGATGGTATTGCAATGGGGCACGACGGTATGCTCTATTCGCTTCCGTCACGCGATATTATTGCCGACAGCGTAGAGTATATGTGCAATGCGCACAAGGTCGATGCTCTTGTGTGTATATCGAACTGCGACAAAATTACCCCGGGTATGCTTATGGCGGCTATGCGCTTGAATATTCCTACAGTCTTTGTGTCGGGCGGCCCAATGGAAAAGGGAACGTGGAAAAACGAGAATCTCGACCTTGTGATTGCAATGGTAAAGGCTGCCGACACATCGGTGAGCGATGAGGAACTTGCCGAAATCGAGAAACGTTCTTGCCCCGGTTGTGGTTGCTGTTCGGGAATGTTTACAGCAAATTCAATGAACTCTCTGACCGAGGCAATAGGACTCTCATTGCCCGGAAACGGTACAATTCTTGCCACGCATACAAACCGCGTTCAGCTCCTGAAGGACGCTGCAAGACAGATTGTCGAGAATGCTATGAAATATTATGCCGAGGGCGACGTTAGCGTGCTTCCGCGTAATATCGCTACACGCGAGGCGTTTCTTAACGCAATGACGCTTGATATAGCAATGGGTGGCTCTACAAATACCATTCTGCATCTTCTGGCTGTAGCACAAGAGGCCGGGGTTGACTTCAGAATGGAGGATATTGATGCCTTGAGTCGCAAGGTTCCTTGTTTGTGTAAACTTGCGCCTAACGGACAGAAGTATGCTGTACAGGATTGTGGCAGAGCCGGTGGAATTTTAGGTATTATGGGCGAGCTTGCAAAAGGTGCTTTGCTGAATACATCTGTTAAACGTGTAAACGGTGCTACGCTTGCCGAGGATATTGAAAAATACTCTGTGACAGGTGAAAATGTCGATACTGAGGCTATGCGAATATACAGCACTGCGCCTGCTAACGTGTTCTGTAACACAATGGGTGCTCACAGCAGTGTGTATGAAAGTCTTGATACAGACAGGGTTGACGGTTGTATACGTTCACTCGAGAATGCCTATACAAAAGATGGCGGTCTTGCTGTTCTGTTCGGAAATATTGCAAAGGACGGTTGTGTCGTAAAGACTGCCGGTGTCGATGAGAGTATATGGCGCTTTAGCGGAAAGGCTAAAGTTTTTGACTCGCAGGAGGCTGCGGTCGAGGGTATTCTTGGCGGTGCTGTTCAGGCCGGTGATGTTGTGGTGATTATCTACGAAGGTCCAAAAGGCGGTCCGGGAATGCAGGAGATGTTGTATCCCACGTCTTACATTAAGTCGCGTCATTTGGGTAAGGAGTGTGCGCTCATTACCGACGGACGGTTCAGTGGTGGCACATCGGGACTGAGCATCGGTCATATATCGCCCGAGGCTGCAGCCGGTGGTAACATCGGTAAGTTGCGCGATGGCGATATTATTGATATTGATATTCCTGCACGTTCAATAAATGTGCGTTTGAGTGACGAAGAACTTGAATCCCGTGAAATGTTCCCGTTGACACGTGACAGGGTTGTTTCAAAAAGCCTTAAGGCTTATGCTAATATGGTAAGTTCTGCCGATAAGGGCGGTGTAAGAATAATTGACTAAACAATGGGGAAAGATAAAATAACAGGTTGCGAGGCGCTTATGCGCTCGCTGGTAAATGAAGGTGTCGATACTGTGTTCGGCTATCCCGGTGGTTCTATTATGCCGGTGTTCGATGCAATGTATGACTACCGTGATGTGTTCCGCAGTGTGTTGGTGCGCCACGAACAGGGTGCTGTACACGCTGCACAGGGGTATGCGCGCAGTTCGGGAAAGGTTGGTCTTTGTATAGTCACAAGCGGCCCGGGTGCTACAAACACTCTGACGGGAATAAGTGATGCTATGCTTGACAGTACTCCGGTGGTTGTTATTGCCGGTCAGGTGCCGTCGGCTGTGCTTGGTACCGACGCTTTTCAAGAGATTGATTTTGTCGGTATAACGCAGCCCATAACAAAATGGAGCTATCAGATACGTCGCGCCGAGGACGTAGCTTGGGCTGTTGCACGTGCTTTTTATATTGCAGGAACTGGACGTCCGGGACCTGTTGTTCTTGACTTTACGAAAGATGCGCAAATAGCGTTTACCGATTTTAAACCTATGACTGTAGATGCTGTGCGCAGCTATATACCTTATCCTACGCCTTCACGGGCGGCAATAGAAGAGGCTGCAAGGCTTATAAACGCTGCTAAACGTCCCTTTGTCCTTGTAGGACAGGGTGTCGAACTGGGTGAGGCTCACGAGGAACTGAAGACTTTTATTGAAAAGGCCGATATTCCGGCAGCACGCACGCTGATGGGGCTTTCGGCGCTTCCGAGCGACCACCCGTTATGTGTGGGTATGTTGGGTATGCACGGTAATTACGGTCCTAACGTAAACAGCAATGAATGTGACCTGTTGATTGCCGTGGGAATGCGTTTTAGCGACCGTGTCACAGGTAACGTAAACACATATGCGAAACAGGCGAAGGTTATTCACATAGATATTGACCACGCCGAGATAAATAAAAATGTCAGAGTTGACGTTCCTATAGTGGGTGATTGCAAGGAGGTCCTTCCTGAACTTACGGCTCTTGTCGAAGAGGCTTCGCACAAAGAGTGGATTGAAAGTTTCCACAAATATAATGCCATTGAGTTTGAAAAGGTTATCGACAAGGCTCTGAACCCTGGCGAAGGTCCGTTGCTTATGGGTGAGGTTGTCCGTAAGGTAAGTGAGGCTACCAATAACAGCGCAATTCTTGTTACAGACGTTGGTCAGAACCAGATGATGTCGGCGCGTTATTTCAAGTTTACAAAGCCTCACAGCATACTCACATCGGGCGGCCTGGGAACGATGGGCTACGGTCTTCCGGCAGCCATTGGTGCAAAAATAGCAATGCCCGAACGTGACGTCTGCATTTTTGCGGGTGATGGTGGCTTGCAAATGAATATTCAGGAGTTCGGAACAATTATGGAGCAGAGACTTGCTGTTAAGATAATTCTTTTGAATAACAATTTCCTGGGTAATGTGCGCCAGTGGCAGGAACTGTTTTTTAACCATCGCTACTCGTGGACACCTATGCTGAACCCCGATTATGGGCTCATCGCGCAGGGCTACGGAATAGCTTCGCGTCTGGTAACTCGTCGCGAGGAACTTGACGATGCTATAAAGGAGATGATTGAGACTCCGGGTGCATTCCTTTTGCACGTGGCAGTGAAGGAAGAGGCTAATGTGATGCCTATGACGCCTCCGGGAGCAACAGTAAGTGAGATGATTTTTGAATAAGAGAGTATGGAAAAGAAGTTATTTACAATAATTATATATACCGAGAATATCGCAGGTATGCTTAATCAGGTTACGGCTGAGTTTACCCGCAGAATGATGAATATAGATACAATAACGGCGTCGTCGTCATCGGTTGACGGAGTGCACCGCTATACAATCTCGCTATGGGGCGATGAGGATTCTGTCTTAAAGGTTACAAAACGCATCGCTAAAAAGGTCGATGTGTTGAAAGCCGATTTTTACACCGATAATGAGATATTCTTCCAAGAGGTTGCACTCTATAAGTTGTCTACGGCACGAATGCTCGAAAATGACGAGATTTCAAGAATAATACGCCACAATAATGCGCGAATCATTGAGGTTAACTCCAGCTATACCGTTGTCGAGGTTACCGGACAAACCGATACTATCGTAAGGCTATATAATGAATTTGTTGCACAGCAATGTATGTTGCAATTTGTAAAGTCGGGCCGTGTGGCCGTTCCGCGTGCACTGCAGTCAAAGCTCGGTGAAGCACTCTTTGACGAAGATTATAAACGTAAATCAGTAATAAAAAAGTAAATAATTATGGCAGAAATGAATTTTGGCGGAGTGATAGAGAATGTTACCACTCCTAATGAGTTTTCGCTCGAGAAGGCACGCGAGGTGCTTAAAAATGAAACTATCGCAGTTCTTGGCTACGGCGTTCAGGGCCCCGGTCAGGCTTGTAATTTGCGCGATAATGGTTTTAATGTAATTGTCGGTCAGCGCGAGGGCGCTACATACGACAAGACTGTTAAAGACGGTTGGGTGCCCGGCGAGACACTATTCTCTATTGAGGAGGCTGCGCAGCGTGGTACAATCGTTTGTATGTTGTTGTCAGACGCGGCGCAGATTGCGGTGTGGCCTCGCATTAAGGAGTCGCTGACAGCCGGTAAGGCTCTCTATTTCTCGCACGGCTTTGGTATCAACTGGAACGACAGAACCGGAATTGTTCCTCCTGCCGATATTGATGTTATTATGGTTGCTCCCAAGGGTTCGGGAACTTCGTTGCGTACAATGTTCCTCGAGGGTCGCGGTCTGAACTCTTCTTACGCCGTGCATCAGGACGCTACAGGCAAGGCTCTTGATAGAGTGCTCGCTTTTGGTATCGGAATCGGTTCGGGTTATATGTTCGAGACTACATTCCAGCGTGAGGCTGTGTCGGACCTTACCGGTGAACGTGGTTCGCTGATGGGTGCTATTCAGGGACTTTTCCTTGCGCAGTACGAGGTTTTGCGCGAGAATGGACACACTCCCTCGGAGGCCTTTAACGAGACTGTAGAGGAACTGACACAGTCGCTTATGCCTCTTTTTGCGGCAAAGGGTATGGACTGGATGTATGCAAACTGCTCTACAACAGCGCAGCGTGGTGCTCTCGATTGGATGACTCCTTTCCACGATGCCATCAAGCCTGTAATGTACAAGTTGTACGAATCGGTAAAGAGTGGCAAAGAGGCTCAAATCTCTATCGACTCAAACTCGCAGCCTGACTATCGCGAGAAACTCAACGAAGAACTTAAGGCTATGCGCGAGAGCGAAATGTGGCGTACTGCCGAGGTGGTTCGTCGTCTCCGTCCCGAGAATAATTGATATTGAGAAAAATACTGCATTAAATGAGGTTGTGTCTTTTAAAGATGCACCCTCATTTTTATAAAATAGGGAAATTCCTCCTTTTCTGTAGGCTTTTTCCCTTTTTTCTTTTCTGAGACCTTGATATTTTTGTACCGAGTAAAACTACAAATATGTAAGCGGTTATGAAAAAAGCGGTTAAATATTTATTGTTGAGAAGTGTATGTCTGTTTGCACTGTTTTTGATGCCTTCGGGAATATTGGCGCAGGTCGATGATATATACTTTGTTCCGACGAAAAAGACGAAACAGAGTACCGAGGTACAGAATGCCGGGTCGTACAGTGATTCGGAAGATGTTGGTGTTGAGCCTGAGAATTCTTCTATAGAGTACACCAATAATGTCGACGCTTATTTGTACGATAATTATTACGACGATTATTCCTATAACGATGAGGCTGGGAACGACTATAACTATTCGACGCGTATCGTACGTTTCCGCACTCCTCGCCGCGCACTATGCAGCCCTATATATTGGGATCTTGCCTATGGTTGCGGAATAAACGATTGGCTTGCGTATGATAATGGTTACAGTATAGATATTTATCCCACAATAAATAACCCGATGTATGCGTGGAACGGTTATTGGGGTACGCTGAACTATTACAATTGGTACGATTGTTACAGATGGAACAGTTGGTGCTATTCTCCGTCGTGGAACTGGCACGCACACAGTATGTGGCACTCGGGATATTATTATGGCTATCACAATTATTGGTATCCGGGGTATCATTATCAGGGCGGTTGGAGGCCTGGTTATTTTGTCGATACTAATGTCCGCAGGCCAACTTACATACCTTCGAATGGCAATAGTGGCAACCGACGTGGTACAGATGCTGTCGCCAATAGGGGTAGCGGTAACGACGCCTCTGTAACGGCGAACCGCAATAACAGTGGCGTAAACCTGAGGGGCGGTAATGCTGAAAGGGGCAGTGTCGAAGCTGTTCGAAAGGAGGGTAATCGCAGAAATGGCAATCAGCGTGGATTTACTCTCGAGAGAACGTCGTCCGATAGTAACGAAAAGTCCAATGTGAATCTTCGTACAGAGTCGCAGAGCGGTAATACCCGTAGCAGCAGTACCGTACGGGATACCTCTGCACGTCGCCGTCAGCCGGCAGGCTCATCGGTAAGCGGTAGCGGCACCCAAAGGCGAAATGAAAAGAGTAATGTGAACAGCAATAGCCGGCGACGCAACAGTTCTTCATCGTCATCGGGAGAATCAAGGAGCAGCGTTACGGAAAAACGACGTGAATCGTCCTCTTCGTCGGGATATAGCCGTCCAAGCAGTACCGGCGTGTCGCGCTCCTATAATTCTTCTTCATCGAGAAGCAGTGGCTCAAGCATACGCAGTAGCAGCAGCTTGCGCTCAGGTGGTTCGCGTCGTGGCAGATAAACAGTGATTATTCGATATTAAAAGATATTATTATGAAACGCTTATTATATACTATTCTTGCAATTATTCCTTTTGGTGTTCAAGCTCAGACAATGTACGACATTGCTCCTGTAATGGAGAATTCTCTTGTCGGAACGTCTCGGTTCGTCTCTATGGGCGGTTCTATGGGTGCGTTGGGCGGTGACGTTTCGGTTATGGGCACAAACCCGGCCGGCATAGCTCTCTATCGTCGCAACGACATTGCTCTAACGGCAAGTGTCAACTTCTTGAATACAAACTCGTCTTATAACGGGCTCGAAGTGAAAAGCAAGAAAAATGTATTCGATGTGAATAATTTTGGAGCTGTTTTTACTAACAAGATAAGCGATGAAGGTACTTTGAGGTTCTTGAATCTTGCAGTTGGATATCGCCGTACAGGGTTGCTTACCAACGAATTCAGTATGAATGGTCCTTCGGGCGGATTTTCGCAGCAGTATGCTATAATGGATTTGTATAATAACAACCCGTTCGAGCTGGATAATATCAACCGTTCCTCTTTCGAGGATTTTGAGTACAGTTGGCTGCCTATGATGATGACTTATGCAAATGTCGGTGATGCCGGTGGCAATCTTATTATGAACAATGGCGGCTTGATTTTTGAGCCAACCGATGTGTATTATTATAGCGACAAGAGTGGCGGTGTTTCAGAGGTCGATTTTAACCTGTCGACAAATGTGAGCGATTATCTCTATCTGGGTGCTACAATGTCTATCGCTAATGTCAATTATGAGCAATCGGCTCTCTATTGCGAGGACGATGAACAAGGTGAGATTTATTCAATTGGTAATTATACCTATCTTGATGGTGCCGGTTTTAACTTGAAGCTTGGTGCTATTGTGCGTCCGTTTGTCTATTCGCCGTTCAGGTTCGGCGTTTATCTGCATACTCCCACCTGGTACCAGTTGAGAAGTCTTTCTTGGGCGGATATAGAGGGACCGTATGGCGATTTTTATGAGACTAAAGATAAAGACCTTTATGGTGCTGAATTGCTTACAAATGCTGCGGTGACCACTCCTTGGCGCATAGGCGTTTCGGCTGCGTATACATTCGGGTCGCACGTTGCTCTGAATGCCGAGTATGAGTATGTTGATTACTCTACAGCCGAATATGAGTGGGACGGTACGACATTTGACAGTGCTGCACAGAACGAAGAGATTGCTTGCAACCTTAAGGAGCAGCACACGGTACGCGTGGGTGTGGAATATAATGTTGACAATAATTTCAGTTTGCGTGCCGGTTATAACTACGCAAGCGCTCCATTCAGGAAAGGGGCGTATAAGGAGATGCTTAATATGCCGGTATCTTCGACTTCGACAGAATATACGAATCTCTTTGACAAGCACACGATAACCTTTGGAACCGGTTTCCGTGGAAAGTATTTCTATTTTGACCTTGCTTATGTGTTCCAGACAAGAAATGCTGATTTTTATCCATATTTTGACCCGGAAGTTCCTAATCCGGCAGCAAAGGTTAATTATGATAACCACTCGGTGATGGCAACAATGGGCTTTAAATTCTGATGGTTATTTCTTTCGCCAGAAGTTGAAACCGAAATATACGTTTATAACGCCGAATCCGTTTACAATAGAGAGTGAGGCGTTGTCGTATGAATATGTATGAGAGACTAATGATACGCCGGCGTAGTATTTACTGTTGTTGTATACTACAGCCGCGCGTGTTATAAGGTCGAAGTTGATACTCGAGAATAACTCCTTGCTGCTGGTTAGACGTAGCGAGGTGTTTTTGTATCCCACAGCCGGAGTCAGGGAGAGGTTAGCTACAAAATCCTTTGCAAAAACCCAGTTGTAACTGTATCCGAAGTTTATGCTGAAGTCTTTGTAATTGATATTGCGGAATTTTAGACTGTTGTCGAGCCGATTCTCTATGCTTGGGTCGAATTTTGAATGGTCAAAGTTGAATGATTGCTCGTTGTATGTTATTCCCAGAATAAATGAACCGGCGCTTATTCTTTGGTTGGTCGACTGGCTGTAGGCTGCAGGATAGGAGAATCTCTTGTGGTTGAAAATGTAGTATAAGTTCAGTCCTAACTGTTCTACTGCAAGGCCGTCGAAATTGCGGTTGTAGTTTGTGAGCTCTGTGTCGTTTTCAAAAAAGCCTCTTAATTCGCGTATGCGGTAGCCGCTGTCGCGTTTACGGTAGAATAGGTCTATTCCGGCTGCGGCTGTGTAGAAACTGAAATTAAGGTCGGTTTGCGGCTTTTCGTTACCGAGGTCAAAGCTGTATCCAAGAAAAATCCATCGCCAGCCAAGGTAAACACCGATTTTGTTACGGTTGGCAGGTGCAAGCATAATGCTCTGTTTGCCGTCAAGAGCCGAG
Source organism: Bacteroidaceae bacterium (assembly GCA_045661225.1). Lineage (GTDB taxonomy): Bacteria > Bacteroidota > Bacteroidia > Bacteroidales > Bacteroidaceae > HGM04593. Next base: position 126,589 of record JAZRFF010000003.1, on the reverse strand, counting down.
AAACGGTAATATTCGTAACAAAAGGTATATTGGGGCATTATGGTGAGGTTGTAGCGGTTAGGCGATACATAAAGAGTGTCTTTTCCGTCGAGAATATTCTCGATGAAATTCTTTGTGCTGCCTATAATCTTGCTCCCGAATGTTTGCTTTTTGCTCTCTTGTTGAGCAACTGCCGGGACGCACAGTATTATGATAATAGTGACAACTATTATACGTCTTACAGCTTCCTTCACCACAAATGCACCGTTCATAAGTGATTATATTATCTTGCCGAGGATTTTGTCGAGTACCCAGTTTGTGGGGGTTGCGCTTATGCTGTCACAGGCGCAGTTGCCCTTTTTTTGCAGGTGCTCCACAATGTTTTTTATAAGGGGCTGTTGAACATATGTGGGGTTCGGCACGTTGAATGTCCTAACGCCTTGTTCGTTGCGCAGTTCGATGGGCTCAAAGGTAAATACTGAAAATTTTATTGTACCCTTGTTGCCGAAAATCTCAATATGGTCCTCTTTGGACGATTCGTCCGAAACGAAGCACCACGAACCCGAGCCGGGGATTCCTGTCTCGAACTTGAAACAGGCACTCACGGTGTCCTCGGCTTTGTATAGCCCTCCGCGGTTGGCTGCATAGCCTTCGGCGTAGAGTATGCAACCGAACATCTCTTGCAAAAGGTCTATCTGGTGGGGGGCAAGGTCGTAGAAATATCCTCCACCGGCAATGTCGGGGTTTACTCGCCAAGGAAGGTTCTCGCGGTTGTAGTCAAGGTCACGCGGGGGAACCGAGAAACGTATCTGGACATTCAGCACGTTGCCAATCTCGGGCAACAACTCTTTTACTTTCTGAAAATAGGGTAGGTAGCGTCGGTAGTAAGCTACAAAGCAAGGCACTCCTGTCTCGCGGGAGATTCTGTTTATTCGGGCGCAATCCTCGTAGCTGGCTGCCAAAGGTTTCTCGACGTACACCGGCTTGCCGGCTTTCATAGCCATTATGGCGTATGTGGTGTGCGACGAAGGTGGGGTGGCTATATAGACGGCATTTACATTGGGGTCATCAATGAGCGCCTGGGCATCGGTGTACCATCTTGTTATATTATGGCGTTTGGCATAGTTGCGGGTCTTTTCTTTGTCGCGCCCCATCACCGCCACAACCTCGGACCCTTTGACTACTGCAAATGCAGGACCGCTCTTCTTTTCAGTGGCTTCGCCGCAACCGATGAAGCCCCATTTGACAATCTTATCCATTGTTCATCAGTTATAAAAGTTCCACGACAACCCTAACCACAATACTCCTTTCGTCAGCGGGTGGTGGGGGACAAGGAAGTAGTTGCTGTTTCCTATCCCTTCGTTAACGTGGTAATATTTTACATAGAATCGTGTTTGCTTGAGCAGAAAATTGGCGTATACGCTTGCTAACGGATAGTTTCCAATCTCAACCCTGTCGGCTTTGTTCTGCTGAACGAACTGGCCAAGGGCGGGCGAATAGTCGGGTGCGTAATATTTTGTAAAGTAGCGTGCATCGGCACCGATTTCGGTGTTCAATACCTTTGCAATCCTGAATTTAAGGAATATGTTTGCGTATACGTTAAGGTCGGGTAACGGCAATATATCCTTGTTGCTGCTGTGTTGGTAGGTTACTTCTGTGTTCAGGTTGAAAATGCCGAACTTAAAGTCTTGTTTGAGCATTGCTGTAAACACGCGTATGTTGCTTTTTTCTTGTGCAACCTCCAAACGGCTAAGGTAACGGCCGTTTGTCGCTGCTACAGATTTGTTGGCAATGTAAGTGTAGTTTTTTATATTCTCGAATCCTACGCTCAATTTTGTTCTCCACGATGGAATGTGCAGCTCGCCATCGATGCGTGTCTTGAACTCTTTTGCAAGGTTGTCATTGTCCCACCAATAGTGTTCGGCGTGATAGTGGCGGTAGTAGAACGATGGGCGGTTGTTCTTTATGAATGCGTGAGCTTTTAGCTTTACGTCTTTCTTCCAGAGTTTAAGGTTGAAGTCTAATGTGCCATCGAGCGAGAATGCGCCAAGCTCTTCGCCCAGAATAGCGGTTTCGCCTTCTATTCGGTAGTTGAAATATTTCCACTGATTGCTTGAAACTATTCCTCCTATTGAGAGTATATGCTCGTTGTATCCTTTCCTGAACTCTCGGCCGTTGTCGACAATGGTGTCGGGCAGAATGTAGTGATTGTACTTGTACGATGCAAACGCCTCAATGTCGGCAAAAGCCCATTTGCTGAACCCTTCGCACAGTGCAAGAGAGAGTCTGTTCTCCATCTTGAAGTACTTGGTGTTGTCCAGCGAGTCTTTGGGAAGGAAATTGTCGGCATAATATTGCACGGGTTCTCTGTAATTGATGAATCGGTGGAAATTATGTGTAATGTCGGCTGTGTGGGTTATGCGCGACACCTTGACAAATTCCTGTATAATGGAATCGGTTGCAACTCCTGCGCTGTCAATCAATGCCTTGTCGCGGTAGAAACCAAGGTTGTAGCTGTGTGTGAAGAACGCTGTGTAAACCTCGTTGTTGTTCCACGTCTGGTCGAGTTTTACAGGAATGTCGGCTGTTCCGAAGCTGCTGTTCGAACCATCTGTCTCCTCGGGGCGTGTGATGTATCGGTCATCGGTTATACCGCCGTTCTCGGCTTGTTTTATGTTGTAGTGTCCGGCAAGCAGGTGGTAGTCGTAGCGGTCGCTCTTGTAGAACGAGAATAGCGCAAAGTGCATCTGTGAACTTGACTGGTTGTCGTACCGGCCTCTGGCATATAGGTAGTCGAACAGAAAACCTGCACCGAACTTTTTTCCTGCGTTTACCGAAAAGTAAGCTCTTACACGGTCGTCGCCGTCAATCTGGTCGCCCGATGTGTGGTAGCTCAGATTTGTGTATGGCGACTTTGTGTCGGTAAATATAAAGCGCCCCGGACGTGTGAAGAAATAGTCGTATGGCTGTAGAAAGTCGAACGATGTGTCGGTTGGCCTGTTGAAGAATATGCGTGTCTGGCGCGGTGTGCCCATATTGCCTAAAAAATTGTACTCGCCGTTGATGCCTTCGGTCAGGTGGCGGTTCTGGAATAGGTGCTGCAATGTGTCGGCGTTTATGGGTATGACCTCGCCTGTGCGCTCGTTTATGCGCCACTGATGAATCTCTTTCGGGACTTTTATGTTAGCCTTTGTGGAATCAATAGGGTTGTCTCTGAACGGGCTGAATACTTCGCCGCTGCCCAGCCCGCTCCCTGTCTGCGATTCATTCTGGTGCAAGGTCTTGTGCTGCCCAAGAAATGTCGAGGGTAACAGCAAAAGTAGTATGAAAAGCAATTTCTTCATTCTTGCAGACAGCATCAGTTTATAAAGCGCAGAATAAACTCAAGAACCTTTAGAGCAAGGGTCGTGAATCCTAAATACAGAAAAGTGGGGGTGGTACCGTTTGTGAAATAAACAATAAAAGTCACTACCGCGCCTATAAGGAACAGTATGTTAAGAATGTATCTTGCTTTATCGACGGTGCGCATCTTGTTTTTTATTTAAGTGTTTCTTTAAGTTCGTTCACGAGAATGTTCTTAAGGTCAATAGTCTTGCGACGGAACTTGCCTTCGAATTTTTTAAGTTTTCCATTCTTCTTGAATGCTTTATCGTCGGGAATCCAGTTCTCGGCAATCATCTTCACGCCACCCTCGTCGTCCTCGTCGTCGTACCAATAGGTTATGCGTGACATTTTGAACTTGCAGCAACCGTCTTGTGCTTCCATAGTGAGATAATAGTATATTCTGGCCCTAATCAATTCAATCCAAGTGCTTTTGAATACAATATACTCCTCGCCTTTTATGGTTACTGTACCGGGTTTCTCGTCGTACCTTTTTGCCGAAATTACAGTCGGCTTTACATAACGGCGTGCAACCCACGCGTTGATTCTCTCTTCGACCTGCGCGGCTGACAGCCCTTCGGCCTGGATAGTCTCTTCAAAGGTTACTTTGCCGTTGAGTACGGGGACTGCACCCTTGTCGTATTGTGGCTCGACTGCGCTGCTTTTCTTGGCTGTTTGTGCCGTTACTGTAACGGCAACGATGAATAGAATAGCCAGTAATATAAATTTCTTCATAAGTATAAATATATAATACTCTGCGAAGATAATACAAAACTGACAAGAAAACAAGACTGCACGTATTATCAATTATCAATTAAAGATATTTTGTCGGCACGGCGATAATGTCTCTATTGTCGCTGCAGGGCGTAAAAAATAAAGGTTATTTTTGTTATTGCCCCCGAGTTGTATTACTTTTGCAGAGTAATTGTTGTGTCTATGAACAAGAATTCTAATAAATCGGCTGTGAAAAATAAAAAACGTTCTAAAAACGACCTTATGAAAGTGTTGAAGATAGTCTTGATAAATGTTCTTGTAATGGTTCTGCTGGCTATACTGATACCTTTCCTGACCCTTAACTGGCTCGATGACTATACTCATCACGACCAAGCTTACGCTGTTCCCGATGTGTGTGGCTTGTCGCTCGAAGAGGCAAAGAATGTGCTTGCCGATAGCAAACTTGATTATGCTGTGCTTGAATATAAGCACAAGGAGGGTGCTGCCGAAAATGAAGTTATAGAGCAACGCCCTCTTGCCGATGCAAAAGTAAAGGAGGGACGCAAGATTGTTCTTGTTCTTAACACAACCCGAAAGCCTAAACAGGGCTTGCCGCCAATAGTTGACAACTGCTCTTTGCGCGAGGCTAAATTTCGTCTTGCAGCCGCGGGGTTTGTTGTCGAAAAGGTCGATACAATAGATGGCGAACGCGACTGGGTGTATGAACTGTTATACGAAGGACGTAAAATGGATAATGGAACGGCTATTCCTCGTGGTTCGAAAGTAACTCTTGTTATTGGCAGTGGAGAGCGTGTGCTTGAAGACACAGTAATGTTGGACTCCAATTTCTTTTGATGTATATGCAGGAATTTGATGTTGCAGCCGAGTATAATTCCGGGTTTGTGGGTTCCGATGACCTTGAACTCGAGGAGGAAACGCTTTTTCGTGAGATACGCCTCACGGCCGACAAAGGGCAGTCACCTATACGAATCGACAAATTTCTGATAGACCACGTTGCGAACACGTCGCGTAATAAAATACAGCAGGCTGCCGATGCCGGTTCCATTGCTGTTAACGGCAAAGTGGTCAAGAGTAACTATAAGGTCAAGCCTCTTGACGAGATTGTAATAACGCTTGACACTCCTGCGTACGACAACAGTATAGTTCCCGAGGATATTCCGCTTGATGTCGTCTACGAAGATGACGTGCTTATGGTTGTGAACAAGCCGGCGGGGCTTGTTGTGCACCCCGGGTGTGGAAACTATCACGGTACGCTCATAAATGCCGTTGCGTGGCATTTGAAAGATAATCCCGATTTTGACCCTAATGACCCACAGGTGGGGCTTGTGCACAGAATTGACAAAAATACCTCGGGGTTGCTCGTGGTTGCAAAGACCGCTGCTGCAAAAGCGCATTTGGGAATGCAGTTCTTTAAAAAGAGTACAAAGAGAACTTATAATGCGGTTGTTTGGGGTAATGTAAAGGAGGATACCGGTACGGTCGTGGGTAATATCACACGCAATCCTCGCAACAGGTTGCAGATGTGCGTCTCGGGCGATGATTCTGTGGGCAAGCACGCGGTGACGCATTATAAAGTGCTCGAAAGGCTCAGTTATGTCTCTCTTGTGGAGTGTAACCTTGAGACCGGGCGCACTCATCAGATAAGGGTGCATATGAAACATATCGGGCACACTCTTTTTAATGATGATGTCTACGGCGGTGACGAAATTCTTAAGGGTACTAATTTCAGCAAGTACAGTGCGTTTGTGCGTAATTGTTTTAAATTGTGTCCGCGTCAGGCGTTGCACGCAAAGACTTTGGGCTTTGTACACCCTGTAAGCGGCGAGATGATGTTCTTCGATTCGGAACTTCCGCAGGATTTTCTTGCAATGGTCGATGCCTGGCGTAATTATTCGAGCGCAAGTGCCGGGTTTATCAATGGATAGTATTCAGCCTGCGCGGTAATTGGAAGCCTGTATCTTATTCGGGCTTTATCAACAGCTGGTTGAGTTTCTCTATTCCGCCGTTAACGACATTTATATCTACTTTGTGTGCTATTCCTGGAATGCGCCCGATGTCGGTGCATTGCCATATGCTCCAATCGCGCTTTACGTTTGGCGAATCGGTGTAGTAGTGTGCAACCCATAGTTCGTAGTTGTTGAAGAACGGGTCGTCAAGGTGGCGGTTGTGAAATTTTGCGTATGAGTATATGAGAGGCTTTATGCCGTAGAATTCCTCGAGCCTCAATATGAATTTCTTCAGCTCTTTGATGTAGCTCTCTTTGTTGTCGGGTTCTTCTTCTACGTCAACCATAGGTGGCAGGTCGCCGGGTTCCAGCTTGACATTCGTGATGTACATCAAGGCTTGTGCATCGCCTGTCGATGCCTCGGTAAAGTAATGGTAGGCACCACGTGTGAGTCCTGCTTTTTTTGCCGCAGCCCAGTTTTTGTCGAAAAGGCGGTCCTTGTGGTCGCGTCCCTCGGTGGCTTTAATGTATGCGAATGAGATGGGGGCTTCTTTGTCGCTTTCTTTTCTTATCTTTTCCCAGTTTATCTCGCCTTGGTGGTGCGAGACGTCTATTCCGTATGCGCTGTATCCTTTGGGCAGACAGGTTCGGTAGGCTTTAATGCCCTTGCATACGGCAAAGCGGAAGAATGACTGTTTGAACACCGTGTGGTAGGCAACAAATAACGCTATGCTCATAATCGCGACGGCTATGAGCAGATGTAACCAACGGGGAGTCCTTTTTCTCCTCTTTGGTTTAGAAGAACGGCGGGCGGAAGGTCTCTTCCGCTCGCCGGGTCTTTTTGTTGTCTTTTTAGCGTTCGCCATCAGACACGTCTCTCTTACTTTTGCTGCTCGAGAGCAAGTGTCTTTGTTGTCTGGTCGCAAACTTCAGATGGTCCGAAGTACTGGATTGGGCCTGGATATACATAGCAGGTTTCCTTAGCCCACAACTCTCTGTTGGCTGCGAATGTCTTGAAAGGTGCGCCGTTGAGGTCAACAAGTGCCTTCTGGATAACGGGCTTCATCTCGCCGTGGCGACGCTCCATATTCATCATCATAGTGATGGGTATACCGCCTGCAACCCACTCGGCAGCGGGAGCTGTGGTGTTGCGTACCGATGACATATAACCGGTCTTGCCGGCTGCGATGAGCTGTGATGCGTTGTAACCCAATGCGTAGCAGTAGTCGGCATCGTAGTTCGAAGGAGCTGCACAACGGCCTTCGTAACCGAAGAAGTGGTGCTGTGCATTGAACTTGCCAACGTACTTGCCTTCGGCCTTCCAGGCTGCGAGCTTGCCGGCAACCATCTCTGACAAAAGTTTCTCGGTCTCAATAAGTGATACCTGTACGTTGCCGTGGGGGTCGCGGTCCATTGTCAGCTGGCGTGCAACACCTGCGGGCAGGCTTGCATAAACAGCTGCGTTCTCGGCTGTCAAGTGGTCGATGATGTACTGACGCTGCTCCTCGGGTGCTACGGCTGCGTACTCCTCGCCGTTGTGTGCCAACAGGTCGTTCAGCTCGGCGATAAGAGCCTTCATCGCGGGAACGAACTCAATGAGTCCCTCGGGGATAAGTACTGTACCGAAATTGTTGCCTGCAGCGGCACGGTCGGCAACAGCCTGAGCGATTGATGTTACAATGTCGTCGAGTGAGAGAGCCTTCTGCTCAACTTCCTCGGAAATGATACAATAGTTGGGTTGTGTCTGCAATGCGCACTCAAGAGCGATGTGTGACGCCGAACGTCCCATCAGCTTGATGAAGTGCCAGTACTTCTGTGCCGAATTGCAGTCGCGCTGAATGTTTCCGATAACCTCTGAATAAACCTTACAAGCTGTGTCGAAACCGAATGAAGTCTCAATGTAAGCGTTCTTCAGGTCGCCGTCGATGGTCTTGGGGCAACCGATAACCTGTACGCCGGTGTTCTTTGCTGCGTAGTATTCAGCGAGCACGCAAGCGTTGGTGTTCGAGTCGTCACCACCGATAATTACAAGTGCCTTGATGTCAAGTTCCTTGATAATCTCGAGGCCTTTATCGAACTGCTCGGTTTTCTCGAGTTTTGTACGGCCTGAACCGATAATGTCGAAACCGCCAGTGTTGCGGTATGCGTCCATAATATCGGCAGTAATCTCCATATACTTATGGTCTACCAATCCGCCGGGGCCCATCAAGAAACCGTAGAGACGGCTGTTGGGGTTGAGTCTCTTGACACCGTCGAAAAGACCTGCGATAACGTTGTGTCCGCCGGGAGCCTGTCCGCCTGAAAGAATTACACCTACATTGATAGCAGGGTACTCCTTAGCCTCGCCACCCTTCTCGAATGTTACGATGGGCAAGCCGTAGGTGTTGGGGAACATAGCCTTGATGGCCTCCTGGTCGGCTACAGACTCGGTTGCTGCACCCTCACACAATTTGACAGTCTCGGTAAGTGCCTGTGGCAACTTGGGCTGGTAAGCAGCCCTTGCTTGTTGTAATGCGCTTATTTTCATATTTTCTTTAAATAATAAGTAATGTTCCTATTTTACTGGCAAATTTCGCTTTTTTTTGTGAATTTTAAAAGCGCATCGGGCTTTTTTATTCAATATAAATAAAAATAACCTCTTTTTTGCTGTTTCTGTTGTCTGTTTCGCTTTAAAAGAGTATCTTTACCAATGTAAAGGCGGACTCTTGGTGTATGGCGTCTTGCAATTTTTTTATTTTAAAAGATACAGTTATGGCAAACAGAAGAAATTTAAAGAAGGTAATTACTTTCGTTGTAGATGAGTTGGCAACAGAGGCGTTTATCGCATCTTACGATTCTAAGGGCGATACAGAGGCTTGGGTTGCTGTGTTCAACAAGATTTTTGCCTTGAATAAAGAGTATATAGCACGTGTTAATCATCTTGAGCCGGGTGTTCCTGCAAAGAAATTCTTTAACACTCTTTGCGACTCTTTCAATGCGGACGCAAAAGCGTTGCTCGAAGAGATTAAGGCTTTGGCGTAAAAACTGCGGGCTGTTATGCATAAGTGGCTGACGGCTGTTGCAGTCTGCATTCTCGGTATAACGGTTTTATCGGCACAAGGGGTCGATAAAACCGTTGAACGTTCCATAGGGGAGTACTTCAAGAACTTTCGCTCCGACCGTACAAAGTTGCGCTATTCGGGGCTCGAAAAACGTCGCAATAAAATTGTTGTAAATAACAAGGCCAAAAAGGTTGTCATTCATTGCAACGAGGCTTTTGCGGGTCAGGCTTTCACTCCCGAGGTGGTCGATACTATATATCGCGACATACGCAAATTGCTGCCTTCTAAGTTTAGGAGATATAAGATTGAGATTGTGTACGACAACCGCACGATCGAAGAACGTGTGCCCAATATTTATCGTGACGGAAATGTCGATGCATCGCGTCTGTGGGGCGGGGTGTGCTACGATGGGGCGCCTTGGGTGTCGAACCTCTCTCGTCCTTACAGCGTGGGGGCGGGGCTTGCCGGGCGCCACATTGCTTTGTGGCAGAGTCACGGGCGGGTATATTCGGTCGATAAAGGCGTGTGGCAGTGGCAACGTCCGTTGCTGTTCTGTACAGTCGAGGACTTGTTTACCCAGTCGATAGTGGTTCCGATGCTTATGCCTATGCTGGAGAATGCCGGAGCTGTGGTCTATACCCCGCGTGAGCGTGATTGGCAACCACAGTCGGTGGTCGTGGATAATGACAACGGGAAAGGTCTGTCGAAATATTCCGAAAGTAACGGACGCTCTTGCCGTTGGCGTAAAGGCGGAGTGGGTTATGCTTCCGGCGACGCTCTGTACCGCGACGGCGATAATCCTTTTGCCGGCGGTACGTCGCGCTGTGTCGAAACCTCATTGGGCGATAAAAAAAAGATTGCCGAGGCGCGTTGGACGCCTTCTATTCCCGCCGATGGCAACTATGCAGTGTATGTGTCGTACCGTACTTTTGATAATTCTGTGCCCGATGCCCGTTATAAGGTTATGCACAGTGGCGGCGTTACCGAATTTCGCGTTAATCAGACGATGGGAGGCGGTACGTGGGTCTATTTGGGCACTTTCCGCTTCGAGGCCGGCAACGACGAGGAACAGGGTGTCCTGTTGAGTAACGAGAGCAGTGTTAAGGGTGTGGTGAGCGCCGATGCTGTGCGTTTCGGTGGCGGAATGGGCTGTGTTGCCCGTGGTGCCGATGCTCTTGCGAGCGGCTTGCCGCGTTATCTTGAGGCTGCGCGTTATAATTTGCTGTTTAGTGGCTTTCCATACAGTGTCTATTCGGCCTATGAAGGTGCCAATGATTATCGCGACGATATTGTGTGTCGTGGAAGGGCGGTAAATTATCTCTCGGGTGGTTCGGTCTATAACCCCGATTCGGTGGGTCTTGGTGTGCCGCTTGAACTTTCTTTCGGGTTCCACTCCGATGCCGGTTTTAATAAAGGCGATAGCATTATAGGTTCTTTGGGTGTTGTGACCACGCGTTTTAACGGCGATACTCTTGCCACAGGGCATTCAAGGAGTATGTCGCGTGATGCAGTGTCGTTTCTGCTTAATAATGTGCAGGACGACCTGACGGCCTACTATGGCGATCGTTGGCCTGTGCGTGGTATTCTTGACCGCAATTATGGCGAGACGCGTGTGCCTAATATACCTTCGGTTATTTTCGAATCTCTTTCGCATCAGAATTTTGCGGATATGGTCTGCGGGCATAACCCCGATTTTAAGCTTGTGCTTGCGCGCGCGGTTTATAAGTCGTTGCTCAGGCATCTCTCTTATGTGCACGGTAACGATTGTGTGGTACAGCCATTGCCTGTGAGCCATTTTGCTCTGTCGCTGTCGGCCGATGATAAAGAGGTTACTCTTAAATGGCGTGCTGTCGATGACTCGCGTGAGCCATCGGCAAAGGCCGATAGGTTTGTGGTTTATAAGCGTGAGGGCGATGGCGGCTTCGATAACGGTACTGTTGTGAACGGTAATGAGTTTACCTTGCCTGTAAAGAAAAATGTGCTCTATAGTTTCAAGGTGGCTGCTTTGAACGACGGTGGCGAGAGCTTGCCGTCCGAGGTTCTTTCGCTCTATGTGGCGAAACGCGAGAAAGGGCGTGTGCTTGTCGTTAACGGCTTTCACAGGCTTAGCGCTCCGCGTGTTGAGTCGACGCAGCAAATGGTGGGTTTCGATATGGAGTACGACCCGGGTGTTCCTTATATGTATTCGCCCGAGTATTGTGGTGTGCAGCTCGACCACTCGCGTGCGAATATAGGTCTCGAGGACGGGCTCGGGCTTAGCGACGAGCGTTATATGGGGGTGCTTATGGCCGGAAATACCTTTGATTATCCTTATAAACACGGTCTTGCTCTTGCTGCCAACAGAATAACTTTTGTGTCGTGTGGCAGTGATGCTGTGATGGACGGCGTGGTGAACCTTGGCGGCTACAAGGCGGTTGACCTTATTCTTGGTGTCGAGAAACAGGGTGGCAAAGGTTGTTACCTTGGCTACAAGCGTCCTTATAAGACTTTCCCTGCGGAGTTGCAGAAAAAAATAAGAGAGTATTGCCGTGGGGGTGGTGCGCTCTTTGTGAGTGGGGCTTATGTTGCCAGCGATATGGTGAAAACGGCGGCCGATAAAGACTTTATACGTGATGTGCTACGCCTCGATTATGGCGGCTCGGTGTCGGACCTTTCGGAGTGTGCTGTTTCGGGTAACGGTGGAAAACGATTCGAAATTCCGCGCACAGTGAATGATGAATGCTATGCTGTGTCGCGCCCCGATATTCTTGTTCCTATAGACGACGCTTTTGTGTCGTTTGTCTTCAGTGGTAGCCGTGAGAGTGCTGGAGTGGCCTATGCTGGCGACTATAGGGTGCTGACAACAAGCTTCCCGTTTGAGGCTGTTAAAGGTGATGATGAGCGTGCCGAACTTATGGGAGCTATAATGCGGTTCCTGTTCGATTGACGCTGTTTTGTGATTCTATATGGCCGTTGGTGTGCGTAAAGTACCGGCCTGTTTTTGCAATGAGAGGTATAAAATAAATATAGCCGAGCGATGCTCGGCTATATTTATTTGGTTGCAATTACTTTTTCTTTCCGTTGTATTCGTCAGAAACTGTCAACTTTGCACGACCCTTAGCACGGCGGGCAGCCAATACGCGACGACCGTTCTTTGTGGCCATTCTCTCACGGAAACCGTGTTTGTTCTTTCTCTTTCTGTTAGAGGGCTGGAATGTTCTTTTCATTGTCTTATATTTTTATATGTTTTTAGTCCGATAAATAGTTTATGCTATTCAGCTCGCAAAATTACTCTTTTTTTTTAGAATGGCAAAGTTTTCTAAAGGTAATTTTCTTCTTTTTGCATAAACTTGTTCTTCCGTTGCTTTGGAATACTCTCTCACAGCCTGCTTTAATGCTCAAATGCTCTATTTATATATAAAAAGGATAGGGCTCTTTATGCAAACAGGCATAGCTGCCTCAAAGAAAAAAGGGCAAGGAAAATTCCTCGCCCTTTCAGTGTTTGATGCTTTTTTAAATCTCGGCAATAACCTCAACCTCAACAAGTACATTCTTGGGCAGAGTCTTTACTGCAACGCAAGAGCGTGCGGGTTTGCTTGTGAAATATTCGGCATAAACAGCGTTGAATGCTGCAAAGTCGGCCATATCGCTCAAGAAGCAGGTGGTCTTTACAACATTGTCGAATGATGTTCCGGCTTCGCTAAGTACAGCCGATAGGTTTTTCATAACCTGTGTCGCCTGGTCGGTAATACCCTCAGCCTCAACCTCGCCTGTTGCGGGGTTAATGGGTATCTGTCCCGATGTAAAGAGCATATTGCCGCAAATGATGGCCTGTGAGTAAGGACCGATAGCCTCGGGGGCATTCTTTGTATAAACTTTCTTAAGCATAATTTTGTATATTTTTAATAGTTAATCGTTTGTTGTTAATCCCAAATTCTGAAGCCTGCGTCCTGAATGGCTTTTTTAATTTGCTCGACGTGCTCGAAGTTGCGTGTCTCCAAACTTACGCGTATGAAGCAACCTGTGACATCGGTGTTGGCATTTGTACGCTCGTGGTGTATCCCAATTACGTTTCCGCCCAGTTCGGCAATGATGCTCGATATTTGTACAAGCTGTCCGGGCTTGTCAAGAAGCTCTATCTTGAGCAGTGCCGTACGGCCCGATTTTGAGAGTCCGCGCTTGATAACGCGGTCAAGAATATTTACATCGATGTTTCCGCCCGATACAACGCAAACGACTTTCTTGCCTTCAACGGGAACCTTGTTGAACATTGCTGCTGCTACGGCAACAGCACCTGCACCCTCGGTAATAAGCTTCTGGTGCTCGAGCATTGACAGAATGGCCGATGAGACCTCGTCGTCGGTAACTGTTACAATTTGGTCGACGTATTTGTTGCAAAGAGCAAATGTATTTTCGCCCGGTTGTTTAACGGCAATACCGTCGGCTATGGTCGAAACAGAGTCAAGACGCTCAATCTGTTTGTGTTCAACGGAATTTTTCATACTTGGCGCACCTGCTGCCTGTACTCCGTAAACTTTGATATTGGGGTTGAGCGACTTTATGGCAAAGGCAACACCCGAGATTAGTCCGCCGCCGCCTATGGGCACAATTACAGCGTCAATATCCTTTATCTGGTCAATAAGCTCAAGACCGATGGTACCTTGACCGGCAATTACGTCCTCATCGTCAAATGGGTGAATGAATGTGTAGCCTTTCTCGTCGCGCAGTTCTGTAGCGCGCTTGTATGCGTCATCGTACACGCCCGGAACAAGGCAAATGTCGGCACCGTACCTCTTTGTAGCTTCTACTTTTGAAATTGGAGCACAGTCGGGGAGGCAGATTATTGAACTGATGCCGTTTTTGGTAGCAGCAAGGGCTACACCCTGTGCGTGGTTACCGGCCGAGCAGGCAATAACGCCCTTGGACTTCTCCTCTTCGGATAGCTGGGAAATTTTGTAATAAGAACCACGAACCTTGAAAGAACCTGTCAGCTGAAGGTTCTCGGGCTTTAAATAAATCTCGCCTTTGGGGTTTATATACGGCGCGTGGATAAGTTCTGTGCGACGAATAACGTCTTTGAGAACAAATGCTGCGTGGTATATTTTGTCTAATGTCAGCATATTGTTAAAGTTTTATTGTTAAATGTGCTTTTCCTTTTAAGCAGCGTTTTTAACGCGCTACATATTACGTTAAGCGCAAAAATACAATAAATTCTTTTATTCTTTGAATTTGCTGCAATTATTTTACTAATGTTTTTTATTCGCATACAGCGAAAAGTGTAGTTGTTGACAATAATTTACTGATAAAATGTAAAAAAAACAAAAATAGACGTATCTTTGTGTATTCAAAGGTTACTTGGATAACCTTTTGGCTTTAAATATAAAACACTATTGATATTTATTATGAAAAATTTACTTACTACAGCCGGCAAGCTTGTTGCTGTGGCGTTTTCAGTCGTGATTGCGTCGTGCAACGTCAGCGATGACTACGACCTGTCAAAAGACGTTGATATGACGGTTGCTGTGGGCGACGGACTCTCGTTGCCGCTTGGTTCTACCGAAGAGATTAAACTTACCGAAATGATTGACCACGAAACGAGTGACATTCTATCGGTTGACGATGATGGTACATACATCATAAGCAAGAGCGGTGAGTTTGACGGTGCGCAAATCTCAGTGAATAAAGTCGAGCATCTTGATATACAGACTCAGGTGCCTCCTCAGGTTTATCATATGAACCTCAAGGAGATGTACGCCTCATACGAAGAGGCCAAGAATGCCATAGAGAACGACCCTCTCATTCCTGATTTTATGAAAGAGGAGTTTCTTGCAGAGCTTGATAACCAAAAGGTACCTTTTTATCTGAACGAGGCTATCGACAAGAGCAGCGTACGCTTCGACTTTGAAAAGAGCGGGCTTCCCAATGAACTGAAAAAAATATACAGAGTGAATTTCGATAATCCTGTAAAGATGCATCTCGAGGTTGTTATCTCTTGCTCTAACGACGAGAAGTTCAACGAGTTCCTCAACACCATCGTGTTGACAACAGCCGGTGTCGATGAGGAGCATTTTTATGTCGAGGTTCCCCAATATGTGGTTCTTGCCGATGGACAGAATGCCAATGGGCACAGGCTTTATCTCGATGGCAGTGTTCAGAAAAGAGAAGATGATGGAAACTTCAGAATGGCGTGGGATTTCTATATGAAAGCTCTTGATTTCAGCTACAAGGGCGGACAGGAGATTGTTGACGGTTCTTTCAGCCTTTCCGATGAACTGAATTTCTCGGGTAGGGTTGAGTCTAACCACGTATGGATAACTGCCGGAACAATTGCCGGTGGATTGTATACATTCGAGGACGTAATGTTTACTCCAATAATAGATGTTGACGAGTTTGGTATAAAGAATGTTGTAGCTTCGGTCGATGTCGATATTGACGATATCAGCAAGAGCGTTGAACTTGACCTTGGCGATGACCTTGACTTCTTATATGACGATGGTACGTTGCTTGACTTTGCTAATCCCGAACTTCGTTTGAATGTGAACAACGATTCTCCTCTTGCGGTAAGTTCAAGGGTCGTTATTCGCGGTCTTGACGAGGGTGGACAGGTTATTGACGGTTCGACAGTTACAAAAGATATCACAATTCAGCCCAACACCAGGAATCTTGTTGTTATAAATAATACAGACAATCTCAATAATCTGCTTAAGAAATTGCCTCATTCGGTGGTTGTCGATATTATGTCGACGAACAACAGCGACGATGTCGTTTCGGTAGAACTCGGTAGTTCTATGGGCGTTTCGGGCAATTACGAAATTGTTATCCCTCTCGAGTTTAACGAGATAGAGCTCTCGTATACCGAGACTATAGATAATGTGTTCGAGGGCGATACCGAGTTTCTTGATAATATGAATGATATTGAAGGACTCTCTTTGTCGGCCGACGTGTCGAACACTATTCCGGCGGCTTTCACCCCCGAGATTACCGCGTACGATGCTGATGGAAATTTGCTCGAGAATGTTTACGCAAGGCTCGAGGGCGATGGCGTTATATCGGCCGGAAACGGAATCGTCGATGGACGTCTGACCGACCCTGTTCGTTCAAGCATAAAAATATTCTTCGCTGCCAAGAACGACGAACTGAAAGAGCTTTATACCGTCAAGATTGCTTTAAACGGCCGAGGTTCGGGCGCGCTTAACTGTAACGAATATATTCTGTTCGAGAATATAGTGATTAAACTTGAGGAACCGCTGTCGTTCGACTTTAGCGACCTTCTCGAAGATGACGACGATGATGACCTTTTTGATTAAGAGATATTTAAATTAGTACATTATATAATAATATACAGCTATGAAAAATACTTTTTTCGGCTTTAAGAGAGCCGCACTTCTAATAGCGTTGCTTACTCTCTTTACGGGTGCATCGGCTCAGGCTCTGCGAACAGGATATTTCACCGATGGTTATATGTATCGCTATCGTTTGAACCCTGCATTCTCGTCGACTCGTGGTCACGTTGCTATTCCCGTCGTAAGTAATATGAATCTTGAGTCGATGGGTAACATTGGCTTGAGTAACTTTATTTTCCACTCGCCGACCGACAAGGATAAGCTGCTTACCTTTATGCACCCCGATGTGAACACCGATGACTTTGTAAACGGTCTTATGGACAATAATATTATGTCGGGAAACATTGACTTATCTATTCTCTCGACAGCGTTTCACGCGTGGGGTGGTTTCAACTCAATAGATATTACGTTCCGTTCGTCGACAGGCGTTTCGTTGCCGCGTGACCTTTTCCGTTTTATGAAGGTTATGGGCAACGGCGAGTATAATATTTCGGAAATGAACTTCCACACGCGTAATTTTGCCGATATTTCACTCGGTCATTCACGCAAGGTCAATGAGTCGTTGACTCTTGGCGGACGTGTGAAGGTGTTGCTTGGCCTTGCATACGCCGATGCTTCTTTCAGCGATATGCATTTGAGCGCAAGCGACCAGAGATGGGAGGTTATGGCACGTGGTAGTGTCGATGTGGCATTGGGCGGACACTTTACCAAGGAGAATGGTGGCGACCTTGTTACCGGCTATAAAGGGGCATCGCTCGGCTTGCACGGAATAGGTGCCGGTGTGGACTTAGGAGCGGCCTATGCTTTTAATAAAGGTGTGCTCAAGGGTCTTACTCTTTCGGCAGCAGTGAACGACCTTGGCTTTATATCTTGGAAAAAGAGTGCTCACTCCGAGATAAATCCCGATGCTCCGTATGTCTTTGAAGGTTTCGGAGATATGAGTGTTGACGGCGAGAGTAACAATACCATAGATGACCAGTTTGATGATATTGCCAACGACCTTGAGGATTTCTTTGTTCTTAAGGAGCGTGGGGTAAGAAACATCACCGAGGGGCTTGGTGCCAAGGTTAATGCCGGCGTTGAGTATGAGATGCCTTTCTATCGTCGTTTGAGCGTCGGATTGCTCTATTCGGGCTGTTTCGACAAGGCTTATACCTATAACCAAGGGTCGTTGGTGGTTAATTGCTCGCCACTCGATTTTCTGGATATTGCAGTGAGCGGTCGTGTTAATTCTTACGGTTCGGGCTTTGGCCTGATGCTTAATCTGCACGTTACTGGCTATGCCTTCTTTATAGGTACGGACTGTTTTATGAACAAGGTTAACAAGCAGTTTATTCCAATAAACAATCTCAACTCGCACTTCTCGTTCGGTATGTGCTTCTCGCTTGGAAAGGCAAAGAGCAAGAAAGTCGTAAAGGCTGAGGTTAAGAAGGGTGGTGAGCCGGTTGCTCAGTAAACAATAAAAATTAAAGTGTAAAAAAATATCCTCCAGAGCCTGGAGGATATTTTTTGCTTTTTAGCTATGGGACGTTGTTTAATGTCGGTTTAATATACTCTTTTTGATTCTGACGTTGTGCTTCGCTTTGATTTTCTTACTTCAGGGCATAATCTATTGTTGTCACGACACGCACTTTTTTTATCTGCGGGGTGGTGACGTCGCTTGTTATGCTGAACTGGCCTTGGTTGGCGTGTTTTATTTTTCCAAGCTCGCTGTCTGAATCCTCGGCGAATTTCAGCGCTACGGCGCGGGCGTTGCGGGTGGCTTCTTCTATCATCTCGGGTTTTATGCTGTTCAGGTCGGTGTACTCGAATGTTGCATCGTTGTTGTAACCGTATTCGCTGCCTATGGATACTCCCTGCTTCATCAAGCTCATTAGTTGCTTCATAAGCTCAAGCACTTTTTCGACCTGGGCTGTTGAGACTGTTATTGTGCTGTGTGCCTGGTAGCGGTAGGTTAGGTTCTCGGGGGTGTAGCTTTGTGCCAAACGGTCGGTCACGGTGGGTGTCGATGGTATAATCTCGCTTTCTGTTATTCCGTTTGTGGTGAGGAACGTTGTTATCTTCCCGGTGCTGCTGTCGAGTTCCTTGTATAGTTTCTGAATGTCGTTGTTTACGCAGTAGTAGGGTATTGCCCATACAACTTTGTTGGCGAGCACCTCGCGTTCGGCAAGCCCCTTGACGGTTACGTATCTGTCGCGGTCGGCTATCTTGCCCATTCCTTGCGCAATGAACAGTCCCAGTACTATCAGGCCTGTCATTATTGCTGCAGCTGTGACTATACTGCCGCAATGGCAACGGTTGAATGTTTTTTTGCTCTCTTTTCCATTTTGCTCTGTTTTTTGTAATAACTGTAGATGCTTGTTTTTGTTCAATCTGTGGCTTACTATATCCACGAGGCCTCGGAGTCGTGTGTCGACACGCGTGCCTCGGGTGGCGGCAGTTGCATATAGTCGCCGTATTTCTGTTTCAGATAGGTGTCGTACCCTTTTGGAGCGCGATACTGCTTGCCTTCAAATGTAAGCGTTATATATTCGTCGAACACTGTGCGTGGGAGTATCTCTCTAATGCAGCTTCTCGAGCCGAAACTGCATACCTTGTCGCACTGCTCATATGGGTATTTTGTCGATATTCGTCTCATTTGCTTGAGTATGAAGTGCGACGAGAATGGCGACAGTATCAATTTCGTTACCATCAGACGCAATTTGCGTGTAAGGCTCTGTCTGTTGTTGAATATCGAGGTTTTTATGTACATAAAACGTATTCCCTGCCCGCACCAAAAGGCCTGACGCTTCTTTTTTATTCCGTCAAGTGGGAATATATCGACGTAGACGCCAAAGACGCTTTGTTTGTAGAAAAATTCGTTCACTATAGTGCCTTTGCGGTATACTTTTGCGAACGGTACGTGGTACTTGCGCTCTTGTTCGTATGTAACGACACGGTTTATGCCGTCGCGACGGTTGTAGAGAGCAATGAAACGCTCGTAGTCGGGGCGTGGCATATGTATGTCAATATCGTCGTCCCAGGGAATGTAGCCTCTGTGCCGTAATGCGCCCAGCAACGTGCCATAGGCGAGGCAGTAGCGCAGTCCGTGTTCCTCGCAGAACGACACAATGTCGTCGAGAATCTCAATTTGTATCTTTTTTAGTTCATCGGTGGTTATGTGTCGCATATTTTTTTGTTTTTTTGGGGGTATAACCCGATTGCAAGAACGAAAATAAGTTATTTATATTTCTCTCGCAAATATTTAAGCGCACAAAGTGCTGTTGAAACGGAAAAGTGAAAACGGAAAAGTGAAAGCTTGTGCAAGCGAGTGGGCGGTTAAAAACTGAAAACTGAAAACGGAGAACGGAAAAGTGAAAGCTTGTGCAAGCGAGAGCAGAGGAAAAGTTTTCACCTTTAACCTTTTACATTTCACTTTTAAACTTCCGGCACCGTTAAAATCACAACGCAATGCCGCTGAAATTCCGGCAGACAGCGAGGACGACTTGTGCGATTGAAACGGAAAAGTGAAAACTTGTGCAAGCGAGTGGGCGAAAATTTATTTACGCACGCAACGAGCGCAGCCAAGTTTCAATCGCACGCAGTGCGGTTAAAACTGAAAAGTGAAAACTGAAAAGTGAAAAGTGAAAAAAGGGGGGAGTTACATTGCCAACTTTGAATCCTCGGTGTCCCGTGAGCTTTTCTTGCTCTAAAGGCAAGGTTCTCGCCCACACTTTTTTTAAGCAAAAAAATTGCGACTGCAATTGCAGTCGCTATTTGAATATTTTGAGAACTATGATTACTCGTTATCGTCCTCAGCGGGGATATTAGTATTGTTCTCCAACTCCTTGGTAGGAATGCGGAAAATCATACGGTAATCCTCGTCAGCTTTGTACTGTTTTGTGTTGAACACCTCGAGTGTTGTAGGTGAGTGGTTCTCGCTTGTTGTACGGTCGATAACCTCGCCACGGCGCTTAGCATCGAACATACGGCAACCCTCCATCCACATCTCGATACGCTTCTGAACGCAAATCTCGTTGTAGAGCGCCTCGCCAGTCAAAGTACAGTTGTAATCGGGAACACGTGTAGCCATAATCTCGTTAAGTGCAGCGCGTGCCTTGTCCTCGTCCTGGTTCAAGTAGTGAGCCTCGGCAGCTACAAAGTACATCTCGGCGATACGAGTGTAGATGATAGCGCTTGTGAAAGGATCGGCATTACCATTTGTTGTCAAATAGATATCGCGGAACTTGTTCTGCAGATATTTGTCGAATCCCTTAGTCTGCTCCAATTCGAATACTGTACCGAGCAGGTTGTACTCCTCTTTGTAACCGAACCAACCCTTACGAACGTCGTTGTCAGCAATCTTGTTGTAGAGGTCCGAAGCAACGAGCTTGCGGAAACCTACCTGACCACCGTAACCAATCATATAAGAGTCGATGTGTGAGAACAGTGAAGCGTAGTAACCTGTGGTCTCGTTTGTTACGTTGTAACCCCAGATAGCCTCGGGCATATCGAGAGAGTTGAAACCACCCAACATATCAGCCTCGCTGTTGAGCTCACCGCCGGCAATAGCCTTGTTTGCATAGACAGCTGCATTCTCGTAGTCGCCTGTGAACATAAGCACGTTAGCGTAGATAGCTGCGGCTGCATACTCTGAAAGACCAACCTTGCCATTGTGGTAACCAAGACCCTCGAGGTTCTTGTAAGCCTTGTCGATGTCCGAAAGGATAAGTGCATAAACGTCCTTAACAGGCACGCGGTCCATACGGTACTCGTCCTCTGTCTTTACAGGAACGCCAAGAGCATCGGGGTTGAGCGAGTAGGGGTGCTGCCACAAGTTGATGAGCCAGTAGTAAGCGTATGCACGCATACCGTAAGCCTCACCAAGGATAGCACGGCCAAGCTTGTTGTCGGCGGGGAGAGTGTCGTCGCCGTTAGCAGGCTTCATCTTGCCGATAATCTCGTTACAGTTCTTTACAACAAGGTAAAGCTGGTTCCAAACACCGTTTGTACGACGGTAGCTACCCAAACGGTTGTCAAGCTCATAGTCGTAGCAGAAGAAGTGAGCATCGTTGTAGTATGCGATATCCTCACCCCAAAGGTCAAACATCAATTTGTTTGCGGGAAGACCGAAGTCGTCGTGGCTTGTCCAATAGTCACCACCGCAGTAGAGGTTCATCTGAGCACCGGTAATGTATGACTGCATCTGCTCAGGATCGGCCTGCATCACTTCGTTTACTTCTGACTCCTCGATAACGCCTGCAGGTGCTGTATCCAAATATCCTTCGGCGCAAGAGGTTACGGTCAAAAATGCGGCCGCAATAACTCCTTTATATATAAAATTTTTAATTCTCATAGTTCCTAATTCTTAAAATGTTAATGATACGCCGAATGACATTGTACGAATTGTAGAGTAGTTAGCCTGTGACTGACCGCTGATGTACTGGCGTGGGTCGAGACCCTTGCGCTTTGAGAACATTGCTACGTTGTCTGCCGAGAAGTAGATACGTGCGTTCTCAATCTGTGCCTTCTTCATCCAGCTCTTGGGGAATGTGTAACCTACAGAGATGTTCTTGATGTTGAAGTAGTCGGCACCAATGAGGAAACGGTCGCTGAATACATTTGCATTCTGGTCACCATCGAGGATAGGCACGTTAGTGTTCTTGTTCTCGGGGCTCCAAGCGTTCAAGATATCCTTGTGCCAGTTAGCACCTGCCGATGAACCTGCGTGCATCAAGCCTGCGTACATTGAGTCGTAGATGTCACCGCCAATCTGGAAGTTTGTCTGGATTGAGAGGTCGATACCCTTCCAAGAGAGGCTTGTTGCAATACCACCCATCAAGTCGGGAATAGCTGTACCGATGTAGTACTTGGTAGCTGCAGAATAGTCTGTAGTCTTGTCCATAAACTTCTCCATTACAGGAGCACCGTTTGCGTCCAATACAGGGTTGCCGTCCTTGTCAAGTTTCTCGCGCTCTGAGTCGAAGTACCACATTGCCTTACCTGAATCGTTAACGCCTGCGTACTTGTAGTAGTAGAAGTCGTAAACGCTGTGGCCCTCACGAATGTTGTAATAGCTGCTTGTGATACCGTCTTTTCTCTTGTTCTCAGGAAGACCGGTTACCTTGTTCTTGTAGTGTGTACCTGTGAGTGTCCAGTTCCACTTGATGCCTGCGGGCATAGGAATGTTAACACCTACTGTGTACTCAACACCCTGGTTAATCATAGTAAGAGCGTTCTGTGAGAGTGCGCTGATACCTGATGACTGAGGCTGTGGTACGTTGTAGAGCATATCGACAGTGTTCTTGTGGAAGTACTCAACATCGAGGCTCAAGATATCCTTGAAGAGGTTAGCTGCAATACCAACGTTGAAGTTGTAAGATGTCTCCCAAGTAAGGTCTTTGTTACCAATGTAGAACTCGTTGATAGCGAAGTTACCGTCAGAGTTGCTTACTGTGTACTGAGTCTTCCAGGGGTAGTAGTTGCTTGAAGAAGAACCGGGGTAGTAGATGTCGTCGTTACCAACGCTACCGTAGCTTGCGCGAACAGCGAGGTTGTTAACCCAGTCAGCGTCCTTCATAAACTGCTCCTTAGAAGCAACCCAAGTAGCACCTACTGACCAGAATGTACCCCAACGATTCTCGGGCGCGAAACGTGAAGAACCGTCACGGCGGATAGAACCTGAGAAGTGGTAGCGGTCAGCGTAGTCGTAGTTGATACGGCCGAAGTATGACTCCATTGCATACTCATCGGTAGATGAAGACATCTCCTCCATTGTCAAAGCGTTGTCGAACTCAGAAATTGTGGGCGAGAAGAACTTTGTCTTTGCATTGTAAAGGTATGCATAGTTGAATCCGTAGTTCTCGTGACCGGCAAGTACGTCCAAGTGGTGGTCGCCGAATGCCTTCTTCCAAGTAAGCAACTCGTTTATTGTGAAGCTCTGTACACGTGTGCGGTACTTGTAAGCACGACCCTGTGACTGCTCAGCATCACCGAATGAAGGTGTCTGGAAACGGTTCTGAGCCTGGTTTGTTACGTCGTAACCACCGTTAACCTGGAACTGGAAGTCCTTGAGGAATGTGATTGTTGCACCTACGCGGCTTGTCAAAGCGTCGCTGATAGTCTGGTTCTGGTTAGCCTCGTCCGATGCTACTACGTTCTGGTTTGAAGCGTAAGCACGTGTACCGAACTCACCGTTACCGAAGTCGTAAACGGGCTTGCCGTTCTCCTTAATCTTGTTGCCGTTTGCGTCATAAGCGTAAACAGGGTAGATAGGAGCGATTCTCTGTGTGAACATAAAGGTGTTCACGTAGTTGTCAAGTGAAGAGATAGCCTGGCTGTTCTGCTCGCTGCGTGAGTAAGCGATGCTACCGTTAACCTTGATGAACTTGTTGATGGTGTAGTCACCGTTAGCACGGAACGAGAGACGGTCGAAGTCAGAGTTTCTGATGATACCCTCGTCGTTGAGGTAACCAACTGACAAGAAGTGTGTTGAACGGTCGTTACCACCCTGAACAGTCATATTGTACTCCTGACGCTGTCCGCTTGTGATAGCCTCATCGGCCCAGTTGTCGTTGTAACGGAGAGCTGCTGTTGTGAGGTTACCCTCGGCGTCAACGATAGCGTTGTTAGCGCAAAGGTAGGGGTTGTAACCCAATTTCTCAAAGAGAGCAGTAGAAGCCGCTTCGCCGCTCATACCCTGGTTACGCAACAGGTTCCAGTAGGTCTTCATATACACACCGGGGTCCTTCATAATGTCGTACTCACCGATACCGCGCTGGTTGAAACCGTAGCTTGCGTCGAATGTAACCTTAGACTTCTTTGCGTTACCCTTCTTTGTGGTAATCATAATGACACCGTTAGCAGCACGTGAACCGTAAAGAGCTGTTGAAGAAGCGTCTTTCAATACGTCCATACGCTCAATGTCGCTGGGGTTGATAGCTGAAAGGCTACCGTCGTAAGGCATACCGTCAACAACAATCAAAGGAGCTGCGCTTGAGTTGATAGAACCGATACCGCGGATACGGATAGTAGCGCTTGAACCGGGCTGACCGCTCTGCATTGCTACCTGTACACCGGGAGCTGTACCCTCAAGTGCCTTTGAGATGTTTGAAACCTGGAGGTTCTCAAGTGTCTCGGCCTTTACAGTTGCCGAAGAACCTGTAAATGAACCTTTCTTCGCTGTACCATAGGCTGTTACAACGTACTCTTCGAGTACCACACCGTCTTCAACAAGAACAATCTTGATGGGCTTGCCCTTAACGATGCGTACCTCCTGTGTTGCCATACCAACGTAAGAAACGCGCAAAGTGTTTGCACTGCTTGGAACGTTGTCGATGACAAAGTTACCGTCAGCATCGGTGTTTGCACCGATGTTGCTTGTACCTACTACATAGACAGAGGCACCAACAACAGCCTCTCCGTCAGTATCAGTAACCTTACCGGTCACTTTTGCGGTCTGAGCTGCTATTGTACCAATACCTAAGCAGATAAAGGTCAATAAAAATAACACTCTTTTCATAATAATGAAATTTAAGTTAATAATAATTAAGTATTTAGGTTGTCTGTTTATCGCTTTTGGGGGGTGTACCCCTCAAAAGTATTGCGCGAAGATATATTATTTGATTGAAAGTTTAAAATAAGTTAAGCACTTTTTTTCAACAAAAGTGTTTTTTTTTATTTAAAATCTTGTTTTTGCTCTCTTTTTGATTGTCGTAAAATGCATAAAATTCCAATTTTGTACAGAAATGAGTGATTTCTTATCAATATTTTGGTTGATTAATAGGCTGTTTTATAAATAATTATACTTAAAATAGTTCTGTTATTCAGTTTTGAATGCTTTTTTGACAAATTGTAAGTCTTTATTGTTGTTTATCTTTCATTTTGTGCGCTCTTTTCTTTTGTCATATTGTTAAAACGCTTTAACAGTGGGGTTGGACTCTTTTGTGCTCTCTTTTTGTCAGCCTTATATAATATCGCGCGCACGCGCGTACATTATATATGTATAACAACCGGGCTTTTGTTTAGTTGTTAAATTGTGCTTCTGATGGGACGAACGGTGTGGTTCACCGCACAGCAGGGGGGCGAGCCGCCTCATAGCCTGGCTGTTACTCGCAAATGCGCCCATTGGCTTGGGCGGTTGTTTGCGGGTGTCGGCAAAATGTTGAATATGATTGTTTGTCTGTGGTGGACAAAAAAACGAAACCGTTCTTTTGGAACGGTTCCGTTTTTTTTATGCTATCTGCAAATTAGAACAACTTTGCAGGGTATTCGCCGGCTTCAACAAGTGACTGGATTTTCTCGACAGTTGCAGGACGGTCGGCTGCGTATGTTACACCGAACCACTTTGCTGTTGTGTCAAGAACTTCGCAAGTAGCTTTGTTTGTTGTTGTAAGGTTGTTTACTACCAATGGAATGAAGTACTCAGCCTTAGGCTTTGCGATATTCTCGTTCAAGAAGTCGATAAATTGCTCCTCGGAGTGTTTGAAGTAGTCGGGAGTGAAGCCCCAGAAGTTCATTGATACGGGAGTCTCCTCGCCGACAGGCTGCCAAGCGCCTTCCTCGTCTTTGTAGCAGATGGGGCCGTCGACGCGCATAATCTCGGTGCGCTCAACAACGCCGGTAAGCATATTCTGCTCGTTCTTCTCGCACACACCGCGTGCCACGCTGCCATTCTCGCTCAATGTGTTGCAGATGCGGAAACCTACCATTGAGTATTTGCCTTCGCTGCCCTCGGGGAGGTCGTTGAGCCACTTGCCCATTACTGCGAATGCATCGCGACCGTAGAAGTCATCGGCGTTGATTACTGCAAAAGGTTCTTTAATTACGTCCTTACCCATTAGCACGGCGTGGTTGGTACCCCAGGGCTTTGTACGCTCCTCGGGAACTGTAAAGCCTTCGGGAAGGTTGTCTATTGCCTGGAATACAAGCTCGGTAGGGATATGGCCTTCGTACTTGCTCAAAACCTTCTCGCGGAAGTCCTGCTCGAAGTCCTTGCGTATAACGAATACCAACTTGCCGAATCCACCACGAATAGCGTCGTAGATTGAGTAGTCCATAATTGTTTCACCGTTTGGACCAAGACCGTCCAACTGCTTCAAACCGCCATAGCGACTGCCCATACCTGCAGCCAATACAAAAAGTGTAGGTTTCATTTTTGTTTTTGTTAAATGTTAATTATAGTGTTTTTTGCTTTTTGTTGTTTACAAGACTGTCTGTCTGTATAATATGTTCAAAGATAGTGTTTAATTATCAATTAAGTGCAAATAAATGTGTTTTTTTTATTACTTTGCTTAAATAGTCTGTTTTTGCCGGTGCAATACCGGCTGTTTGTGGCGTTTTTAATTATTCTCACTCTTGCCACGTATTGCTTGTTGTGCGCTGTATGGAACTGAAGGCTTAGAACGGATAACCTATGGCAAAATGCCAAGCAAAGCCGTCTTTTATGGGGTTCAGGTTGAAGTATCCTTTGCGTCCGGTATTGTATGGGGCGTGAAGGCCTAATCCGAAGTCTACTCTGAGCACAAGGAAGCTGAGGTCGTAACGCACGCCGAGGCCGGTGTTTAATGCTATCTGCTCGGCAAAATTTTTCAGGCGCAGCTCGCCGCCGGGACGCTCGGGGTCTTTCTTCAGAAGCCAAATGTTACCGGCATCGACAAAAAGCGCTCCGTGCAGGTCGGCAACAATCCTGAAACGGTACTCAACGTTCATCTCTAATTTGAATGTTCCGGTCTCGTCAAGGTATGAGTAGCGGTCGTTGCTGCTGGGGCGGTAACTGCCGGGGCCTACGGAGCGCACCGTGAATGCGCGCAGGCTATTGGCACCGCCAATGTAGAACAGTTCGCTGTAAGGCGGGTATTCCGAGTTCCCGTAACTGTGTATGGCGCCGCTCATCAAGCGCATCGCTATATTGTGGTTTGTGCTCAAGTGCCACAGTTGACGTGCCTCGAGAGTGAGCTTTATGAACTGCGCGTATGGGTTGCCGAAAATATTTTTGTTCTTCTCGTCGAGCTTCTTGCCAAAAGCCCAGAATGCGAGTGAGGTTACGTTTCCTGCCGATGTGAGTGAGGTCTCGACCCAGGTCTTGTTCTTTATTTTTGTGGCCGATTCGTCATAGGTGAAGGTGTACTGCATTGCCGGTATAAACTGGTTGCGGAAACTGTTCTGAATAGAGCGGTTGTGCTTGGCAATGGAGTCGAACTTCTCGGTGGTGCTGAGCAACATATCGTATGTAAGGCGGAACGGTATTGCGGTGTGTGTCACGCGGTTATTGCCGAATATCTTATAGGTGGCATCGCCTCCTGCGTGCATCATTCTGAAGAATCCCGAGCGGTTCATCTGGTCGGCGTACAGACGGAATGAGGTTGTGGAGTGTACGCGTAAATAGCGACGTTTTATACCGGGTAGAAACAGACGGGGGTACGAGAGTGATACGTCGGCACCTATCTCCCAGGAGTTTATGGTCGCTGCGCGTCCTTTGACGTTCTTGTCGGTCTGCCACTCGTATGAACCGGTGAGCGACATTTTCAAGGTCTCGGCACTGCGGAATACATTCTTTTTTGCGAGTGATATTTTGCTTCCGGGACCAATTTGACTGTTGCTCTTGCTGGTGGCGTTAAGTTCAAAGGTAAAGTCGTAGGGCTTGTCAAGCTGTGCGGTAACGTCGACGTCGATGGTGTTGTCGGCGTTGGGGGTCATATTCAAGTTAACGTTGCTGAATATGTTCATTTGTGCAAGCATCTGCATTGCCCTTTGTTGTTTTTTCTGTGAATATAGTTCGCCGCGGCGCAACTGTATATTGCTCATAAGCGCTCCCCAACGTACAGGAACTTTTTTGTTGTAATAAATGTATTTCATTCCGCCACGGCTGGCTGTGTCGGCTTCAAGATGGCGCACAATGTTCTGTTCGGTCGAACTGTCCAATACTTTCAGGTTTATGTTGCCGATGCGGTAGGTGTTGTAGGCGTCGTCGGGAATGTTCTTGGCACTCTGCACACGCAGGTTGACTTTATTCTGTTTCTGAAGCGTGTCGGCAAGGTAAATGATGTATCCCGGCTGGAAATTGTAGTATCCGTTGTTGCGCAGAAGTGTGCTGATGCGTGTGCGCTCCTCTTCCATTGCTGCTGCATTGAACTGGTCGCCAACCTTCAGATGCGTGCGTTTCAGGTTCTTGTGAATGATGCTGTCGGCTTGTGGCGGGAAATTAAGGTAGTTGATGCTGTCGTACACAGCAGGGGTGTTGAAGGTTATTTTGTAAGAGACGCTCGCTTTCTTGGGGTTCTTTTTGTTGGTGTTTATGGTAGATTCTACTTTGCCGTTGAAATAGCCGTAGTATTTTAGAATGTCGGTTGCCACCTCTGCTCTGAGCGCGGGGGTTACCTTGGATATCAGCACGGGGGCGGTTGAGAAACTGTTGAACAGCCATTTGCCAACAGCGTCCTTCGACTCGTAAAAAGCGTTGTAGAACCATAGTCCGACGGGAAAGGACTTTAGTGTGGAACTGCCGAAGAGTGAGCCGTTGGGGGCGTAGTCAAGGGCGTATGTTACCTCGTCGAGGGCTGTCTCGCCTGTCTGTGTCTCGGCGTTCTTGTCGGAATCGACAAAATTCATACTCTTGATGCCTGTGTACAGTTGCTCGCCCTCGGGAATGTAGCGGGTGGTGGAGCAGGCTGTCAGCAGTATGCTCAAAAGGGTGTATGTGAGTATCTTTCTTGTCATTTGCTCTCTGTTGGCTTGTTATTGTTGCGGCTGTCGGCTTTTGTGTTTCCAATTACCGGCGTTTCACTCTCTTCGCTGCTCTTTTTACGCTCTTTGCGGGCGGCTCGTGTCTGTGGCGCGCCCTCTCGCTTCTCTTGTTTCTTCTTGCGCTTGAAGGTGAAGAGGTCTTTTAACTTGCTCAGCTTGCGCTTGTAGACGTAACCAATGCCGGTTTCTGTAATTTCGCCTTCGAGTATGGATTCGAAGTTCTTGTCGTAGAATAGCTTAAGGTAGCGGTTGCTGTTCTCGCTTAATTTCCACTCTATTGAGGCGTTGTTTATGAAGCCGGTGTTGTTTGTCGCGTGCTCGCCACTGTTGACCTCGCCGCCGATGACAACGGTTATGCGGTCGTTCCAGAATCGCTTGCTGAAACTGAACGAGTAGTTCTTGTAGGTGCTGCCCGTCTCGGCATTGGTGGCGTCGTTTATGCCGAAATTTACATTCACGCTCTTCATTGCCGTACCGGTAATGTCGTTTATCTTTGCGTCGATGAACGAACTGAGTGCGTTGGAGACGGTCATATTCTTGCTGCTGCCTGCGTATGCTCCGGTGATGAGCATAGTCACGGCGTATCGGTTCATACTCTCCGGGTCAAGGGCGTTCAACTGGTCTTGTACGGTGGCATTTTCGGGTGCAGACATAATAAAGCTTAGTCCCATTTTTTCCAGGGTGTTGCTTACCTTGACACCTACATCGAATGCTACGGGCAAGGTGCTGTTGTCGTCAAATGTTACCGATGAAGTCACCCGTTCGACGGCTGTAATATTCATTTTGGGGTTGAGTATAGCGCCTTCCCACGACAATACGCTGCCATCGATGATATTAAGTGTTTTTAACGGGATAATCGGGAGGCTTAGCTTGAATTCACCTTCGCGCATTGCGTATGCGCCTGCAACGTACAACCCTGCGTCGCCCGAATATTTGAGATTGAGCGTTCCGCTTCCTTGCGTGGTTACATAATTGTTGCGCCCCTCGTCAAGGTCGGCGTTTATTCTGGCTCCGTCCTGAATGTCAAGGCTGAGGTCAAGGTTCATATTGCCAAGGTTTATATCTTGCTCCTTTGTGACAACGGCTGTCGTGTCGTTGAAGTTTACGAATTCCACAAGACCGTCAAGCTCCTTGTCCGACTCTATTGGGGCGTCGAGCATCACGTATGTCAGGTTGCTCTTGCCGAGCATCGTGACGTTTCCTTGTATTTTCAGGTTGTCGAGCGCGCCGCCGATGTTTACCTTTGTGTCGACAAATAATTTGCCGTAGAACATTGAGCCTTTCTTGCGCTTGGTGTTTATGAGCTCATACTCGTTGGCGTTCATACGAAGGTTGAAAATCGGGTTGGTGAGCGTGCTGAAGTCGACACTGCCGTTTATCTTGAAAGGGTTTGAACCTAATGCGTAGATGCTGAAGTTCCTGAACTGCAGCTTGTTGTTCCTTATGCTTACCACCTCATCGGCCATATGCAGGTTGGTACCGAATCCGTAGGCGTCGATGTTTACCGACTGGAATTGTATGCGACCGTTGGTGTCGAGCGCTGTCAGTTTGCCCTTGGCGCTCATATTGCCGCTTATGTAGCCGTCGAGGTTTATGCCCATATCCTGCATAAAGGCTCTTGAGATACTGAGCGGGAAGTTTGTCAGGGTTATCTCGCCATCGAGACCTTCGTCGACGTCGGTGTCGTTGTAGTTGCCATTGATGTGTGCAACCTCCTCCTCGTTGTGCAGAAGCAGAAGGTCGAGGTAGTGGCTGTTGTCTCCCTTCGGAAAATATACGGCCTCGACAATCTCATTGCCTATGTAGACGCCCTCATAGGAGATATCCTCGGTGCTGAGGTCGGCGCTTAGTTGCATTCCTTGCTCGTTGTACTTTAAGTGTGTGTCGAGGTTGAGAATTCCCGAGACATCGGGGGCGTAGGGCAGAATGCTTGTAAGCCCCTTAAGGTCGATATTGAATAGTTCAAGGTTGGCATTGTACTTCGATTCTCCATCGTCGGTGGTGTATATGTGCATTCCGGCGTTGTCGTTGTTGTTGAGGGTGACGTCGGCATCAATGGACATCTTTTTACCTATTCTTATAAAGTTGTCGTCGTTGAAGAAAAACTCTTCGCCCATAAGTTGTGCCAATGGCGAGAAGTGTATGTCGAGGATTCCCGGCTTGAGAATTGTGGTTGCGCCAATTTTGAGACCGATTTTGTTGCTCTTGTCGCGCAACGCGACGTTGGTTGTGAGTGAATCGTTGGTGAGGTCACCGTACAGCGTGGCATTGTAGGTCTCTTTCTCATTGTCGGGGTTCAGTCCTGAACTGCGTACTCCGGCAAAGTATCTTAGCTTGTTCCCTTTCTGCTTTGTGAAGAGTCCTATGGTGTCGAAACGTATATCGCCGGTGTTCAGTCCATAGACACCGCCTATGATATTAAGTCCGGATAGGGTGTCGACCTTTGCATTGAGGTTTATGTGGTTTGCTCTCAGGTCGTTGAGTGCGAGCAGGTTGGCGAGCATATTGCTGCGGCCGCACTTGAATTCGAGATTGAGCGTGGGCAACTGCTTTTCATAGTCGTGAAGGTAATAGGCCATCTGGTCGCTCTCGAGTGTCGAGAGAAACATTTCTGCAATTTTGTCGAGTGACTTGAGCAGGCCGTTGTAACCGCTCTCCATTGAGCCTGCGATGCTTAGGTCGCCGTTGTGTGCCTTTATATAGGAGTGTTCGGGCGACGTGTAGGCGTCGAGGCTTATGGTTGCAGGGGTGTATGTTCGCTGTGGAGTGTCGATGCGTATGTTATTGCCGTTGAGCCTTACCGAGTGGGTCTCGTCGAGGTCGGTCATCAGGTCAATGTCGAGCTTAGCCTCAGCCCCGACGTCGCCGGCGATAAGGCCTATCTTCCCTAACTCGGCTTTAGCAAGGTCGAGCAGCGCGTGGCTCTCAATCTTTTTGCTGCTTATGCGGGTGTCGGCATCTAATTGCAGCTTGAGGTCGGGGGCATTGCCGCGCAACTCAATCTTTGAGAGCCCGCTCGCTTGTGAGGCGTTCAGGTTTATTCGGCTCAGTGCTATATCCTGATAGTGCAGTGTGTCGAGCTGTAACGCAAGGTCGTATCTTGTCGCCTTGCTGAAAATGTCGAACCCTTCGCCTTGCGCAGTGAGGTTCATCGATAGATTATTAAGCGGCAACGAGGGGGTTATGTGGCTTATGTCTATACTGTCAATCTCAATATCTGCGCTGTAAGTTTCTTTGTCAATATTGCAGGAGAGGTCGGTCTTTACTGTACCTTCTGCGCCAAAAATGGTCAGCAGGGCTGTGGCTGTGCCTTTGTCGTACCCGACGGTACCTTCTATATCTACGCGTCCTTGGTTGTTGGGGTTGTTGGCTGCGACTCCCATCAGTGTGCGTATGTCGTCGGCCCGGCCGTTTATATTGAGCTTGGCTGCAAGGTTGTCGATGTCGTTTACGCGAGCAACATCGCCGGCTGCGTTGAGCGTGGCAACGCCCGGCAGATAAAGCTCTAATGTGTCGACGTCCATTTGAGTAAGGTTGCCGCTCAGCTCCATTCGCGCCTCGGCCATTGTCTCTTTGAAGAGCGACAAGGCGTCATACTGCTCGGGGGTGAGAAATTGCGAGAGGTCGCGTTTGTTCACACCAAGCTCGATGGCTGCGTTGAGCCTGGGTTTTATGCCTTTGCCGAGCGCAAGCCAGGGTATTGTGGTTCTTATGTTTATGTGCGAACCGTTCTTGCTGCGCAACAACAGGCGTTGTATGTCGAGCAGGGTGTAGTCGCAATAAAGGCTTGCCGATGTCTCGGTGATTCTTATTCCGCCGGGCTGTATGAGCGTGAAATTGTTAATGTCGACTTTTGCGTGCTTGGGGGTCATCTCGAATTTGCCGCAGTCGAGGTTAATCTCGTTTATCTCAATATGGTCAAGTGGGGCCTCCTCTTTGCTTGCTGCGCCGCGGTCGTACTTTATTGTGCTCTTTTTGAGGGCGAGCGAGGCTACTTTATATGTTTCGTCGGCAAGGTTGACGTTTCCGCGCCGCAATGTGAGCTTGCCGATGTGTGCTGCGACGCTGAGCGTGTCGCCGGGCATTGTTAAAGCGACGTTGCAATTTTCGATAGCGCCTTTGCGCAGTCTTACTGCCCACCCTAACGGCTCGCTCTCCTCGTCGTCGCTTGCGGGAATGCTGTCTATGGTTACGCTTATGTCTGCGCTGTGCAGGTGAATCTGGCGCAGGTTTATACTTTGTGTCGTGAGGTCTATATTGCGTGCAACGGTTCTGAAGTATCCTATGCTTCCGTCTATGGCTATGCCGGGGATAATATCGCCTGTGTTGACCTTTGCCTGCTCAAGAGAGACGTAGTTTACCTCGACCTCTCCCGTGAGCAAGGGCATAAAGGAGATGTTTACGTTGGCTTTTTCGCCGCTTGCAATGAGGTTGTCGCCGTCTGCAACGCTGAAATCGTAAATATTGAGCTTGATGGGGAACGATAGGTGTATAGTCCCAATCTCTATGTTGTAACCGGTGCTTTTCTCGATACTCTTGCAAACGGTGTCGACGGCATAGCGCTGGATAGGGGGTATGTAGAGCAGTATTATCAGCGCCCAAAAGAGTATGATGGGAGTGCTGACAATCAACAGTGTTGTCTTTGTTATTTTGTAGAGTATACTGCGGCTCTTCATTCTTTGTGGTTGATGTATGGTGGGTGGTGTCGGTGGCTGCGACGGTTGCCGCCTGACACTGTTTTAAAAACTTTTGCGAAGATAGTTAAAAATAATGTTCCTATGTTACCATAAAACTGAATTTTTTAGTGCGTGCGCGCGATTTTATAATAAACTGCCGTTCTGCACCTATTGTTTTTGAGTGTATGTCTGAAACTTGTGTTCCTTTTTGTTTTTTGGGGGGATTGTTTTTTTTATGCCGAATTGTTGCTCTTTTTGCGAGGGGCGTGGGACTCCTCTGCACTCGCTTTGAAAAATATTAAAGCAAAGCTTTATATTTCTCGCTCGTTTGTTAGTATCTTTGAGGTAAACCTCGAAGAGTCCTCTGCACTCGCTTTGAAAAATATTAAAGCAGGCTTTATATTTCTCGCTCGTTTGTTAGTATCTTTGAGGTAAACCTCGAAGAGTCCTCTGCACTCGCTTTGAAAAATATTAAAGCAAGCTTTATATTTCTCGCTCGTTTGTTAGTATCTTTGCAGTGCGAAGATACTCTGGGCGGAAAAGCTCATCTGTAATTCGGATTTTTACTCGCGCACTAACTTGTGAACTTAAATGGATACTTCAATATCGCAATTAAAAACTATAACTCTGGCCAATGGCTTGCGTGTGGCGCACCTGCCCGCCGAGGGGCAGGAGATGGTCTATGTCAATGTGTTGTACGGCGTGGGAGCGCGTAACGAGGATTTTGAGCATACGGGCATTGCTCATCTGCTCGAGCATCTTATGTTCGAGGGTACAAAGGCTGTGCCGTCGTTCGATGAACCGCTGGAACGTGCCGGAGGCGAGAATAATGCCTACACGAACAACGATGTGACTTGTTATTATATATCGCTCCCCAAGCAGAATGCCGAACTTGCGTTTCTGATGGAGAGTGACCGTATGCGTAACGTGACTTTCGAGAAGAAAAAAGTTGATATCCAGCGTCAGGTGGTTATTGAGGAGTTTAAACAAACTACGCTGAATCGTCCATACGGCGACGTGAGTCGCATTCTGCGTGCAATGGCATACAAGGTACACCCTTACCGTTGGTCGACAATAGGGCGTTGCTTTGCTCATATTGCCGACACTCCTGTGTCGGTTATACGTCGTTTCTATAATAGATTCTATGCACCCGACAATGCTGTACTGTCGGTGGTTGGCGACCTTCCTTTTGAGCAGGTTGTCGAGTGGGCCGAAAAGTGGTTCGGGGAAATTCCGGCAGCGGGCTTTGTGCTACCGCAGCTGCCTGCGGAACCTCGTCAGACGCGCCAGCGTCGCAGAAAGGTTTATCGCAGTGTGCCCGAAAATGCGCTATATATGGGTTTCCATATGGGCGGACGTCTCGCTCCCGACTATTACCCTTGCGACGTAATCTCGGACGTGCTTTCTAATGGGTATTCGGGGCGTTTGCAGGCGAGGCTTGTACGCGAGAAAGGGCTTTTTACAAAAATAGATGCTTTTATATCGGGTAGTGAGGACGCCGGAATGTTCTGGATTTATTCGCGTGTGCCCGACGGGGTTACCGTCGATGCGGCCGAGGCTGCTTTATGGGCGGAACTCGAGGAACTTAAACAGTTGCTTGTTCCCGAAGAAGAACTG
Source organism: Bacteroidaceae bacterium (assembly GCA_045661225.1). GTDB lineage: Bacteria > Bacteroidota > Bacteroidia > Bacteroidales > Bacteroidaceae > HGM04593. Next base: position 91,170 of record JAZRFF010000003.1, on the reverse strand, counting down.
GAAAAGGTGCGTAACAGGTTCGAGTCGGAGCATACTTTCAGGAATCTTGGCGGCGAGAATTTAGGCGGAAATATTGCGCTGGCGGTAATGAGGGGAAGCCTTGAGTCGCACTTCTGTGAGCCTGAACTTTACAGGGCGGTTACGGCAACGGCATTGCGCGATGCGGCAAGGGAATTGTTCCGCAAGGGTAACAGCGTGGTGCTGCATTATCTAAAAAAACCTTGATATAGGCTTCGTGCCGAATTGAAAGGGTTTTTTTTACTCTCCGAAACTTTTCCACAGCCTGTCGTCGGGGAGTGGAGCGGTCACTTTTATCGGCTCCTTTGATACCGGGTGGGTAAATTCTATGTAACGTGCGTGGAGCGAGATGCTTCCGTCGGGGTTCGAACGTGCAGCGCCGTATTTAAGGTCGCCTTTAATGGGGCAACCTATAGATGCAAGCTGGCAACGAATCTGGTGGTGACGTCCGGTCTTTAGTTCCACCTCTAAGAGGTTGTAATTCTGGGATTTTGCAATGAAACGGTAGTATAACAACGCGTGTTTGCTGCCTTTGACCTCTTTGGGGTAGGAGAAACTTTTGTTCATCTTCTCGTTGCGCAGAATCCAGGTGCTGATTTCGCCTTCGCTGCCCGGTGGCACGCCTTTTGTTATTGCCCAGTAGATTTTCTTGACGTTTCCGTCGCGGAACATTGTGTTCAGCCTTTCAAGAGCCTTGCTTGTCTTTGCAAAGACCACGACGCCGCTTACCGGCCTGTCGAGCCGGTGTGGCAGGCCTATAAAAACGTTTCCGGGCTTGGCGTATTTTTCCTTTATGTACTGTTTCATAGTGTCGCACAGCGACTTGTCGCCGGTTTTGTCGCCCTGGACAATCTCGCCTGCGGCCTTGTTTATTATTATTATGTGGTTATCTTCGTATAGTACGTTCATCGTTTGTCGCTCTTAATTTTGCCGGTGTATTCAAGTGCGCTAAGGATTACTTTCTCGGTAAAATATTGCACGAACTTATCGTCGGCGTTCTTGTTTATTATTCCACTGATAAATGGCATCTCTATGCCCTTGATGCAGAAGTGAAGGTAACGGGCTGCAAGGTCGGGACTTTCGGTGTTGAAAATTCCTTGCTGCTTGCCCTCGGTTATAATGTGTCTGAAAAGGGCAATCTCCTTATTGTCGAACTTTTTGCGTATGTGCTCCACAATAAGAATGTACTCGTCGTGAAGGCTGGTGTTGCGTCTTACAATACTGCGTGTCGCGTACAGACGTACAAATATCAGCTTGATGATTTTTTTGTCGGGTGGAAGGTTCGACGTTGCAACCCTTGTTATTACCGACGTGATTTTCTTTACCTCCATTTCAATTGAGGCCTCAAGCAGTTCTTCCTTGCTTTTAAAGTATGTATAGACGGTGCGACGGCTCTTGTTCGCGGCTTTTGCGATGTCGGCTATTGTAATGTTGCCTATACTCTCCTGTGCAAAAAGTTTACGCGCAACCTCTATTATAAGTTCTCTGGTGTCAGTGGTTGACATTATTGATTATTTTTTTTGCAAAATTACACTTAATTGCACACTTGTGCAATGTTAAAAGTGTTAATTTGTTTCAAAAATAGAGGTTTTTTCAAAAATAATGGCCGAATTATTTGGATAGTACAAGAAAAGGTATTACTTTTGCATCAGTTTTAAAAACCGCATCGCGGGGTGGAGCAGTGGTAGCTCGTTGGGCTCATAACCCAAAGGCCGGAGGTTCGATCCCTTCCCCCGCTACTTTTGAGGAGAACAATATTGTTCTCCTCTTTTTTCTTGTAGCGTAATGGCTGTGCAGCAGGGCCGTCCGGGCGGGGTGGAGTGCTCGAGGAAAATCTTGGCTGACATAAAAGCCGGACCGGGGCGGTTCCCGTAAAAATGTTTTTTCTTCTTTGTCTTTTTTAGAGTCTTTCGTAACTCTTGCTCTTTTTTTTACGAACAGTGCGGTTGAATTTTCTTTGTCTGTCAACGGAGCCGGAGTACCGGTCGGGTGCCGTTAAACAGAAGCCTATAGTAGAACGTTTATTGCCTTATAATCGGTGCATTAAATTAGAAATTTACTAATTGAACACCTGATTTTACTCATTGAAACCCCGCCCTTTGCTTTTTTTGAAATATTCGCAAAATATTCCAAAATCAAAGATTATGATTGATGAGCGTTTGTTCTATTTTATACACGGTGCTGCGACTATGTACTTTCTAAAGGCCGGCCTGCAGCGTTACTGTGATAAAGAAGCAACCCGTCTTAAGCGTCTGTGTGGTTATATTTTGCTTTATTGGGCGTTTTTGGAACTGAAAGATTTGTTGTTCTATGCCGCGCCGGTTGTACGCAATGAACTTTTTATAAATACTGTTGTGCTTTTTGATATGACAGCAGTGCCTTTGGGTTGTTGTTTTGTGATGGAGGTTCTAAGAACCGGTTGGTGTACAGCACGCCGTGTCGTTTTATTGTGGTTGCCTTTCTTGATAGCTTTTGTTTCTTATATAATCTTCGGTGCAAGCGTTATATTTGATGCTCTGTTTGTTTACGCCGCTTTATTTACGCTTACAATGCTTTTGTATTTATTTTTCTCTATTAAAAAATATAACAAACAGCTCGAAGAGAATTTTTCCAATACCGATAGAATAAACGTCGGGTGGTTGTGGGGGGTTGCTCTTATGCTTGTGGTGTGCCTTGTGACGTGGACATTGTCGTGTTATTTTATTTCGTGGATAGTTGACGCCTGTTACCAAATTATGCTTGTCTTAATGTGGGTTGTCGCTCTTCATTATGCCGACAAACAAAAGGGGGTGGCAATATGCGTGGACGTTTCGCACAAGGCTCCTGCTGATGTCGACACGCTTCTTGGGGCGAGGCTTGAGAAGGTTATGAATGAGGAGCAAGCGTGGAAAAATCCGCACTTGTCGCTTGTGGACCTGGCAATGCAGGTGGGTACTAACCGTACCTATCTGTCGAATTACCTGAATGGCACTCTCGAGACTACATTCTATGACTATGTGAACGATTTTCGCATAAACGCCGCCTTGGCAATGCTGCACGACGCTGAAAAGGTTAGTACTATGGCCGATATTGCCGAGAGTAGCGGTTTTAACTCCATCTCGACATTTCGTCGTGTTTTTGCCCGCGTAAAGGGGTGCTCCTTTGCTGAATATAAACATAGAATGGGGCTGTAAACGTGCTTTTTTATTCTTTGCTACTTAGTTTTTGTTCTTGTGGCTGTTTTTTTATAGTGCTGTTGTTGATATTTGCAACGCATTTAAATGCTAACAAAATTAACATATACTATGAAAAAGTTGTTCGTTGTTCTTGCCTTTATTTTTGTAGGGCTAATGCCGGCGTTGGCGCAGAAATTCATTATTGACCCGTGGGGTAACAAAGGGGCGGAGTGTAAAAATGTAATCAAGACCGGTGCGGGCTGGGTTGTGGAACGCGGAAACAAGGAGCTTCGTGAGTTTCCGAAGGGCTTTGAATTTAACAGCCTTGGAATGGACGCCGACAGTATTTATTATATTTTTGAATGTGAGGGAAATTACTATGCTGTCAAGGAGAAAATACTGAAGTTCAGCAGCAACAACCCTGCCGATGCTGTAAACCCGCTGAGCGAAAAGGTGCAGGCTCGCAGTTCGCGGCTTGGTGAATTCTATGGTACCGATAAGGCGCTGAATGTTATATTTATTGCGTTTGCAATAGCAGTGGTGCTGTCATTGTGCTATCTGCCGTTTCGTATGCGCTTCCTGCGCCCGTTATTTCTTGTGACAATACCTTTGGCGATGCTGGTGATATCTTTGATTGAGATTGTGGGGTATGCGATGTTCGAGAATGAAGTTTTATGGTGGTGTCAGCCCGAACAGTTCAGTATGTGGGGTACATTTGGACGTCTGGGGTTGTTTGTGGTTATTATTCTTTGCCAGTTGTTCAGTCTTAAACTTTACAAACGTGGTCTTAATAAATATAATAAGAGTGATGAACCTTACAAGAAAATCAGCGTAGCTCCGCTTGCCATAAGTATGGTTATTGCCATACCTCTGACATTTGCCGTTATTTTTGGACTGGCCGGTATGGGGCTGCAACACGAACCTTATTTTGATTATCTGTGGGCGGGAACATTCGTCGTTTCATTGGGAACGGGTGTGGTTATCTCCTTTGTGCGTAATATAAAGAGATTCGGACTGTTTTTGGGCATACTTATATGGTTGTTTCTTGTGGTCTATATAATAAGCTGTATTGTTTCGGCTGTTGTGCTTATTGGGCTTGCCATTGAATTCCTGATACGTGTTATAGCTGTGGTGGGTGCGTTTTTTATGCTGTCATTTGTGTTCCCAAAATACACTTACCGTCGCTCTGATGGTACTGAGGTTGAAGTTTATGAGTATTAAATGAAATAAAGAATAGATTATGAAAAGTTTTATTGCTCCTTATGTACGCTTTTGCGTATCGGGATTTGGGCTTGGAGTCGCTCCGGCACGTGCGTGCGGTATTGCAGTGCTGATTGTTACATTTATTTTTGTGGTGGCTTTTTACTTTATCAAATGGTTGGTACAACTTGTGATGAACCGCAAAAATACGAAACAGGAGTCTTGATGGACTGCTCTGTATTTAGGACTTAGGGAATGGGAAAGCTGAAATAGCGACAAGCCTTTATGGTGGCTGTAAAGAACTCTTCGTTCCGATAGTCAGTTTTTATTTTCGCGTTAGCAACGGGTATTGTCAGTGCTTGTGCCTGACAATTCCTGTTGCTTCTGCATTGTATAGTAGCGATTGCCGCGTGGGGTAATATAGGTTAAACGGCGCGAAGAATAAAATAAATATCTCTGTTTTTTATTTTAGCCGTTAACCTTGCTCGCAGTTTAATATTTTGTTGTTATTTTTGCGCTATGTGCGAATATGGCTTGCGCTTGCTAATAGCGCCTGCTTGTCGCAGTTTTGTGCTATTGTGCTATAAATGAATAGATTTACATTGTATATATTAGTCTCTTTTCTGTTGCTTACAGTGTCTTGCGGCGGGGGGGCGTGTGCCGACGATAATGGGTTGCGCACCGATTCGCTGTGCACGGAACTGGCAGCTGCACGCTATTCCGACGTTGCCCGGCTTGACTCTGTTGCTGTAGCTCTTGAAACGGCCGCCGACGGCATAAACGAACTGCTGATGGTTGCTTGCAATGCGCGGGGGTATGCTGCGATGATGCGTATGGACTATGTGGCTGCGGTGTCGCTATACGAGAAGGTGCTTGCCGAATCGCGCTGCGAGATTGAACGTCTTGTGGCTGATGTCGGGCTTATGACGGTGTGCTACCGTACGTCGAAGAACAGGCATTTTTTCGATTACCGTGCCGATGCCTTGTCAAGGATAGAGCGTATAAACGAAGAGGTTGACTATCTTGCGGATAGTGACCGAGAGCGTTTCGTGCGGGCGAAAATTGAGTTTTCCATAGTCTCGGTGTGTTATTTTTCGAACCTTGGAATGCGGCAGGAGAAGGCCGAGGCTTTGGAGGCGCTTGAACGCGATGCGGAGCAGGCCGATGATGCCGCTCTGCGTATGTATGCGCGAATGATTGTCGCCAATAACACTGTAGACAATGTGGAGCGTCTGAAGATGCTGTGTGTGGGGCAGGCAATTATGGCTGCTGATGACATAGAGTGGCTCAATGCCAATTACAGTCTGCTGTTGGCAATTTCTATGCGCGACAGCCTGCGTGTGGCGCAGTTTGTGCGCGAGCTTCCCGACTATCACGCGGCACTGAACGTGACGGGATTGTCGGCCGAATGGCTCTCGCATTCGTTAGCGCTTGACGCTGTCAATGGGTTCGAACGTTACGGCGACAGGTATATGACCATTGAGGCGTTGTCTGTTGCGGCCTCTTGCAACACGGAGTATGCGCGCTACGATAGTGCACTTTGTTATATTGACACTGCGCTCGGGTACATAAACGAATATTACAGCCGTTACTATCCGTCGCACGTCGTGTTGCCCGAAAATTCACTCTATGTGTATGACAATGGTGTGTATGGCGACTCGGGTATTGTGTATAATATTCCCGAATGTATGCTCAGTGTCAGGCGCGAAGCAAGCTGTGCTTTTGCCGGCATTGACGATATTGAGGCGTCTAACATAAACAGAAACTCTTATCTGGAACTGCTTGCGGCCACACGATTGAACAAGGAACTCGAGAGTAAGGTCGATATTGCCGAAAAGAGCATTGAACGTCTTGATATTCTGCTGCTGTTGCTGCTCTTGCTTGTCGTTGCGGCTGTTGTTGCGGTTGCAGTAATGTTCCGCCGACGTCGCAGGCATACAATTCTCTATTCGGCCAACCTGAAGCAGTTGCAGGGTGTGTGTCGAGGGTTATTGCCGCTTCTGCCACGCGAAGCGGGCAGCAAAGAGGAGCTGTGTGGGGCAATATCGGCGCTGCTCGACGATAGCTTAGGCGGCTTTTCGGGGGCGACACGATTCTCGGTTGCTGCTCTGCTTGACGAAAATTCTGTGCAGGGTGCTAATGTGTACGAGTTTCCTTTGAACTATATGCACTCAGCCACCGATACTCTTTATGTTGCCACCGAGTGCCCTCTTTTGCCCGAGAAAAAATCTATACTCGCAATGCTTGTGCCGTATGTGGCTGTTGCGGTAGAAGAGGGGTTGCGCTTGTCGAACATAAGCGATGAGAGTGAACGGGCTGCCGAACAACGTAAGGCTTATTCAATCTACCTTTCGGAACACAAACGCGAGAATCTGCTTAAGCGTGTGTCGGTGTCGGTGCTAATGTGTATGAGGCCTTATATTGACCGTATAATAGGCGAGCTTAATGCTCTTTCGGGCACGATGCCTGTAGACGATGCGCGGCGCAAATTGAGTTATGTGGCCGAACTTACCGACAGACTCGATGAGTTGAACGTGATACAGGAGCGCTGGATTAAGATGCGTAAGGGGGAACTGAACCTGCGTGTCGAGAATTTTGCGCTTGTCGATATTTTTGCGATAATAAAGAAGAGTAAACCTTTGCTCGAAAGAAAGGGATTGGAGCTCAAAGTGAGGGATTCGGAAGCTATTGTGAAGGCCGACAAAAGTCTGACGCTTTTTATGGTGAATACCCTTGTCGAAAATGCTGTCAAATTCACACCCGAAGGTGGCTCTGTGCTTGTGGAGGGTGTCGAAGGTGATACCTATGTCGAGATTGGTGTTATTGACACGGGCATAGGAATCTCGGCTGACGATATTGACAAGATTCTTGTTGAAAAGGTCTATGATGCTTCGGAGATTGGGCGCGACAATGCGCTTATGCAGTCAAAGAACAAGGGTGGCGGCTTCGGGCTTATGAACTGCAAGGGAATCATTGAAAAATACCGTAAGACCGATGCGCTTTTTGATGTGTGCCGTATGGACATCAAGAGCAAGCCCGGACACGGGAGCCGTTTCTCGTTCCGGCTGCCTAAGGGGGTGCTACGCATCGCTCTGCTGTTGTTGATGCTGTTGCCGGTGTCGGACACGTTTGCCGATGAACGCCTGAAAAGAGTGTCGGAGTATGCCGACTCGTTGTACTATAGCAATGTAGATGGCGACTATGAACGCTCTATGGGGTATGCGCAAAGTGCCATTGGGCTATTGAACGATTTTTACAGAAGCAGCATAGGCGGCAACGACACGCTCACTCTTGGCGCGGGTGCCGCAGCCGAACTTAAATGGTGGCGCGAGGCGCTCTTTCCCGACTCGCTGAAAGAGGATATTTATTATAATATTCTTGATATACGCAACGAATCGGCTGTAGCCTCGCTTGCATTGCGCCGATGGCAACAATATAGGTATTGCAATTATGTATATACCTCTCTCTACCGTCTTGTGCACGAGGATAAAGGGCTTGCCGACCGTTATGTGTCGACGGAGATTGCGCTTAACAGCAGGCTGGTTGCTGTAACTCTTTTGCTTTTGTTGCTTTTGCTTCTGATATTGTCGGGAGTGGTCTCTTATGTGCGTCATAATGTTATTGAGAGGAACAATGAACGTATGGTGCTCGACGCCAACAAGCGACTGCTTATGGTCACAACCGGAAACGAACGTATTGCACCCGAAACGCTGCTACGCAGTGTGGTTAATGTTATTTATGACAGTCTGGGCGAGGGGTTGCGTATAGATAAACTTGTACTTACATTGAATGTGGGCGACAGGGGGGCTGTGACAGCCTCGGCGGGCAGTCTTCAACAGAATCAAGGTGCTGATATTTTTATGCTCGGTGCTATTGAGAGCGGTAGTCAGTATGTTTCGCCCGACGGGCTTTTGCGAGTGTTGCCGCTCAATGTGGTGTCGGCCGATGAATGTACCGTCATCGGGGCGCTTGAGGTTGTTACGCAACGTCAGCTTGTAGGGGACGAAGTGCTTAGTCTTGAACTTGTGACAAATTACACAGCCGCAGTAGTCAATCACGCCCTTGTGCGCGTGGAAAATAGCTATATAGCGCTTGAGGAACTTGAGGAACAGGCCGAGAGAATGAAATTCGAAGAGAATCGTCTTCACGTACAGAATATGGTACTTGATAACTGTCTTTCGGTTGTGAAACACGAGACTATTTATTACCCCAGTCGCATACGTACTCTTGTCGAGCGTTCCGAACCCGGTAAAGAGGGGTGGGAAAGTGCTCTTGTTGCAATGCGTGAGCTTATGGAGTACTACAGCTCGATATTCGGCATTTTGGGCAACTGTGCGAAGCGTGAGCTCGACGACAGGTGCTTTTCTGTTTCGACAGTTGAGCTGCAGTCGCTCTTCGATGAGGCTGTGGCTTATGCGGCGCGTCGTTGCAGGAAACTTATGCGACAGGTGTCTGTCGTGTGCGAGCCGACAGCGGCGTTCGTGAGTGTTGACCGCGACCTTGTAGGCTATCTGCTCGAGTCGCTTGTCGATGCCTCGCTGAAGCTCGATGGGGAGGGGGTTCTGCAACTGCGCGCGGTGGATATTGGCGATTCCGTAAGGGTGGAACTTCTTGACAGCAGGCTTGTGCTGACGAGCGATGAGGTGTCGGACCTTTTTATGCCCACGCAACGGAATTTGACAGCCGACGGCTCTCTTGTTGGAATGGAGTATCTTGCAGCCAAGGAAATTGTGAGGCTGCACGAGGATAATACCGGACGTCGTGGCAGCCGAATGGAGGCGCGTTCCGATGTCTCGGGTACAGTAATAATGTTTACATTGCCTAAATAAAATATGGATAAATTTACAGTTATAATAGTAGAGGACGCGAAACTGGAACTTAAGGGGACTGAGGAGATTTTCCGCAGCGAGATTCCCGAAGCCGATATTATAGGTGTCGCGTCGAATGAGGACGAACTTGCCGGCCTTCTCGCCAAACAGGTTCCGGAACTGCTGTTGCTTGACCTTGGTCTGGGTGGTTCGACAACTGTCGGGGTTGAAATTTGCAGAATGGTAAAGAGGGAACTTCCGCAAATGAAGGTACTTGTGTTTACCGGCGAATTGCTGAATGAAAAACTGTGGGTTGATGTTCTTGCTGCCGGCGCCGACGGCATTGCATTGAAAACCGGCGAATTGCTTACAAAGCACGAGATTTATAGTGTGATGGCCGGAAAAAAGAATGTCTTTAACCAACCTATCCTCGAAAAGATAACAGGACGTTTCTGTGAGTTTGTCAAACGCGACGCAGAGCATCGCAAGTCGTTGATTGAGTACGATATTGACCGTTATGACGAGTGTTTTTTACGTCATCTTGCACTTGGCTATACAAAGGAGATGATAGCTTCGCTCAAAACGATGCCTTTTGGCGTAAAGTCGCTCGAAAAACGTCAGGCCGACCTTGTGACACGTCTTTTTCCGGAAAATGAGCAACGTGGCATAAATGTAACGCGTCTTGTAGTGCGTGCGATAGAATTGCACATTATAGATGCTGAAAATCTTGAACCCGATGAATAGTCCGCGAGTTGCATATTATCCGGCATTGTTCTATGCCTTGTCGCTTGTGCTGATTGGGCTTGCCTCGTGGCTTGTGGGGGCTTGTCAGCTGTTTATTGACGGTGAAACATCTCTTGTGTCGCTGTTGAGCGGCAGTGGGGTGCGTCGGGTGTTGCTGAGTGTTGATGATGTGTTAAATGCAGCGCCTTTGGGAAGCGTGCTTTTTCTGTTGCTTATGTCCGGGCTTCTTATGGGGTCCGGGGCTCTGTCGTTCCTGGGGCGACTGCTGACAAACGGGCGCGTGAGCCGGAATGAACAGCGTTCGTTCCTTTTTGCATTTATTGCTCTTTTGTTGTACTGCGTGCTTCTTTTTGCCTGCACCGTGTCGCCCTGGAACGTGCTTATGGGCGTTTCGGGGGGTGTGGCGGCATCGCCGTTGGCACGCGGGTGGCTGTTGCTATTGTTTGCCGGCGTGTTGGTATTTTCGCTGGTTTATGGATTTCTGTATGGAAACTACCGTACGTTGTTCGACGTCGTTGAATCGTCGGGAAAAGTGCTGGCAATGTTCGTTCCGGCATTGGTGGCTATGTTGCCGGCATCGTGTATTATTCCTTGCCTGCTTTACACGCGCCTTGTTCCCGCTGCGTGGATTTATCTTTGGGAAGGTTTGTTGGAATTTGCCCTGTACGCCTTGCCTTTTGTCTATATTATTGCCTTGCGGTGTATAAAAAGAGGGTAGTTCTTATTCGGCGAATATGCTCGACCCGACGCGTATGTGGGTGCTGCCGTGCTTGATGGCAATGGGGTAGTCGTCGCTCATTCCTGCCGATAGTATTGAGAAACGGGCGTCATTGGCAAAATGGGTGCGCTTGATGTTGTCGAAAAGTTCTTTTACAGCCGAGAATTCCGTTGCAATCTGCTCGTCGTCGTCGGTGTTGCTTGCCATACACATTAACCCGCGTATTTCTATATTCTCAAGAGCGCGCCATTCGTTATTGTCGAGCATTTGCAGGCATTCGTCGGGGGTGAAGCCGAATTTTGTCTCTTCCTGTGCAATGTGTATCTGTAACAAACAGGGAATTACGCGCCCTATCTTTGCTCCTTGTTTGTTTACCTCTGCAAGCAGACGCAGGCTGTCGATGCTGTGTATAAGGTGTATGAATGGAGCTATGTATTTTATTTTGTTGCTTTGCAAATGTCCTATAAAGTGCCATTTTATGTCGCTTGGCAACATTTGCTGTTTGGCTACAAGGTCTTGGGCTTTACTCTCGCCAAAATCTCTTTGTCCGGCGCCGTATGCAGCCTCTATGGCTTCTGCCGGGTGGTATTTGGATACGGCAATGAGCGTTACCCCCGGAGCGAGGGTAGCGCGTATTGCTTCTATTCTTTCTGCTATATTGCCTTTAGGCCTCATAGTGGAATATGTCTACAATGGGACTCTCGTTGACCGATGCAAGGTTGTAGTCCATAATTGAATCTTCCATATGTTTGTTGAGGTTCTTTACGGCTGTGGTAACGTCCTCGGCCTTTACAAGAATTACAACCGATGACTTTTTCTCCTTGGCCGAGACTTCGTCTATGGTAACCATAGTTATTTTGCACTTGAACCACTTGTCGGCTGTTTCGCTTGTGCTGTCGACAAGCTCGTTGTACTTTGTGCGTTCCATCTTGTTTATGTTGAACTCGCCTGTAACCTGTGGCTGAATCTCTTGTGTCAGGCGTTTCTCAATCTCGGTAAATGTGAAGCCTTGTACAAGATAGACCTCGTTAACTTTTGTGTTCAGACCTTTCTCGCCTGCACGCTCATAAGTGACTTTGCACTCGAACCAACTTTGTATCATATTTCTTTACTTTTATATATTACGTCAATATTGCAGAATTTTCTGCAACGGCAAAGTTAGTAAATAGCGAGTGTTATCCGACGCTTTTTTTACCTTTTTTTAATGGGCTTTCTTAATTTTTTTCTTGGCTTTATTGTGTGCTTTTGTCTAAACAAAGGCTTTCTGTCGCTTTTTGCAGAAAGTCGCAATTGGTCGTGGGGTGGCTCTCGGCGGCAATTGCCTGGACTTTAATGTTTGCGTATGGCTGCTGCATAAAGGACTATTCGTAGTCTTCGTTGTAATCATCATTGTCAATGTAACTATCTTCGTCGCTGTTGTAGTCTTCATATGCTTCTTCGTCGACCTCGCTGGGGGTGTCGTCAAAGTCATCGTTGTATTCATCTTCGTCAATCGGGGTGTTTTTAAAATTATAACTCTCGAAGAGTCTGTGGTTGGGGTTGCTTGTTATAGTGTATAGTCTCATTGTTGCTTGTTTTATGGGTGTTACAATTTTTCTTTGCGGTTCTCGTGTCCTGAGTGGCTTCTTATTTTGCTGTGGTGGCGTACATTCTCTTTGGCAAATGAATGTTTGTTGTTTACTCTCGACAGGAGTGTGTCGCGGTATTCGCCGAACGAGACTATGCTGCGTCTTGCCACTCCGCTGTCGATGGCAGCGTGTGCCACTGCGGCAGCTATCAGGGTGAGCAGTTCGCCGTTCCCGACCTCGAAAGGTGACAATCCGTTGCAGGGCTTTGCGTTTCTGTAATCGATTATGGCTTTTGCTGCGGCCGTGAGCATTGTATCGTTTATGCTTGTCGAAAGAGTGTCGAGTGCTCCACGCAGAAGATACGGGGTAAGGAGCGAACAGTTTATGCCATTGGGCTGCGATGTGTCGCTTGTGAATATGAGTGCGTCGGGTCTTATATTGTGGGCGCGCTCAGGGAAATTAGCGGGTGTGTGGTGCGCCGGAACGAATATTATGGGTCGCTCGGACATAATTTCAAGTTCTGCGTCATTGAGAATGGCGTTGCACGCTGCTCCGATAAAAACATCGGCATTTATTATAGCCTGTGTTAATGTTGCACAGTCGTTTGCTGCTGATGATATACCAATCCTGCCATCGGCGTTTATGCACTGCGCGCTTACACTCTTTTTGCTGTTTATTGTTGTTATATTCTCTTTTTGGGCTCCAACATTGCAGAGTATTTCAGCAATGGAGAGCCCCGGGCTTTCTGCAGCGCATACAACAATCTTTATTCGCTCAATATCTTTGCCGGTAGTGTGGCAAAAGTGAATCAATGTGGTTACGATGCCGACAACTGCGCTATGCTTGTTGTCGTCTATAACAGGAATGTCGAGCAGGCGTTGCAACTTGTCGGCAATATAGAAACTGTCGGGTGTCTTTATTCCTTCGAGGTTTATGGCACCGAACGTGGGGGCTATTGACTGTATAGTGGCAATTGCATTGTCGGGATTTTCGTCATTTATTTCAATGTCAAAGGCGTCTATGTCGGCGAATGTCTTGAAGAGCATTGCTTTATCTTCCATAATGGGCTTCGAGGCTGTTGCTCCTACATTGCCCGCTCCGTCAATGTGGCTTCCGTTGGAAACTACAGCCACCAGATTGCCTTTGTTGGTGTACCTGTAGGCTTTCCAGCGCTCCTTGTGAATTTCCAAGGCGTGCCTTGTGGCGTCCGGCAGATTGGCAAGTGACGGTTCTTCGGGGGTGTCGAACGGCTTTTTGGGCTCCGGCTCTGTTCTTCCGGCTTTAATGCCACTGTGGTGCTCTGTTGCTTTTTTCTTAAACTCTTCGTCCATCGTTTTTTTATTCTTTATAACGTCCGGGACTGTAAATGGTTTCTGTCGCTTGCCCTCTTTTTCCCTTTTTTGAATAATTAACGGTGGTACCCTTTTTGACATTTCGCGCTAAATGCGTATCTTCGCATAAATATTATTCTATTAGATTATGGAGAGTTTCTTGGAACTTTTGAAAAAGAGGCGCAGTACTCGTCTCTTTAGCGGTGAACCTGTGGCCGAAGAAGATGTTTGTACACTGATGAAGGCTGCGCTTATGTCTCCGTCGGGGCATCGTATAAATCCTTGGGAATTTATTCTTGTCGAGGATAAGGAGGTGCTAAAATCGCTGTCGCAAGCAAAGGAGCACGGAGCCGGTCTGCTCGCGGGGGCGGCTATGGCTGTTGCAGTAATTGCTGATACCGAAAAGACTGACGTTTGGGTTGAGGATAGCTCTATAGCGACAATAATCATTCAACTAGCGGCCGAGGAACTGAACTTGGGCAGTTGCTGGGTGCAGATTCGTTGCCGTCGCGACGCCGAAGGTGTGCTTGCCGAAGATAATGTCAGGGCTCTGCTTGGAATACCCGAAAAATATGCCGTCCTCTCAATTGTGGGAATAGGGCATAAGTTGAATGAACAGCCTCCGTTCAATGAGGAAAAAATGCAGTGGGAAAAGGTTCATATTGGTTCGTTTGGTGGAAAATAAAAGAATAGTTCTTATAGGTGCAGGCAATATGGCAACTACGCTTGCCGTAGCGCTGAAAGTTTCCGGAAATACCCCTGTCGCAGTCTGGAGCAGGACGCTCGTGTCGGCGCAAATGTTGGGTGAAAGAGTGGGGTGTGCCTTTACCGACGACCTGAATGCTCTGCCTCCTGCCGACGTGGTGATTGTTTCGGTTGTTGATAGTGCTTTGAGCACTGTTGCGCAGAAGGTGTCGGCGCTTTATCCATCGGCACTTATACTGCATACGGCTGGCAGTGTGCCGATGAGTGCTCTTGCCGATGCCGGTGCTGCACGCTACGGTGTCTTTTACCCTATGCAGACAATGAATAAGCAGAGTGTTGTGCCGCTTGACGGGGTTACAATCTTTATCGAGGGGGCAAATGATGCCGATACAGAGTTTCTCAACTCGCTTGCGGCATCGCTCAGCCGTAAAGTTGTTTATGCGACAAGCGAACAACGTCGTTTCTTGCACGTGGCGGCTGTATTCTCGTGCAATTTCCCCAATGCGCTTTATCATATGGCTGCGACACTCCTTGAACGTAACGGCCTGCCGTTCGACGCAATGTTGCCGCTCATCGACGAGGCTGCAGGCAAAGTGCACCGAATGACTCCTGTTGAGGCTCAGACAGGTCCGGCTCGACGCGGTGACAGTAACGTGATGGACTCTCACAAAGCAATGCTCGATGATGAACTATCTGCAATATACTCGGCAATGAGTGATTATATAATGAAAAATATAAAGTAGGTATGATAAACTACGACCTTAAAAAAATAACAACAATTATATTCGACGTTGATGGCGTGTTGAGCCGCGAAACAATACCCGTCTCTTTCAGCGGCGAACCTATGCGCACTGTGAACATAAAGGACGGTTATGCCTTGCAGTTAGCCGTAAAGTCCGGGCTTCGTGTGGCAATTATCACCGGTGCACGCAGCGAAGCTGTCAAAGCGCGTTACAGCGGGCTTGGAATAACCGATATATATATTGGCGCATCAATAAAAAAAGAGTGTCTCGAAGAGCTTATGCTTATGTACGACCTTAATCCCGAGGAGATTCTCTATATGGGTGACGATATTCCCGATTATGAGGTTATGCAGATTTGCGGCCTTCCTGTATGTCCCTCCGATGCCGCTGTTGAAATTAAGCGTCTTTCTGCTTATATATCGCCTTTGCGTGGTGGCGAGGGGTGTGCCCGAGATGTTATTGAACAGGTTATGCGTGCGCAAGGAAAGTGGTTAGATGAGAGTAATGCGTTTGCTTGGTAACAAAAAGGCGTCAGCTGTGTTGCACTCAAATTCGTGAACACTCATTTGGCTTGCCGGACTTCTGCTTCCGGATTTTTCACGCGCCTTGCATCTGCGCTTTAATAGAAATATACATAATATAAAATATTGAAAATGCTTGATAATATAAAAAAATATAGGGTTATTCTGGCATCGGCATCGCCTCGTCGTCGAGAACTGTTGCGTGGGCTTGATGTTGATTTTGAGGTTCGTGCACTGCCCGATGTCGATGAGTCTTTTCCAGCGGATTTGAAGGGTGGGGATATTCCTCTTTTTATATCGAAGAAAAAGGCCGATGCTTATCGTCCGATGATGGCTGATGATGAACTTGTGATAACTGCCGACACTATTGTGTGGCTCGACGGGGCGGCTCTTGGCAAGCCTTCCGATGTTGCCGAGGCGCGTCGTATGTTGCGTAATATGTCGGGCAAGACGCACTCTGTTTTTACGGGTGTTACAATTACCACAAAAGAGGAACAGCGTTGCTTTGTGGCGCAGTCCGATGTTACCTTCGCACACCTTGACAATGATGAGATTGAGTATTATATTGACCGATATAAGCCAATGGACAAAGCTGGTGCCTATGGCGCGCAGGAGTGGATAGGGTACATTGGTATGTCTAATATTGTGGGCTCTTATTTTAATGTAATGGGTTTGCCGGTGCAACGACTTTATAGCGAACTTAAAAATATCAAGTAAAAATCGGGTGACTTTATGCATAAAGTCACCCGATTTTTTAATATTAACCCATCAAAAGAAAAATCATAATAAAAAAATCCATCTTTTTTTTGATGTAAACTACTCTTGCACTATCTTTGTGTGTCCAAAGAATAGAGTTTTGGACATAGATTCATAAGATATATAAATTTAAAAGATATGGCTGAAACAAAATTCATCTTCGTTACCGGTGGTGTTGCTTCATCACTTGGAAAAGGTATCATCTCGGCGTCTATCGGCAAACTCTTGCAAGCCAGAGGGTACAAGGTTACAATCCAGAAATTCGACCCATACATAAACGTCTCTCCCGGTACATTGAACCCGCAGGAGCACGGTGAGTGTTATATTACAATCGATGGTCACGAAGCTGACCTTGACCTTGGTCACTATGAGCGTTTTACCGACATTAAAACCACACGTTGGAATACCTTTACTACCGGTCGCATATACAGCGAGGTAATTGAAAAGGAGCGTCGTGGCGAATATCTCGGAAAGACTGTACAGGTTATTCCTCATATTACCGACGAGATTAAACGTAAGATGAAGCGTGGCAGCACAAAGGAGAAGTTCGACTTTGTCATTACCGAAATTGGCGGTACTGTCGGCGATATTGAGGGTTTGCCTTTCCTGGAGGCTATTCGTCAGCTGAAATGGGAGCTTGGTAACCGTGCTGTGTGTGTGCACCTTACATATGTACCTTATCTTTCGGCTGCAGGCGAGCTTAAGACTAAACCCACACAACACTCTGTTAAACAGTTGCAGAGCCTTGGAATACAGCCCGATTGCCTTGTTCTGCGCGCGGAACATAAATTGAGCGTTGGCCTTTGCAAGAAGGTTGCAAGTTTCTGTAATGTAATGCCTGATTGTGTGGTACAGAGCCTTGATGTTCCTTCGATTTACGAGGTGCCTATAAAAATGCAGGAACAGGGTCTTGATGCCGCTATTTTGCGTCTTACAGGCGAGGAGGTGGGCGAAACACCTGAAATGAAGCCTTGGCGCACATTTGTTGAGCGTCGCAACAATGCAAAGAAGATTGTAAACATTGGTCTTGTAGGTAAATATGACTTGCAGGACGCCTATAAGAGTATACACGAGAGCCTCTGTCAGTGCGGTACATACAACGACTGTAAAATTAAGCCTCATTTTATAAATAGTGAAAAGATTACCGAGGAGAATGTTGCTCAGATGCTGAAAGGTATGGACGGTTACATCATTTGTCCGGGTGTCGGTGCGCGTGGCTTCGAGGGTAAGGTTGTTGCTGCAAAGTATTGCCGCGAGAATAATCTTGTTACATTGGGTATAGGTCTGGGTATGCAGGTTATGGCTATTGAAGTTGCTCGTAATATCCTTGGATACACCGATGCTAACAGCTACGAAATGGACGACAAGACCAAGCATAATATCGTTGATATAATGGAGGAGCAGAAGAGCGTAGGCAACCCGTTCGGAACTATGCGCCGCGGCGGTTACGATACTGTTATTGCAAAAGATAGTAAGGCTTATGCTGCATACGGTACAGAACGTGTAACAGAGCGCCACTATCATCGCTACGAACTGAATATTGAGTATCGCGACGAACTTGTAAAGGCCGGTCTTGCTTGCACCGGTATTCACCCCGAAAGTGACCTTGTGGATATTGTTGAGTATCCGGCTAACGACTGGTATGTGGGTGTAATCTATGAACCTCAGTACTCAAGCACTGTGCTTCATCCGTCACCTGTTGTTATGGATTTTGTTAAGAATGTTGTTGCGCGTAAAGGATAAGGCATTTTCCTGTTTAAGCAATATGTAAAAAAAGTTCAAGGCTGCGGCCTTGAACTTTTTTTGTTATTTATCCCAAAGGTTGCCCCATTGGGTGTTTCTGTTCTCGGGTGTGGCACATTCGGCTCTTTGTGTTGAATTGCGCGTGCCGCCGGTCGATGCTGCAAGTATGTGGCTTGTTATGCAGCTTATGCTCTCTGTTCTTGGACATTGATATTCTCTTTTCATTATGTAAATAATTTAGGATTGTTTCTTATGTAACAACTTGCCTGCCTTTTTGTTTGCGTGGCTTATTTTGTCGGTTGCTTTTTCTTGTTTAACCTTTATTAACTATATAAATTAGTTTTCTAACTAAAAAATATAGTTCTTTGTGCTGTCAACTATAAAAAATAGTTGAAAGAGTTTGTGGTTTATAATAAGCTTAAGAAAAATAATATGAAAAATCTGACAAACAGAGAAGAGGAACTTATGAAGCTTTTTTGGACAAAAGGGCCGTTGTTCGTAAAAGAGATTATTGCGATGCTCGATGAGCCTAAGCCTCATTTTAATACAATCTCCACTATTGTGCGTGGTCTTGAAACAAAGGGTTTTGTGGCTCACGAGGCTTTTGGTAATACGCACCGCTACTATGCGGCTGTGAGCGAGAGTGAGTATGGCAAACGTACTCTTGGCGGAGTGATAGGGCGTTACTTTAATAATTCCTATCTGAGCGCGGTGTCGTCGTTGGTCAAAGAGGAGAAAATTTCGCTTGATGAACTCAAGAGTCTTATTGAACTTGTCGAAAAACAAAAATAACCGTTTTGATGGCTGCTTTTTTATTCTATGTGCTTAAGTCGGCATTAACGTTGGCGTTACTTGTGTCGTTGTTTATGATATTTATGACGCGTGAGACGTTTCATCGTCTCAACCGATTGTTGCTGCTGGCGGTGGTGGTTGTCTCGCTATTGTTGCCAGTGGTGAATATTGGTGTAGAATCGCCGTTCTCGCGACTGTGGAGCGTTATTGAAAATAATAATGCTACCGGGCAGGCGCTTGGGGTGTCACTTGCAGCCTCTCCTTCTCTCAATAGCGATGTGCTTGCTGTTGAGGCTGTGCCAGGCACTGTTTCGGCTGAAAATATTGCGGTTGATAAACCTTTCGACTGGTTGCGGTTTACGTTCATTATATATATGGTGGGTGTCGCATTGTTGCTTGTACGTCAGGTTGTGGTGTATGTGTTTATGGCGAGGCTTATTTTACGCAGCAATGTTACCGACGCTTCGCGTTACGGCTGTGATGGGGTGAAATTGCGTGTCCATAATGGCAATGAGGGGCCTTTTAGCTGGTTTTATTGGGTGGTGGTGTCGAACAAAGACCTTGACGATGCTGCCCGTGAAATTCTTACGCACGAGAGTGCGCACGCTGCAGCCGGACATTCGTGGGATATTCTTTTTGTTGATGCTGTTATTTTGTTGCAGTGGTTCAACCCCTTTGTTTGGATTTTAAAAGAGCGTCTGAAGGATATACACGAGTTCGAGGCCGATGAGGCTGTCATAAACTCAGGGGTTAATATAAGGCAATATCAATTTTTGATAATAAAAAAAGCCGTTGGCTCAAGGCTCTACTCAATCGCCAACAGCTTTAATCACAGTTTAACTAAAAAACGTATCACTATGATGTGTAAAGAAAAATCTAAAAAGTGGAGATGTGCAAAGGCTTTGTACATCGTGCCGGTTGCGTCCGTTGTGGCGCTGTCATTCTCGACGGTGGAGACGGCTGGCGCCGTTGTGCCCGACTCTGTCGGCAAAGTTAATGAATTTGTTGCTAAAGATTCAAGTTTTGTACCGAAAAAACTTGTTGACGAGCCTGTGGAAGTTGTTCCAGCGAGCACCGACGTTGACGTCGTGCGCATTGACGAGGTCGAAAAAGGCGAGGCTGTCTATCAGGTAGTTGAGCAGGCTCCTGAGTTTCCGGGTGGCTTTAATGCTATGATGCAGTTCTTTAGAGAGAATATTAAATATCCTGCAACGGCTATGAAGGCGGGTAAGGCCGGACGCGCCATCGTTTGCTTTGTTGTGAAAAAAGACGGTGCGGTGTGCGATGTCAAGATTGTGCGCAGTGCTGGTGACGAGTTGCTTGACGCCGAGGCTTTGCGCGCGGTGCGTTCTATGCCCGCGTGGAACCCCGGACGTCAACGTGGCAAGGCTGTGAATGTGTCATTGACAATACCTGTGATGTTTGCTCTTGAGGGCGAGCTGCAGGCGAACAACGGCGAGCCCGACAAGGTCTATGAATTTACCGGCAGCGATGATTCTGCTCTGCTGAATTCGGCAGAGGTGCTGAAGATAAAAAGTGACACCGTCGCACTGCGTCGTTCGGCCTCTTCGATGCCGTTTCTAATTTCGGAACCTGTGATGGTTTTTGTAAATGATGAGCTTTTCGTTGGCGAGCTTGACGACATAGCCGCTGACAACATCAGCAGCCTCGAGGTTAAGAAAATTGAAGACCTTTCTCCCGGCCAACAAGAACTTTGTCGTGTTCAGGGCAAGAAAGGGGCGCTCTTTGTGAGGCTTAAAGAGGGGGTGGCTCTTGACGATGCGATAAATAAAAAACACCGTGTTTATCAGGTTGTTGAGCAGGCTCCTGAGTTTCCGGGTGGAATGCAGGGGTTGATGGAATATTTGAATAACAATATTAAATATCCCAAGGCTGCGCGCGACTTGAACGCTCAGGGTAGGGTTGTGGTGCAGTTTGTGGTGATGGCCGATGGCAGTATCGCTGGTGTTAAAGAGGTGAATAGTGACCTCAGTACAAAGTATGACAACGCGGCTATTGCTCAATTAAAAAAATATGTAACACATTATGAAAATGAGGTTGAGTATTACAAAAATTTGAATTCACAGACCGAGAACGATATAAAACAAATGGAAAAGCAGTATAGTAGACTGGAGAAGGACAAAATGAGCGAGGCTGTTTTAAAGCGTCGAGCCGAGGAACTTGAACAATTGCGTGGTGCGCTTGAGGAGGGCAAAAATAGTCTTGAATTCTCAAAAGAACAACTCTTGGTACATAGCATTGCTCTTGAGAAGGCTCAACGCGAGTACGACGAAGTTGTGAGCAAAGAGGCGCTCGCACCCGAAAAACTGAATGAACTTGTTGCTGTGTCGTACGAGGCTCTTAAGGCCGAGGCTTTGCGTGTGGTGCGCTCTATGCCCGCGTGGAACCCCGGACGTCAGGGCGGAGAGGCTGTGAATGTGAACTTTGCATTGCCCATATCTTTCCGTTTGCAGTGATTTTTGTGGCAAATAGTTGATATTAAACAATTTTAACAGTGTCGGCTGTCACAAAAAATGTTTTTATACGTCTAATAATCAGAAACGTGTTTTTTAGAATGTATAATTTAATAAAAAAGCCAGCCCCTTCGAGGGGCTGGCCGGGTATGCTGCAAATGTGCTGTTGCCGATGGTTTTGGTTAGTGTTTAAACGTAGATAAATTTTATATCGGCAGGCTGTGCTTTTGTGGCATATCTTTTTATGCGTTTTTGTAATTACACAGAAAATTGTATAATATATATGTTATTTTTTTGGTGTAAATTCGTAGTATAAAAATCCGATGAGATTTTCTATTTTTAAAATAATTCTCTTTACCTCGGGTTCGTCATTGTCGTAGCCGTAAAAAGAGAATTGAAAATTGTTGCCTCCACTCGTTCCTGCCCAAGTTGTTGTATATTCATAATCGGGTTCATTTCCATCGGGTTCTTCGTATAATAATTTAGTAAGATTGGAATTCTTGCTGAAAGTGAATGAATTAACCAGCTCTCGCACTTCTTCGTAGTGATAACTTTCGCTTGATAAAATGTTTGTAATATGCAACGTTGGTTTGTTGAATTTAAAAGTGATGGATTCGTCGGCTTTTATCTCCATAGTTTCAATTGAACTTTCTATCAATGGGTTGGGGAGTTCGACACGCTCCACATCTCCATCGAGGTAGGTTTCGTGACCTACTTTGTCTAATGTCCATTCTCCTTTTAACGACGACATATATTCGCTGATGGGGCCGGTAAGATGCTCCTCGCCTACAATCATATTGTATAAATCTTCACACGATGTGAATAATAATGATACTATAATGACAGCAATTGTTTTTGTTAATGTTCTTTTCATAGTTTTTTTGTGCTATTTTGTTTAATGAATTGTCAGCAGCTCATTGCTCCGCAGCAGTTGATGACTTGTCCGCTGACGTATGACGAAAGGTCGCTGGCGAGGAACAGCGCTACATTTGCCACGTCCTCGGGGGTTCCTGCGCGACGCAAGGGTATTGTTTTTGCCCATTCGGCGCGCATCTCTTCGGATATCGCACTTGTCATATCGGTAACAATGAAGCCCGGCGCAATGCAGTTGGCTCTGATTCCGCGTGGACCCATCTCTTTGGCAATGGATTTTGCAAGGCCTATGAGACCGGCTTTCGATGCCGAATAGTTGCACTGTCCGGCGTTGCCGTTCTCGCCTACAACCGATGACATATTTATAATGCTTCCGCAACGTTGCTTGGCCATAATAGGTACAACGGCACGAGTGAAATTGAACGCCGATTTCAGGTTGGTGGCAATAACTGCGTCCCATTGCTCTTCGGTCATTCTTAGAATAAGGCCGTCTTTTGTTATTCCGGCATTGTTTACAAGAATATCTATGCGCCCGAAATCGGCAACAACCTCTTTTACCACGGCGTCGGTGGCTGCAAAATCGGCGGCGTCGGCAGCGTAGCCTTTGCACTTCACTCCCAGGGCTTCAATCTCGGCAATAAGCTCGTCGGCATTGTTGTTCTTCTGACGATAGGTAAAGGCGACGTTTGCACCTTGTTGTGCGAATGTGATTGCAATAGCGCGTCCTATGCCTCGTGTCGCTCCTGTGACAAGAGCATTCTTTCCTTCTAATAGTTTCATAATATCTGTTTTTGTTGATGTACGGTTTTACGATTATTCCTTTTTTAATGTGTCTACGCTGAAAAAGTGTGGCGGGTGTTGCCTGATGAGTCCTTCTTTGTTGCTTGACGGGCTTTGTGGCGTGTCGGTCGAAGCGCAACCGGTCACCGCTATTAGCGCAAACAGGAATAGTATGTTTTTAAATTTCATAGTTGCGGTTTTTTATAATTATACAGCGTACTGTGCGTACAATCTGTTGCTTTGCGCAAAAATAGAGAGAACTTGTGAGAAAAGGGGCTCTTTTTTGAAATAATTTTAGAAACTGTTTTGAATTTTATTGAACAGTTTGTTTCCTTGCAACGAATATGTGGCTTAGGCTTCTTTGAGCCTCTTTTCGGTGTTGAACCGTTGGGCTTTTAGAAATTTCCTGATGTTATGTGCATCACAGGAACGTATATCTGCTCTAAAATAAACTTCTTTTTTGTGTTGTGTACTTTTGCAGACATAAAAAACAGACTTGTTTAGTACACTTTCTAAAAAGAAAAGCCCATTTTTCCATATTGATAAAAAATAATAGGTTTTATTTCTTTGTTACCGCATTTAATTCTTATCTTCGCAATGAAGAAGTGGGGCTGTGAACAATATTGGCACCTTATTTATTATTTATTCAGAACCAACTAAATTAAAATATAATGAAAACACGTCTTGAACACGATTCGTTAGGCGAGATTCAAGTCCCCGCCGATGCTTATTACGGAGTGCAAACCTTGAGAGCGATGGTCAACTTCAAGGATATTAGTGGTATTACCATCAGTGACCACCCTTATTATGTAAAGGCGCTGGCTATGGTTAAGTGGGCTGCTGCTCACGCAAATGTGTCACTCGGCACGCTTGACGAAGAGATAGGAACGGCTATCAAAAAAGCTTGCGAGGAGATTATGGAAGGTGCTCTTGTCGACCAGTTTCCGGTGGACCTTATACAAGGCGGCGCGGGAACATCTACCAATATGAACATAAACGAGGTTGTTGCTAACCGCGCACTTGAGATAATGGGGCACCAGAAAGGTGAGTACCAGTATTGCCACCCTAATGACCACGTGAATTTGTCGCAGTCGACAAACGATGCTTATCCAACCTCTTTCAAACTTTGCTTTATACTGCATAACGAAGACCTTGTACGTGAACTGAAACGTCTTATCCAGGCGTTTCGCGCTAAGGGTAAGGAGTTCGATAAAATAATAAAGATGGGACGCACCCAGTTGCAGGACGCTGTGCCTATGACTCTTGGACAAGAATTTGAAGCATTTGCCGTAACTCTTGACGAGGAGGTAAGCCGCCTGAACGAAATGGCGCGTTTGTTCCTGGAGGTTAATATGGGTGCTACTGCCATTGGAACGGGTATCAATACAGAGCCTGGCTATGCTCAGGCCTGTGTCGATGCGCTCAGGGTTATCTCGGGTAAACCTTTTGTGCTTGCAGGCAACCTTGTCGAGGCTACTCCCGATGCCGGTTCGTCGGTAATGTACTCTTCGGCACTTAAACGTCTTGCTGTAAAATTGTCGAAGATTTGTAACGACCTTCGTCTGCTCTCGAGCGGTCCGCGCTGTGGTCTTAATGAAATAAATTTACCGCCTATGCAGCCCGGTTCAAGTATTATGCCCGGAAAGGTTAATCCTGTTATACCCGAGGTCGTGAACCAGATATGTTTCCGTGTTATAGGCAACGACCTTACTGTCACATTCGCCGCCGAGGCCGGACAGTTGCAGCTGAATGTTATGGAACCGGTAATGGTGCACGCTATAATATCTTCTATACGTATGTTGCTCAGGGGTATGACACGCCTGCGTGTGCTTTGTGTCGATGGTATTACTGCTAACGAGGGACACTGTAAGGAACTTGTGATGGGTAGCATCGGTATTGTTACAGCCTTGAATCCTGTGTTGGGATATGAGAATAGCGCGAAGATTGCCAAACGTGCGCTAAAAGAGAATCGCAGTGTGTATGACCTTGTGCTTGAGGAGAATTTGCTGTCGAAGGACGAGCTTGATGAATTGTTGCGTCCCGAGAATATGATAGCTCCGCACAAGATGCCTCATAAGAAGTATTGATGATGCTTTTGTAAAAAAAACCGATGCGATATCGCATCGGTTTTTTGTTGTTGCCGGCTCTGTGAATGTGAATTACTTATTATAGCGTTTGTTCAATTCTTTTATCACGTCGTTGGTGATGTCGAATGCTTCGTTGGCGTATATAATATTGTCGCCTATCTTTGTTAGGATAAAATCGTACCCCATTACTTTATTATACTCCTTTATGAAACTGTTTATGGAGTCGTGCAGTTCTTCGCCTTTTGCAACGTTCTCGCTCTCGAGTGCCCTGTATAGCTCATCGCGCTGTTGAATATATTCTTGCTCTTTTTTCATTATATCCTCGCGCTCGTTAATAAACTCATCTTCGCTGGTAAAGGTCTTTGCGTTGCACTTGTATTCAAAGTTTGATATATCTTCCTCTAACTTCTTGCGTTTTGCGGCAAGAGTGGCTCTTATTCTCTCCTCTTTGCTGATGAACTCTTTGTTTATGTCAAGGGCAAAAAGATAGCGGTACATAATTGTGTCCAGGTTTACGTATGCAATCTTAATCCCATTGATTGTTTCAATGTTTATCCTGCGTTCGTATTTGCTGCTTTTCTCGGTGCTGCCGTCGTTTGCGCACTGTGTGAAAAGCAATGTTGCCAGAATGGCTATGGTGAGAATAATGAGTGATTTTGTGTTTTTCATAATGTTTATGGTGGTTGGTGTGTATCTTTGTGTTATCTGCTCCTTTCGCTTACTCTCATAGGATTCTCCTTTCGCGCGTCCCTGTCCTGTGACTGCGCGCATTTTATGCCTCTCTTGCGCATTTCTCTGTTGCCTCCGATGTGAATGTTGGGGAATCGCCCCTTCTTTTTTATGATTATCGTTATGGCAAGCAGCGCAAAACTTATTGCAATAATTAACAGCGTAAATAATAGAGTCTTGAACATTTTGTATTATATTTGTTGTGAACAACGAATATTTACAGCAATCCGAGGTTTGTTACAATGGACATAAACAATCCTTTTTGCTCGGTAAATTGTCTTTTTCGCCGACAAAGATACTCCTTTTGTGTGCTTTAAGCAGAATCGGTTTCCGTAAAAAAAGTAAAAAAACAGGCGTTTCTTTCGGTAATTAAGATTATTTTAGAAATTCAAATTTTTGATTAACTTTTTTAAACACATAAGAGATGGAAAAATTACAATTAGAACCTAAGGCGGTGTTTGATTTTTTCTTGCAGATTTGTGAAATTCCTCACGGGTCGAAGAATGAAGGTGCAATTTCAAAATTTTTGCAGGAATTTGGTAAGGGGTTGGGTTATGAGACTGTTGCCGATGCTGTTGGTAACGTGCTTGTGAAAAAACCTGCGTCGCCCGGTTTCGAGAATCGTAAAACTGTTATTTTGCAAAGCCATATGGATATGGTATGCGACAAGCGTCCCGATGTTGAGCACGATTTTACCAAGGACCCTATCAAGCCGTATGTCGATGGTGAATGGCTTAAGGCTCAGGGTACTACGCTTGGTGCCGACAATGGAATAGGTGTTGCTGCGGCTATGGCGGTTCTTGCCGATAAGTCGCTCAAGCACGGTCCTGTAAATTGTCTTTTTACCATTGACGAGGAGACCGGCCTTACAGGTGCAGAGGCTCTTTCGCCGGAATTGTTGCAGGGCGATATTCTTGTGAATCTCGATTCGGAGGACGAGGGAGAGATTTTTATCGGTTGTGCGGGTGGTGTATGCAATTATGCTGAATTCAAGCATCTGTTGACAACTATTTCCGGTGATATGTTCTATATGAGAGTTGACATTAACAGTCTTACCGGCGGTCACTCGGGCGACGATATAAATAAAGGACGTGCGAATGCCAATAAATTGCTTGCGCGTTTCTTGTTGCAGGTTGCTGATAAATATGAGTTTTATCTTTGTGATATAAATGGAGGAAGCCTGCATAATGCAATTCCGCGCGATGCGTCGGCGGTATTTGCGGTGCAGAGTGCCGACAAGGAGGCCGTGCGTGTTGATTTTAATATATTTGCAGCGCAGGTACAGGACGAATACAGTGCGACTGAACCTAATATGCGATTTACTCTGCAGAGTACCGACCCTGTTGCCCGTGTGATTGACCCTGTTGTTGTTAAAAAGCTTCTTGGCGCATTGCACGCAGTGTTTAACGGAGTCTTTGCAATGAGTCAGGACGTGCCCGGCTTGGTCGAGACATCGAGCAACCTTGCATCGGTAAAAAGAACGGCTGACAATGTGATAACTGTAACCACAAGTCAGCGCAGCTCCATTGAATCGGCGCGCGACAATGTTTCGTCGGTTGTGCGCACTGCGTTTGAATTAGGTGGTGCTAATGTTACAACAAAAGGGCAGTATCCGGGTTGGAAACCTAATATGAAGTCCGAGATTCTTAAGGTTGCTTGCGATACATATAAACAACTTTTTGGTGCCGATGCAAAGATCAAGGCTATACACGCCGGTCTTGAGTGCGGACTTTTCCTTGAGAAGGCTCCTCATTTGGATATGATCTCTTTTGGACCTACTATGCGTGGGGTACATTCGCCCGACGAACGTCTTGATATTGCTTCGACCGAACGTTGGTGGCGTCATCTTGTATTGTTGCTCGAGAATGCTCCCGAAAAGTAATATTCCTCGTTATAATGTAATAAAGCCGGTATTTTATCGTTATTGATACATTGCTTTATTTATTATGAGAACTGTTTTACGGACAATAATGCTATCCTTAATGTCGGTGCTCCTTGTTGCTTGCAACGAGGGGGCCGGCTTTTCGGCTGATGCTTCGTTGCGCCTCGCTTTTTCACGCGATACAATATCTTTTGATACCCTTTTTACTACGGTAGGGTCGGCGACGTCTGGGGTTACGTTGTATAACCGCAATAAGAATGCGTTGCGCATTAGCAGTGCGAGGCTTACGAGTGGCGGGGAGTCGGGGTTCGATGTGCTTGTTGACGGACAGTATGGTGCTTATATGAGCGACCTTGAAATTCGTGCCAAGGATAGTCTGCGTGTCTATGCATCGGTTAAACTCGACAGGAACGGAAAGGAGATTCCTGTGATGGCAAAAGATACTCTGCTTTTTACTCTTGAAAGCGGTGTTCAGCAGCAGGTGTTGTTGCTTGCTTATGGTCGTGATGTGACTTTTATGCGTTCGGCCACTGTCTCGGCCGACAGTGTGTTGCGCAAAGGGTATTATGTCGTTTATGATAGTCTGGTGGTCGCTCCTGATGCAACGCTTACGGTGGAGCCGGGCGTGACGCTCTATTTCCACGACAAGGCTTTTCTCAAGCTCGAGGGGCGGTTGCTTGCCGAAGGCACGCAGGAACAGCCGATAGTGATGCGTGGAGACAGGACTGATAATATGTTCTCTTATTTGCCTTATGACCGCGTACCCGGTCAATGGGGCGGGGTTTTAATAGCATCGGGCAGTAACGATAATAAACTGCGTTATTGCGATATTCATAGTGCGAATTACGGAGTAGTGGTCGAGAAAGGCGATACAGCGCAGATGCGCGTGTCGATAGAGTCGTCCAAGATATATAACATTAAAGGCGATGCCCTTGCTCTTAATATGGCCCGTGCCGAGGTGGCGAACTCTCTTATTGCAAATGCTCGGGGCAACTGTGTAAAGGTCGTGGGCGGCAATGTCTCCTTTGTGCATTGTACAATTGCAAACTTTTACGTTTGGGAGCAGCGTGACGTTGCTCTTGCGTTGCACAACAGCATCGAGGGTGAGCCGGCACCGCTGAACGGAGCGTTTTTTGCTAATTGCATTATTACCGGTTCAAAGGAAGATGAGGTGATGGGCTATCTGAGCAACTTGGGAGATACTGTTCCTAACTGCATAAACTATCGTTTCGAGAATTCGCTTGTAAATACGGTTGCTGATGGTGATTCTTGTTTCGTCGATGTTACATTTGACGTTAAAGATTCTTCTCCTTTTGGAAAGGAGCATTTTAGACTCATCGATCACGATATTTTTGACTACGATTTTCACATGGTCGAGGAGTCTGCGGCGCGGGGAAGGGGTGCTGATGTCTATCTGCTTGAACTGCCTTATGACCTC
This sequence comes from Bacteroidaceae bacterium, assembly GCA_045661225.1. GTDB lineage: Bacteria > Bacteroidota > Bacteroidia > Bacteroidales > Bacteroidaceae > HGM04593. Next base: position 62,105 of record JAZRFF010000003.1, on the reverse strand, counting down.
GATGGCCGGTTGAGGGAGGCCGGGAGCGTCGATGCCGGCTGTTTCCAGTATCAGGCTGCCGGAGAGGAGCAGTAAGCATAAACAACAAAGGCGATGCAACGCATCGCCTTTGTTGTTTATGCTTACTCGTGATGGTAGGGCAAGTGGTTTATTATGGTGTAAGCCCTGTATAGTTGCTCCACAAAGAGCAAACGTATCATTTGATGCGAGAAAGTCATCTTTGAGAGTGATAATTTTTCGTGTGCGGCCTGGTATACTTTCGGTGCAAAGCCGTAGGGGCCTCCTACTATAAAGACGACTCTTTTTGTCGAAATATTCTGCTTGTGTTCAAGCCACGCGGCGAATTCGGTGCTGCGGAACTCTTTGCCGCCCTCGTCGAGCAGCACTATGCGGTCGCCGGGAGCAAGGGCTTTTAGTATAAGCTCTCCCTCTTGCTCTTTTTGCTGTGCTTCGCTTAGTTTTTTTGCATTCTTGAGCTCGGGAATAACCTCGATGTCGAACTGTGCAAAGTGTCCGACCCTTTGTGTGTAGTCTTTAATTCCTGCGGTTATATTGCTGTCGACCGTGCGCCCCACAACAAGCAATGTAATCTTCATACCTATTATATATTTAAAAATCGTGGCTAAGATACAAATAAAAACCTCTTCTCTTTGCACTAATTGAGGGAATTGTATATATTCGCAGAAAATATCTGTAATTATGAATGTAAAAGACGAACTTATCGACAAACTTATTGACCTCGCGTTTGCCGAGGATATTGGTGACGGTGACCACACCACGCTTTCTTCAATCCCGGCCGACGCAATGGGAAAAAATATGCTTCTTATTAAAGAGGACGGTGTGCTCGCCGGAGTGGAAATGGCTAAGCGCATCTTTGCGCGTTTCGATGAGAATCTCGAGGTTGAGGTGCTTGTTGAGGACGGTGCCGAGGTTAAAAAGGGGGATATTGCAATGTATGTGACGGGTAGCGTGCGCTCGCTGTTGCAGACAGAACGCCTTATGTTGAACGTGATGCAACGAATGAGCGGTATTGCGACAATGACGCGCCGTTATGTGCGCAAGCTCGAAGGTACGAATACCCGCGTGCTCGACACTCGTAAAACAACCCCGGGAATGCGAATTATGGAGAAAGAGGCTGTTCGCATTGGCGGTGGCGTGAACCACCGTATAGGTCTGTTCGATATGATTCTGCTAAAAGATAACCACGTTGACTTTGCAGGGGGAATACCTCAGGCTATCACTCGTGCGCAGGAGTATTGTAAGGAGCACGGAAAAGACCTGAAAATTGAAATTGAGGTACGTAATTTCGACGAATTGCAACAGGTGCTTGATTTAGGCGGTGTGCACCGAATTATGTTCGACAATTTTGATACTGAAAAAACCCGTAAGGCTGTTGAGATGGTTGCCGGACGCTACGAGACGGAGTCGTCGGGTGGAATTACATTTGACACGCTGCGCGATTATGCTCTGTGTGGTGTCGATTATATTTCAGTAGGCGCGCTCACGCATTCTGTTAAGGGGCTTGATATGAGTTTCAAGGCGGTTAAGTAAGTTGCGTGGTCTGTGATTTTGCAAATATTGCCCGGGGCTGCGGCTTCGGGCTTTTTGCTAAACAGAATGCGTCGTGCAGGTGTTTATATGTTGTGTCATATATATATAGATAGGTTATGAAACATTTGGATTTTATGCGTCAGACAATATCGCTTGCGGTGGAAAACGTGAAGATGGGTGGAGGTCCCTTCGGGGCTGTTATAGTCAAAGGCGATGAGGTTGTGGCTACGGGTGCTAATCGCGTGACACCTGATAACGACCCTACCGCTCACGCCGAGATTAGTGCTATTCGTGCTGCGTGCAAGAAATTGGGGACGTTTGACCTTAGCGGTTGTGTCATATATACCTCGTGCGAACCTTGTCCAATGTGTCTGGGTGCTATTTATTGGGCGCATCTCGATAAAATTTATTATGGTGCGAACCAGCACGATGCAGCGGCGGTGAATTTTGATGATTCTTTTATATATAAGGAACTTGAGCTTGCGCCCGAGAAACGTCATAAGCCTGTGGAGAATATTCTGCACGATGAGGCGCAAGCGCCATTTGATGCGTGGCGTGCAAAGAGCGACAAGGTTGAATATTGATTTTTTTGCATTATAGGTGCAGTAATATAGTGCTTAAACGGTGTTGGGAGTACAGTCTCTTTGCTTTTTAAAGAAAAAATAAAGTTTTTTGAAAAATAATTTTGTTATTGTTTGCGAATTTCAATAATTCGTTCTACCTTTGCAACGCAAAATAAGGGCGTAAGCCGTCCAAATGGAAGTTTGGGTGAGTGGCTGAAACCAGCAGTTTGCTAAACTGCCGTACGGGTAACCGTACCGGGGGTTCGAATCCCCCAGCTTCCGCTTGTTTTGCATATGGCGCTTTCGTCTAGTGGCTAGGACACATGCCTCTCACGCATGGAACACGGGTTCGATTCCCGTAGGCGCTACAAATTTTGAACAACATATGGCGCTTTCGTCTAGTGGCTAGGACACATGCCTCTCACGCATGGAACACGGGTTCGATTCCCGTAGGCGCTACAAAATATATAGTATGAGTTTCAACTAAGAACGCTATATTTGAATTTAGAACCTTTCGGTTCTATTTTTTTTATGCCTTTTTACCGGCTTTCCCAGAATTTTATATACTCTTTGGCTACCTTTTCGGGGGAGTGGTGTTTTATTGTGTATTCAATGCTCTGTTGTTGCATTGTTGCTGCTTTGTCGCGGTTGTTGATGAGCCATTCGAGCTGTGCGTACACATTTTCTTCGCTTGGGGTTACGTTTATCATTGGGCGTAATTCTTTTTCGCCTAATAGAGCGTAGTGTTCTTCCTCGGCGCCACCTACAACTATTTTGCCTTTTGATGCAGCCAGCAGTGCGTTCATTGCGGGGGAATAACCGTATAGTTGGTCGAGCAGAATGTCGCAGTCGTTTATCATTTGCGAATATTGCTCGAACGGTACGCTCTCGGCACGCATAATCTCGCATTTGTCGGGGTGTGCTGATGCTATGCGTTCAAGGGCGCGTAGCATAATGTCTGTTCCTTTGTAGATGGAGCGTTCTTTCTGTATTCCAATGAAGATGCGGAGCTTCCTGTCGGGGGTGTATCTCGTTGCGGGTTCTGATGGGGCGACGGAGACCGGAAACGGAATGTATGCCAGCTTGTTGGCGTGGCTGTCGCTGTAGGCTCTGTAATATTCGTACAGGCCGGCGATGATGCCATTGCACTCTTTTGCTATCAGGTGGTTGAGGTGTGCTTTGGGGGTTCCTTGCCAGTCGGCTTTCTGCTCGCGTACATAGTCGTTGTCGACCTCGGTGTTGCCTATATTAAAGTCGGAGTAGCGGAACGTATATGGCTGTTTTGTGCAGGCTTCTACCCAATAGGCGTCCATTCCGTAAGCGCATAGAAATATCTTTTTGTTGTGTTTTTTCAGGTAACGGAATATGGGAAATATGCGTTCGGCTTTCAGTTCAAGAAACATTGGGTTTATGAGTTGCACAATGTCATAGCCTCTCATTTTAGGCAGTAGTGAGAGGGTTTTTAGCAGGTATTTTATTCCGCCAATCTTGGTGTATTCGCGTACAAGGGATATGTCGCGGCGGTAGTTCTTCCAGAAGTCGCCGTTGCTGATGACGCACACTTCGTGTCCTAAGGCGCGCAGTCCTTCGGCAAGTGTCCAATGGACGTTGCTGTATTCGCCTAACAGTAGTATTCTCATCGTTTGGCCGGTTTTTTTCTGGGGGTTATTATGCGTGTGATTCTCATTCCTGTCAGACTGCTTGTCAAAATGCGGAATATTCTGTATTTCAGTGAATAGGCGGCTTTTGGCAACGGGTAAAGCGATAGGGGTGAAAGGCGTGACGCGCAGGTGTTGTATGTCTCTTTTGCGCTTTTGCCGGCGTGCATCATATTGAGTATGGCGTCGACAACGAGCGTGTGGAGCTTGTGGTTGATGGCGCTTCTTTGTATTTCGCCCGATTTTCCGGCTTGGGTGTCGCGAAAGTGTGCAATTCTCTCTATTATGGTAAAAATGTTGTCGAGACGGCGTTCTTCGAATTCCGACGATGTGTTTGCTGTTGTTGAGCCTTTTCTTATGCAGTAGCAGTATGGTGTTGCGTTGCTCGCAATCAATGTCTGTGCGTGGTAATGGAGCTTGGTGTTGAACTCTTCGTCTTCGTGGAAAAGTCCTTCGGGGAATGTGATTTTCTTCTTTTGTGCTAATTCTTTTGAGAATATGTAGGTGCAGGGGCTTCCCGAGAGGTTGTTGTCTCGCATATATATAGCCCCGCTGATAGTGTTGCTGAATTTTACAATCTTTGGATTGTTCTTTACTGCTTGGTTGTTGTGCTGTACTATGTAGTTGAAGCGTATTATTTGAGGGTGCTCTTTTTCTATTATTTCCAAACATTGCAAAAGTTCACCGTTGGGTAACAGGTAGTCGTCGGCATCAATGAACTCTATGTATTCTCCTTGAGCTTCTTTCAGACCTCGGTTGCGCGCCGCCCCCGGACCATTATGCTTTTCCAATATGAGGCGTATGTTGTGCTCGGGGTATTGCTCGTGAATCCATATAGGAGGGGCTATCGAGCCGTCGTCAACAACAATAATCTCGTAGTTTCCGGCAGGAATGTGCTGTTCTTTAATGCTGTTGATACAACGCTCTAGCAGTTCCTGCGTGAGGTTGTAGTGGGGTATGATTATTGATAATAGCATCGTTAGTGCAATTTCTTGTGGAATGTTGCAAGCAGCATACTGTGAATGTTGGCGCCTAACAGGGCGAATGGGGTGTACTTGACCTTTTGTCTGAGGCTTAACTCCATTTTGTACAGGGTTTGTATGCTTATTTTGCGGCCCTTGAGCATTGCTGCAGCTTCTTGTATACTGCTTTTTTCGCTGTCAGAGCAACGGCGAAGGTCGGTGAGGTTGTCGACGCAACGCAATAGTATCCTGTTCGATTCATCTTCGAGCCCCTTCGTTCCGGAAATCTTCTTGTGCAGTGCCGCAAGGTTGCGGTACAGAAAAAAGTATGACTTGAACGAATGGTGGTTGCTGATGCTCTCTTTGTTGTCGTAATAGTAGTAGAATCCGGCGTCGGAATAGTATATTGTACTGCAACTTTCGATGAGCATCGGGGTAATGAGCGTGTCTTCGAACACTTCGCCTTCGGGGTAGCGAATGAACATAAAAAGGTCGGCACGGTATATCTTGTTGCAAGCATAGCAGTGCTCGTAGCCTTTGCGTCTTATCCAGTCGGTGAAAATTTCGTCACCAGTGACTTTTTGCGGGTCGAAACTTATTATTTTGCTGTTAGGCGATTCGTAGTGTTCTACTATGGGGTATTCTATTATATCTATGTCGGGGTTCGACTGCAGAATGCGCATATTGTAGTAGAATGTGCCCGAAGCTACGGCGTCGTCGCCGTCAACAAAGGTTATGTATTCTCCTCGGGCTATGGCGAGGCCTGCGTTGCGGGCTGAAGATAGTCCTCCGTTCTTTTTGTGTATGACTTTGACCTTGTCGCACTCTTGTGCGTAGCGGTCACATATTGCTCCGCAACTGTCGGGTGAACCGTCGTCAACGAGTATAAGTTCATAATCGGTGTATGTCTGCTGCAAAATGCTTTCGATGCATCGTTGCAGGTAACGACGGACTTTATACACTGGTACAATTATGCTTAATTTCATTTTTGCTGTTACGGTTGCTTAAGTTATTCCCGGTTACCGCAAAGATAATGATTATCTCTGGAAAAACGAACGAAAGATTGAAAAATAATGGTGGTGACATTGCTGTTTTATTGGTTGGTATAATAGTTCTTTTGCAATATTGATATGATGCTGAAGAAATGTGCGGCAAAGTGGTTTTTTCTGCTTGGTTTTTCTTGGTGTGGTGTGCTTTTTGCTTGTTACTTATCGGTTTTTCGCCAATTTTATTGTATCTTCGCAAAGATTATGTACTTAGTGTGGTTGTCGCTTTTGTTCTTGCAACCAATTTTTGTCTTTAATGAATAGTGCTGAGAAAAATAAGGAGGGGAATTCTGCGTATGGTCGTGTGATTAAGTACCTGAGTATCTTCGGTGGTGCTCAGGGGGTTTCCACGCTCCTTAATCTTGTGCGTAACAAGGTTGCTTCGGCACTGCTCGGCACCGAGGGATTGGGCTTGATAGCTTTGTACAGCAGGACGATACAGATGCTGAGCGACTATACCAATTTGAGCCTTGCCTTGAGCGCTGTACGCCGAATTTCCGAGGCTTATGAAAATGAGGACGCCGAATCGCTCCGATATTGCGTTAAGATTGTGCGCAGTATTGCGTTGCTGTCGGGGCTGGTGGGAATGTTGCTGCTTTTGTTGCTTTCGCCTTTCATTTCGGACTGGATATTCGGGGAGTCGGAATATTATACCTCACGTTTTATACTTCTGTCGCCTGTAATACTCTTTATGGCGGTGTCGGGGGGCGAGATAGCTGTCCTGCGAGGTGTGCGCGAGCTTAACAAAGTGGCGCTTTATACTGTGTGGGCGGCTTTGGGGGCGTTGGTCGTTGTAGTGCCGTTATACTGTTTTATGGGGCTTGGGGGAATTTTTCCGGGTATCTTTGCCGTTGCCTTGTTGCAGATGCTTGTGCTGCTTGCCTATTCGATAAGGATTTTTCCTTATTCCGCCTCGCCTTTCTCGACTAAATTATTGAGTGACGGCAAGGAGGTCGTGAAAATGGGTTCGGGATATATTTATGCTTCAATATTGACCTCTACGGCTATTTGGCTTATATGCAAAGGTATTTCAGCCTTTGGTAACGGTTCCGAAACGGGGCTTTTCTCCTCGGGGTATCTTATAGTGGGAATGTTGCCGGCGGTTCTGTTCGCTGCGCTTGATTCGGATTATTATCCGCGTTTGTCGGGGGCTTTTGCCCGCAAGGAGGTTCGTGACCGTCTTGTGAACGAACACGTCGAGGTGCACGTGCTTGTCCAATCGCCCATTATTCTTGCTGCAACGGTTGCGCTGCCTCTATTGCTGCCTCTGCTCTATACCGATGAGTTCTTGCCGGCTTTGCATATGACTCAAATAGCAATGATGGGGTTGCTTTTCCACACAAATACTTATCCAATGGCGTTTATGGCCTTGTCTAATGGCGATACAAGAGTCTATATTTTGCAGGAAACGCTCTATAATGTGTTGCTGGTGCTCTTCACGGTTGGTGGTTACGCATACTATGGTCTTACCGGAGCCGGTGTGGGAATGTGTGTGGCGCGTCTGCTCGATTTGTGCATCGTCTCGGTTGTGGCAAGGTGCTTTTATGATTTTCGTTTGTCGGGAAGGGCGGTTGCTGACCTTTTTGTGAATATATTGCTGTTTGCGGTTGTTGCATTTTTCTCATTTGCTTTTGCCGGGACGCTGGTAGCTTGGGCTGCGGGCGGTGCGTGCGTGCTGCTTTCGGGTGTTTATTCCCTGTGTATGCTATCGCGCCACGGTAATATTTTTTCTTTGATTGTAAAACGTTTCTTGCGTCGTAATTGAAATATGTGGGTTGTTCGGTTCTTGCTGTTTTTTGTATATTCGGCTGTGGCGCTCAATGGCTTTGCGCAGTGCGACAGTGTGCATCTGCGTGTGCCGTTCGATTTTAATATTTTGCTTAGCGGAAACTTTGGCGAATTGCGCTCCGACCATTTTCATTCGGGAGTGGATTTTAAAACTCAAGGGGTGGTCGGCCACCCTATAAAGTGTGTTGCCGATGGCTATGTGACGCGAGCGAGTGTTCGTCCCGGTGGCTACGGCCAGGCTCTTTATGTTATGCACGATAATGGTTTGATGACTGTTTATGCTCATCTTGACCGTTTTACGAATGTTGTGGCCGAAAGGGTGCGTGACAAGCAGTATGCTGAACGCTCCTTTACGGTTGATGTGACTTTTGAACCAAATGAACTGCGCGTGGAGGAGGGTGAAATTCTTGCTTATGCCGGAAATTCGGGTTACTCTTTTGGACCGCATTTACATTTTGAGGTGCGCGACTCTTCGGGGGTGGAACTGTACAACCCTATGCTCTTTTATAAAGATAAGATAGATGATACTATTGCTCCGCGTGCTTCAAAGGTGGTTGTTTATCCGGCGTCGGGGCTTGGAGTTGTTGAGGGTGGGGCTGAATCGCTTGCTTACGGTGTGCAGAACGGAGTGGTTGCGGACACCGTCAATGTGTGGGGGAAGATTGGGCTTGGTATAAAGGCGCTTGATTATATGAACGGTACGCGTAACAAGTATGGCGTGCGTGAAATAGAGCTTCTTGTCGACGGGGTTACACGCTTCAGGAGCTGTATGGATAATTTTTCGTTTAAAGAGAATACTTTAATAAATGCGTGGGTCGATTATGAGCGCTATGCAAAGAGTGGTGAGTGGTTCCAGCGCTCTTTTGTACTTGAAAACAACCCGTTGCGCGCTTTGCAAACCGATGGAAACCGAGGCTGGGTCGTTGTTGACGAAGAGAGGCTTTATAATGTTGAGTATCGTTTGAGCGATTATCACGGGAACGAGAGTCGGGTGGCTTTCTGTTTGCGTGGCGTAAGGCAGGCGCTGCCTGATACTGAACCTTGTGAGCATTATCTCTATTGGTTTGTTAACAACCGGGTTGAGCGTGATGGGGTGTGTCTCTACGTGCCCGGTGGCGAACTTTTTGAAAGTGTGGGGCTGAATATTGGTAATTCTGAGGGGAATTTCGGATTCTCGCGCAGGTTTGCTGTTGGTGATAGACTTTTGCCCTTTAGACACAGGGCTTCTCTATCGCTTAAGGTAGACAGCGTGCATCTTGTCGATACTTCTAAGCTGTATATACGCTGTGTCGATGGAAAAAAGGGATTCTCGGTCGGGGGGCGTTACTCTTGTGGTCGGGTTACTGCCGAAATAGCACGTTTGGGCTGTTATGAGGTCGCAATAGACACGGTTGCTCCTGAATTGCGTCCTGTAAATGAGAAAAATTGGGCACGCAGCGGCAGGGTGCTTTTTTATGTAAAGGAGAAAGAGACGCGGCTTGAAGTGTTTAACGGAACTGTTGACGGCAACTTTATACTGTTTGCTTATAGTAGCAAAAATGGCACTTTGGAGCTTGATCTCAAAAAGGAGGGGGTTGCGCGAGGCGTGCATCTGCTGAGGCTCGAAGTTGTCGATGCTTATGGAAATAGTACTGTGTATGAGAAACAAATTAAATATTAAAATAATTGATTATGAAAAGATTGCTTTTGTTTTTATTGGCCTTGGCGCTTCTTCCTTTGGCGGGTAAGGCTTGTACAAATTTTCTTGTGGGAAAAAAGGCTTCGGCCGATGGTTCGGTGTTTATATCGTACAGTGCCGACAGTTATGGTATGAGCGGCTTTGTGGCGCATTTTCCGGCTGCGGTACACCCTGCCGGTACTATGCGTGACGTCTATAACTGGGATTCTGGGGAATATCTGGGACAGATAGCCGAGGCGCGTGTGACATACAATGTGCTTGGAAATATAAACGAGCATCAGGTTGCTATAGCCGAGACTACATTCGGCGGGCGTGAGGAGCTTGTCGACACTGCCGGTATCATTGATTATGGCAGTCTCATTTATATTGCTCTGCAGCGTTCACGTACTGCACGCGAAGCTATTGACGTTATGACCTCTCTGGTGGCTGAATATGGTTACTACAGCAGTGGCGAGAGTTTTTCAATAGCAGACCCTAATGAAGCTTGGATTCTTGAGATGGTTGGTAAAGGCGGCAAGGAGAAAGGTGCTGTATGGGTCGCGATTAGAATTCCTGATGACTGTATATCGGCGCACGCCAATCAAGCGCGCATACGTAAATTTGATATGAAAGACAAGGAGAATGTGCGTTATTCGAAAGACGTTATAAAGTTTGCGCGTAAAATGGGTTATTTCAACGGTAAAGACGAGGATTTTGATTTTGCAGCGGCTTATTGTCCTGCCGATTTTGGCGGTTTGCGTTACTGCGATGCTCGTGTGTGGAGTTTCTTTAATATGTTCGGTGCCGAGGATATGACAAAATATCTTGCTTGGGCGCAAGGCGACCCCACGGCTGAACCTATGCCTCTTTATATGAAGCCTAAGGCGCCTGTGACGCTTGCTGATATGCAACGTGGTATGCGCGACCACTACGAGGGTACTCCTTTTGATGTTACAACCGACCTTGGTGCAGGTCCTTACAGTATGCCTTACCGTCCGTCGCCTTTGAGTTTCAAGGTTGATGGTAAGGAGTATTTTAACGAGCGCCCTATTTCGACCTTTCAGACAGCTTTTACCTTTGTTGCGCAGTTGCGCGGTTTCTTGCCTGATGCAATAGGTGGTGTTATGTGGTTCGGAACAGACGATGCAAATATGGTTGTGTTTACTCCGGTTTATTGTTGTGCAACAACAGTGCCCGACTGTTATAAAGAGGAGTATGCCGACCCTGTGGTATTTTCGTGGAAATCTTCGTTCTGGGTATTTAACTGGGTGTCTAATATGATATATCCGAAATATTCTATGATAATTGAGGATATGCGTGGTGTGCAGAGCGAACTTGAGAACAGAATATATGAGCAGAGCCGATTGGTTGAGGCTGAAGCTCTTGCTGTTATAGAGGCTTCGCCTAAGTACGCGGTGGGATTGCTTACCGATTTTACTTGCAATAGCGCCGAGACTGCTCTTGAGGAGTGGAAACGCTTTGGTGAAAAGGTTATAGTAAAATACAACGATATGGTTGTGAAAAGCGAGAAGAACGGAAAGATTGAACGCAGCAGCACCGGTCTTGCCGGAAAAATTGTTCGTCCGGGCTACCCCGAGGAGTATCTCAAGAGAATTGTGGAGCAGACGGGTAATAAATATTTGATTCCTGAAGCAAAATAATTTTATAATTGTTTGTTTATCATAGGAATTCGTTATTTTTGCAAAATAAGGCTCTGCTTTGATATGCTGATTATTTAAAAAACAAATAATAATATGGACCAGGATTTGATTAAAATGGTAACGGAAAAGGCTACAGAGTGGCTTTCTCCTGCTTATGACGAAGAGACACGCAAGGAAGTTCAGGCAATGTTGGATAGCGAGGATAAGACTCCTCTCATTGATGCTTTCTACCGCGAATTGGAGTTTGGTACAGGCGGTTTGCGCGGAATTATGGGCGCGGGCAGCAATAGAATGAATATCTACACTGTGGGTAAGGCTACACAGGGACTTGCAAACTATTTGAACGAGTGTTTCAAGGATAAGGAGCAGATTTCTGTCGTTGTCGGTCACGATTGTCGCAACAACAGCCGTCTGTTTGCCGAGATTTCGGCAAATATATTCTCGGCCAACGGCATTAAGGTCTATCTTTTCGAGGACCTTCGTCCAACACCCGAAATTTCATTTGCAATACGCCACTTGGGTTGTCAGAGTGGTGTCAATATTACTGCCAGTCATAATCCTAAGGAGTATAATGGCTACAAGGCTTACTGGGACGACGGCGCACAGATGCTTGCTCCGCACGATGTTAACACAATAAAGCACGTTGAAAGCGTTAAGGTCGAGGATATTAAATTCCAGGGCAATCCCGCGCTCATCGAGGTTATTGGCGAGGAAATTGACAATGCTTTTCTTGAGGCTGTTCACACACTCTCTATCGCTCCCGATGTGATTGAGCGTCATAAAGACCTTAAGATTGTCTATACCCCGATACACGGTTGTGGTCGAGTGCTTATCCCTGCGTCGTTGCGTAAGTGGGGCTTTGAAAATGTACACTGCGTCGAGGAGCAGATGGTGAAAGACGGTAACTTCCCGACAGTTGTTTCGCCTAACCCCGAGAATCCCGAGGCAATGACTATGGCTGTGAACCTCGCGAAGAAAATAGATGCCGACTTGGTGATGGCTTCCGACCCCGACGCTGACCGTTTGGCTATTGCCTGCAAGGACAGTAAGGGTGAGTGGATGATTATCAACGGTAACCAGACCTGTATGATGTTCCTCTATTACATTATTACACAGTATACCAAGCTCGGTAAGATGACCGGCAAGGAGTTTGTCGTTAAGACTATTGTTACTACGGAGGTCATAAAGAGTATTGCCGACAAGAACAACCTTAAGATGTACGATTGCTATACCGGCTTTAAATGGATTGCAAAGGTTATTCGTGACAATGAGGGTATTGCAAAGTATATTGGCGGTGGTGAGGAGAGTTTCGGATTCCTTGCCGAGGACTTCTGCCGCGACAAGGATTCTGTGTCGGCTTGTAGCCTTATTGCCGAGGTTGCTGCGTGGGCAAAGGATAATGGCAAGTCGCTGTATGACCTTCTTATGGATATTTATGTTGAATATGGCTTCTCTAAGGAGATTACAGTCAACGTTGTTAAACCCGGAAAGAGCGGTGCCGATGAGATTCGTCAGATGATGGAGAATTTCCGTGCTAATCCTCTTAAGGAGATGGCTGGTGAGAAGGTTGTATGCTACAAGGACTTTAAGGCTATGAAGCAGGTCGACGGCGAGGGTAATGTTACCGATATTGATATGCCTGAGCCTTCGAATGTGTTGCAGTATTTTACCGAGAGTGGACATAAAGTCTCAGTGCGTCCTTCGGGTACAGAGCCTAAGATTAAATTCTATATGGAGGCTAAGGGCAAAATGGGCTGTCGTAACTGTTACGCCGATGCTTGTGCAAAGGCCGATGAGACTATTGCTGCAATGAAAGAGGCTATGGGAATTTGATATCCTTTAATGGAATTTTTTATGACAGGCGCGGAACGTAAGTTTCCGTGCCTGTTTTTTGTGTGGTTTGTGTTCTTTTATCCCCTCTGCCCGTTTTTTCTACTGATTGTGCTTGACGCTGGCTTATGTGGAGTTGTTTTTTTTTGTCAGCCGGCGGTAGTAGCCGAGAGTGGGGGAGGGGGATTGCGCTTCGACGAGATGCGGGCATTTTGCGCTGAAAGTGCTTGGCTGAAAATATCAGTGGCGGGTATGCCCGCCACTGATTGATAGTTAATTACTTGGTAATTTTCTTAATTTCAAGTTCCTCCTTCATATCGACCTCGTTGCCGTTCTTGTCATAGAAATGATACTCAAGATAGGACAACTTCTGGTCGGGAATCAGGCGCATTCCGAACCCAAACTTGAACCTCCATTTCCAATAAAGGGAAAATAAACCCTTTTTGATGTAGGCTGCAACGTAGGGGTGTACGTGCAATTTAAATCTCTTGACACCTGTGCTTTTTGTCAGTGTCTCAATTTTACTCTCCAATGTCTCGGTAAACAGTACCGATGGCTGTATTTTGCCTTTTCCGTGGCATACGGGGCAACTTTCCTCAACCTCCATATTTGTTGCAGGACGCACTCGCTGGCGTGTAATCTGCATAAGACCGAATTTGCTGAGCGGCAAGATGTTGTGCTTGGCTCTGTCGCGACTCATATTTTCAGTCATTCTCTCATAGAGTGTCTGACGGTGCTCCGACTTGTCCATATCGATAAAGTCTACGACTATTATTCCGCCCATATCTCTCAGACGCAATTGTCGTGCTAATTCGTCGGCAGCTCCGAGGTTTACTTCGAGAGCGTTCTCTTCTTGGTTGCTTGCGTTGTTGCGTGTCCTGTTACCGCTGTTGACGTCGACGACGTGCAATGCCTCGGTGTGCTCAATTACAAGGTAGGCACCACCTTTGAACGATACAATCCTGCCGAATGAGGATTTAATCTGCTTTGTTATTCCGAAGTGGTCGAATATGGGTTGCTCGCCACGGTATAGCTTGATTATGTCGACGCTCTCGGGAGCGATAACCGAGACATAGTCCCTTATTCTTTTGTATACCTCAATGTCGTTCACGTGAATGCTCTCGTACGAGGGGTTGAACAGGTCGCGCAGTAGCGCGAGCGTTCTGTCGGACTCTTCGTGAACCATCGTAGGTGGCTTTGTGCTCTTCTGCACTTTTCCGACGAGTGATTCCCAATTGTTGACGAGCGAACGTAACTCGCTGTCAAGTTCGGCAACCTTTTTGCCTTCGGCAACGGTGCGCACTATTATTCCAAAGTTCTTTGGCTTTATGCTCTGAAGCAGTTGCTTCAGTCGTGTGCGCTCCTCGGCGGACTTTATCTTTGATGATACTGATACTTTGTCCTCAAATGGGATTAGTATCAAAAATCGTCCTGCAAATGAGAGTTCTCCGGTAAGGCGTGGCCCTTTTGTGTTAATGGGCTCTTTGGTTACCTGTACCAGAATCTCTTGTCCGGTCTGCAGTGCTTCGGAAATGTTTCCTTCCTTTTTCTTCTCGGGCATTATTGTTGCCTTTGATATAGGGAAGCTCTTTTTGCGGTCGCTGGTGACCTGCTTCAAGTACTTTTGAAGAGAGTAAAATTGTGGACCTAAATCGGAATAGTGCAGGAATGCTTCTTTTTCGGAACCAACATCAACAAAGCAGGCATTCAAACCGGGCATAATCTTTTTAACGCGGCCGTGATAAATATTGCCTACCGAGAAGGTTTCGGTCTGTTCTTCACGCTGAAATTCCACTAACTGCTTCTCTTCGGTTATAGCGATGGAAATTTCTTGTGAATGAACATCTACAATAAGTTCGCTTGTCACAATACTATTTTTGATTTAGTGGGGCTCTTTTACTTGAGGTGTGCCCCCTTGACCTCGATTTTAAAACAAAAAACAAACCTGAGTACCGTATGCCGTCCTGCAAGTTTGTTTTTTGTATCTGCACAGACTGATTATTTGCTCTTGTGTCTGTTCTTTCTCAGTCTTTTTTTACGCTTGTGCGTAGACATTTTATGTCTTTTCTTTTTCTTTCCGCTTGGCATAGTTTTAAAATTTATTAGTTAATCACTCTTATTTTTTTACATCGTTTACAAAAGTTTTTGCGGGCTTGAATGCCGGAATGTTGTGTGCGGGGATAGTGATAGTCTTCTCCTTGTGAATGTCACGGGCTGTCTTTTCAGCTCTGTGCTTGATTATGAAACTACCGAATCCACGGAGGTAAACAGGCTCCTGGTTGGCCAACGAGTCCTTAACTGCCTCCATAAATGACTCAACTGTTGTCAAAACTACAGACTTCTCAATACCGGTCTTTTTTGCAATCTCATTTACAATCTCTGCTTTAGTCATCTTTCCTTGTGATTTATAAAAAAAGTCAATGTTTTATTTTCGGACTACAAATATAAGGCATTTTTTACTTACTCCGAAATTTATGCAATGTTTTTTGCAAAAAATATGTATTTAATTCTTTGTTCGATAAGACAATCGGGCAAAAAAAGGCATTGTCGGCTTTTATTTCCTTATTTTATATCTTCAGTTAAATAATATAATAGAATGCTTGACAAGAGTATACTAAATTATTAACTTTGCACAGTTTTTGTGAAATGTAAACATAAAATTGACACTATGTCTGTGAATAAAGTTATTTTAATTGGTAATGTGGGTAAAGACCCCGATGTTCGTCACCTTGACCGTAATGTTGCAGTTGCTAATCTTGTGCTTGCAACAACAGAGCGTGCTTATACTCTTCAGAATGGAACTCAGGTTCCTGAACGCACTGAATGGCATAATGTTGTTCTTTGGGGCGGACTGGCTGAGGTTGCCGAGCGTTATGTGCATAAAGGTGACCGCATTTATGTCGAAGGTAAGATAAGAACAAACACATATGAGGACCAGAATGGTATTCGCCGTTACCGTACGGAAATTCTTGCCGAAACTATGGAAATGCTCTCTTCAAGAGCAGGCGGTACCGCACCTGCGACAGAGACAACGCCGTCTGGTGCTCCTTTTTAATTTAAATTGATAGGTTTTGGATACATTTTTAACTGCTTATTTGCAGGTATTTTCTTTTGCACTTCCCGAAGTTTACCTAACAACTCCATCGGGGAGTGCTATTGTCGCTTTTATTGTCGGTCTTTTTTTGCTGATGTGTTCGGCTTTTGCGTCAGCGTCGGAAATAGCCTTTTTCTCGCTTACGCGTGCCGACCTTGACGCTCTTGAAGAGTCGAAGTCTTCGCGCGACAAGCAGATTATCCGGCTTGTGAATGACCCGGAACGTTTGTTGGCTACAATTCTCATTATAAATGATTTTGTGAATGTGGGAATTGTAATGCTCTTCAATTTTTTTCTGATGGATATTATCCATTTTGGCGAGGGGGCCGAGTGGCTGGAATTTCTGCTTTTTACAGTAGTGCTGACATTCTTGTTGCTGCTGTTCGGGGAGGTGATGCCTAAAATTTATTCAAAGAGTAATACTTTGAAGTTCGCTCGCTTTTCCATTATGCCCTTGGTTGTGCTGTCGCGTTTGTTGTCGCCATTCTCGTCGTTCTTGGTGCGTTCTACGACATTCACGCAAAGGCTCGTGTCGAAGAAGAATCATTTGCTTTCTGTCGATGAGCTTGAACAGGCGCTTGAACTTACTGATAAAAAGGAAATTGGCGAGCAGAAGAAGATGCTTGAGGGTATTATCCGCTTCGGCGACGAGACTGTGAAGAATATTATGACTTCGCGTCTTAATATGGTTGTGCTCGATATTCACGCGCCTTATTCCGAGGTGCTTAAGTGTGCCGAGGAAAATGCTTATTCGCGTATCCCCGTCTATGGCAAGACGCAGGACGATATTCGTGGAGTGCTTTATATAAAGGACCTTATTCCGCATTTGAACAAGGGTGATAATTTTCGCTGGCAGACACTTATAAGACAGCCGTTCTTTGTGCCTGAAACAAAGAAAATCGATGACCTCTTATGCGATTTTCAGACTGTTAAGGTTCATATGGCGATGGTTGTCGATGAGTTTGGCGGAATATCGGGTCTGATAACTCTTGAGGATATTATAGAGGAGATTGTGGGCGAGATTAACGATGAATTTGACGAGCCTGAGACTTCGTATGAGCAGATTGCCGAGAATGTATATCTTTTTGATGGAAGGACGATGCTTGCCGACTTTTATAAGATTGCGTCGTTGGACAGTGATGATTTTGAAACTGTTTCGGGCGAGGCTGATACTCTTGCGGGGCTTTTGCTTGAGGTTAAAGGCGAATTTCCGGCTTTGCACGAGAATATTGTTTGCAATGGAATTTTGTTCGAGGTCGTGGAGAAGGACAAGCATCGTATAGTAAAAATCAAGGCTACTTTACCGGTTGCGGAACCGGGCGAAGAGTCTGCTGGTGATGAGTGACAATGCCGTTGCACGTAAGATACAATATAGGTGGCGTTGAGGTCGCTGTGTGGAAAATAACAGAGATGGCGCACGAACTGTCATCTCTTGTTGCTTGCGATGTTGCCGGTGAGGTGCCTGTTTCCTTGTGTGAGGCTCGGCGAAAAGAGATGCTGGCTGTGCGTGCGCTTTTGGCGTTGGTTTGCGGCAGTGATGCACGCATACTGTATGATGCGGATTGTAAACCTCGGCTTGCAGGGTGCGAGGGGTATATAAGCGTGTCGCACACTCGTGGATACGCATTGCTTGTATATTCGCGCACAGAGCCGGTCGGAGCCGACATTGAGCTTTTGCAAAGGAATATTGAAAATGTGGCTGTGAAAGTGGTCGACACTATGTTGTTGGACGGCTTGCAGCCCGAGGAGCGGCAGCGGGCATTGCTTGTTCGCTGGTGCGTGTGTGAGGCGCTTTTTAAGATTGTTGGTAACCTGGGTGGTACGTTTAAGGATAACGTGGTGTTGGAAACGCCTCTTCCGCTTGCTGACGGGAGTGTAGATGTTACGATTAAGGGAATTCCGCAGTGGGACAAAAAAAAGTACAAGGCTTCTTGTATCTGCGGTAATGATTTTCTTGCAGTGCTCTGTCGGGAGGTTGTGGTAAGGTAGGCTTTGCAATATATGCTTGTTTTTTATGCTTGACTGTAATGCCATTCTTGTTTGTGACGTGTTTAATAATAAAAAAGAACGGATATTATGATGAGTAGTGTTTTGCGTAGTATTATTACCATTATTGTGGGAGTTGTGCTCATTTATATGCGTGACGGTGCTGTCGCGCTCTTGATACGCATCGCCGGTGCGGCGTTTCTGCTGCCGGCCCTGGTGTCTCTTTCCAACCTGTATGTGAACCGTGAGGTCGTTTCCAAGGTTGCTTTAACCTTTATGACCATAATAAATGTGGGTTGTGTGGCTTTCGGACTGTGGCTTCTTTTGAATCCGCTCTCTTTCCAGAATTTGTTTGTGAAACTGATGGCGGTGCTTATATTCTTGATTGCTTTTAACCAGCTTGTTGCTGTTGTGGCTTCGCGTCGTCCGGTTAAGGTTGCTCTGTCGATGCTTGTTACGCCTTTGTTGCTTGCTGTTGTAGCGATATATCTTTTTACGTCGGTAGAATCGGTGGTTGGAACTGTGATTCTGGTGCTTGGAATTTGTGCGGTGGTGTCGGGTGTGTCCGACCTTGTGATTGCTTTTGTCGTGAGGAAAAAAAAGCGCAGTGTGGCTGTGGAACGGGTTGTTGATGAAGAAAATGTTGCTAAAGGGTAAATTATTATAATCTCGGGCGATAAAAAACTGTTTTATTTTGCTGTTTTTTCATAAAAAAATGGCAACTTTGCATTATGAATGAAGTTTTTCAGAGTTTGCTATCCCAGATAACTACGGTTGAGGTTGTAGTCAAGGGAATACTTATAGGAATGATAGCATCGGCACCAATGGGACCGGTGGGTGTCTTGTGTGTGCAGCGAACCTTGAATAAAGGGCGTGTGTATGGTCTTGTTACAGGTACCGGAGCTGCTCTTAGCGATATTCTGTATGCATTGCTTACCGGCTACGGCCTTTCGTTCTTGTATGATTTTATCCACAATGAGTCGGCGTTATATTGGTCGCAGATAGTTGGTGCAGTGGTTATGTTTTTCTTTGGTGTGCATACATACCGTAGCAACCCTATGAAAAATACTCGCAATGTAAGTCATAATAAGAGTAATCTTGTAAACAACGGAATAACCGGCTTTTTTATCACTCTGTCGAACCCGATGATAGTACTGCTGTTTTTGGCACTGTTTACTCCAATGAACTTTATGCTGCCCGATCAGTCGCTGTTTCATCAGTTTGTTGGCTATTTGTCAATATTCGGCGGGGCTATGTTGTGGTGGTTGTTTATAACCTATGCGGTGAACAAACTGCGTGCGCGATTCGATGTGCGTGGCGTGTGGATAATAAACCGCGTGATAGGTGTTGCCGTAATGGTCGGTTCGTTAATCGGGGTGGTGCTGATAGCTACCGGTACTTGGTCTTTACATTAAAACTTTTTTTGCTTTGTATATTTCACGCGAACTTCGGAAAAAGAATATTGCGGAGTATCTGCTGTATATGTGGCAGGTCGAAGATATTATCCGCGCTAATGAACTTTCTCTCGAAAAAATCGAGAGGACGGTTGTTGAACCCTATAACGTTACACCTGAGCAGAAAAACGAGATGCTCGCCTGGTATGGCGACCTTATTGAGATGATGCGCCTCGAGGAGGTAAAAGAGAAGGGGCATCTGCAAATAAATAAGAATGTAATTATAAACCTGACTGACCTTCATCAGCGCCTGTTGAAGTCGCCCAAAATGTCTTTTTATTCGGCAGCCTACTATAAGGCGTTGCCGTTCATCGTTGAATTCAGGACAAAGAGCGACGGGCGTGAAAAAGGTGAATTGGAGAACTGCTTCGACGTCCTTTATATGCTGTGGCTGATGAAACTGCAGAAAAAAGAGATAAACGAGGGCACTCTGAAGGCTGCAAATGAGATTACTCGTTTCCTGTCAATGCTGTCGCTTTACTACAAAGAGGACGAGGAGGGTAGGTTGGATCTTGAAGAGGAATAATACACAATAACGATAAAACAATAATTAAATGAATAATATACACGAAGAGATTGGGCGTAGAAGAACGTTTGCGATTATTTCGCACCCTGATGCCGGAAGGGCAACGCTTACCGAGAAACTGTTGCTTTTCGGCGGTCAGATTCAGGTTGCAGGTGCTGTAAAATCGAACAAAATAAAAAAGACTGCAACGTCGGACTGGATGGAGATTGAAAAGCAGCGTGGTATTTCTGTTACTACATCGGTAATGGAGTTCGATTACGAAGGTTACAAGATAAATATTCTCGACACTCCGGGTCACCAGGATTTTGCCGAGGATACTTTCCGTACCTTGACAGCTGTTGACAGTGTAATTATTGTTGTCGATAGTGCCAAAGGTGTCGAGACGCAGACTCGCAAACTTATGTCGGTGTGTCGTATGCGTAACACTCCCGTGATTGTGTATGTAAACAAAATGGACCGCGAAGGACGCGACCCTTTTGAGCTTCTTGACGAACTTGAAAGTGAATTGCAGATAGCGGTGCGTCCGCTTTCCTGGCCCATAGACCAGGGGGCGCGTTTCAAGGGTGTGTATAATATATATGAAAAGAAACTCGACCTCTTCACGCCTAACAAGCAGCGTGTGACCGAGAAGGTTGAGGTTGATATTGACAGCGAGGAACTTGAACGTAATATAGGTGAAGATTTGGCCTTTAAATTACGTTCTGACCTTGAACTTGTAGATGGGGTGTATCCCGAATTTAATCAGCAGGATTACCTTGATGCTAAAGTCGCACCGGTGTTCTTTGGTTCGGCACTCAATAATTTTGGTGTCGAGGAACTGTTGAACTGCTTTGTGAAGATTGCTCCCAGTCCGCGTCCTGTTCAGGCTATGGAGCGTATGGTCAATCCCGAAGATCCCAAATTTACGGGCTTTATATTCAAGATTACAGCGAATATTGACCCTAATCACCGCTCGTGCGTGGCTTTCTGTAAAATATGTTCGGGTAAGTTCGTGCGCAACACTCCTTACCGTCATATACGCCTTGGAAAAGATTTGCGTTTCTCGTCGCCTACGCAGTTTATGGCGCAACGTAAGAGTACTATTGAAGAGGCCTATCCGGGCGATATCATAGGTCTCCCCGATACCGGAAACTTTAAGATTGGAGATACATTGACCGAGGGTGAACTGCTGCACTTTAAGGGATTGCCGAGCTTCTCGCCCGAAATGTTTAAGTATATTGAGAATGCCGACCCTATGAAGACCAAGCAGCTTGCTAAAGGTATCGACCAACTGATGGGTGAGGGTGTAGCGCAGCTTTTTGTGAACCAGCATAATGGTCGTAAGCTTATTGGTACGGTAGGACAGCTGCAGTTCGAGGTTATACAGTATCGTCTCGAGAATGAGTATAATGCAAAGTGTCGCTGGGAGCCTGTGAGTCTGTATAAGGCTTGTTGGATTGAAAGTGACGACCCTGCTGAACTTGAGAACTTTAAAAAGCGCAAGTATCAATATATGGCAAAGGATATTGAGGGGCGCGATGTCTTTTTGGCCGATAGTAACTATGTGTTGCAGATGGCACAAAATGACTTTAAATCGATACGTTTCCACTTTACAAGCGAATTCTAAAAAAAGGAGAGAATTATGGGTACTATAGCCGATGAAGCAAAAAAGTGCATTGAGGTAATGCGTCGCGGTGGTGTGATTCTGTATCCAACCGATACTGTTTGGGGGCTTGGTTGTGATGCAACAAATCCCGATGCAGTACGTCGTGTATTCGAGATAAAGAAGCGCGCCGATAACAAGGCGATGTTGTTGCTTGTCGATAGCGCCGACCGTCTTGTGCGCTATGTGGGTAATGTCCCGGCTGTTGCGTGGGACTTGATTGAGTTGGCGACAAACCCGCTGACAATAATATACGACGGTGCACGCAATATAGCTCCGAATCTCATTGCCGAGGACGGCAGCGTGGGCATACGTGTAACGTCGGAGTTGTTCTCCAAGGAACTTTGTTACCGTTTCCAGAAAGCGGTTGTCTCAACGTCGGCCAATATAAGCGGTGAACCAACCCCTAATAATTTTGGGGAAATATCGCCGGAGATTATAAACAGCGTCGATTATGTCGTAAACTATAAACAGTTAGAGAAGGGCAAGGCAAAATCGTCGAGCATTATAAAATTAGCGGTTGACGGAACTGTTTCTATCATAAGGGAATAATGGAGAAAGAGGCTAAAGGTAAGGGGGTGCTTGACCGTTTCATCGAGTGGCGCGAGAAGCATATATCGCAGAATCATTTTATACTTATTCTGAGTTTTATTGTGGGTGTGCTGTCGGCTTTGGCGGCGTATGCACTCAAACACCTTATTCATTTTATTCAGCACCTGCTCACCGGCGGGTTCGACCCTCATACTTTTAACTGGCTTTATCTTGTATATCCTGTGATTGGTATTTTTGTCACGGGGGTTTTTATTCGCAGGGTCGTGCGTGACGATATAAGCCACGGAGTGACAAAGGTGCTCTATGCAATATCGTGCCGAATGGGTAAGATTCGCCGTCACAATACTTGGTCATCGCTTTTGGCGAGTAGTATTACTATTGGCTTTGGCGGTTCTGTGGGTGCTGAGTCGCCTATTGTAATGACCGGCTCGGCTATTGGCTCGAACTTGGGCAGTTTGTTCAAGATGGAGAAAAAAGTGATGATGCTGCTCATTGGCTGCGGTGCGGCGGGCGCTGTCTCGGGAATCTTCAAGGCTCCTATTGCCGGTCTTGTTTTTGTGATTGAGGTTCTTATGCTTGACCTTACAATGTCGTCGTTGTTGCCTTTGCTAATATCGAGCGTGACGGCGGCTACACTCTCCTACATAATGATGGGCACTGAGGCTATGTTCGAGTTCCATATGGAGGACGCTTTCAATCTTGCCCGCGTGCCCTATGTTATTATGCTCGGAATCGTGTGCGGCCTTGTATCGCTTTATTTTACGCACGTTACCATTGCTATTGAACGGCTTTTTAAAAAATTAAGTTCTCCTTACCATCGTCTGCTGATTGGCGGTGGTGTTCTTAGCGTGCTTATATTCCTTTTTCCACCGCTGTATGGCGAGGGTTACGAGACAATTATTGAGCTTATAAATGGTTCGTCGGATAATATTATCCTTGACAATTCTCTGTTCTATGGGCACGCGAATCTGTTGTTGCTTTATATGTTACTTGTCATACTGTTCAAGGCGGTGGCTTCCACTGTTACCAATGGCGGCGGCGGGTGTGGAGGTATTTTCGCTCCCAGTCTGTTCTTGGGTTGTGTGACGGGGTATCTGTTTGCAACACTTTGCAATATGACGGGGTTTGCGGTTCCGGTCTCGGTGAAAAATTTTGCTCTTTTCGGAATGGCTGCGCTTATGTCGGGCGTTTTTCACGCACCGTTGACGGGTGTGTTCCTCATTGCGGAACTTACCGGTGGTTACGCTCTGTTTTTGCCGCTGATGATTGTGTCGGTGTGTTCTTATCTTACGGTAAGGGTTTTTGACAAAAATAATATCTATGCGGTGCGTCTTGCGCAGCGTGGCGAACTTATAACACATCACAAGGACCAGGCGGTGCTTACAATTCTTAAGGTGTCGGACGTTATTGAGAGGAACTTTGCGCGTGTGAATCCGGATATGAATCTTGGGGATTTGACATCTGTGGTGGCAAAGACCAAGCGTAATATATTCCCTGTGGTTAATTCGGCAAACTCTCTTGTGGGTATTATATATCTTGACGATATAAGACACATAATGTTCCGTCAGGAACTTTATCACCGTTATAATGTATTTTCGCTTATGCGCGAAGTGCCTGTAAGGTTGAATATTGAGGAACCGATGGAGAGCGTGATGCGCAAGTTCGAGGAGACGGGTGCGTGGAATTTGCCGGTTGAGGACTCTAAGGGCGAGTATGTTGGCTTTATCTCAAAGTCGGCTATATTTACGGCCTATCGTAAGACTTTGTTGGAATTTACATCTGATTGATTATGGAAAAACTAAGAATAGTATATTTGGGTACTCCCGACTTTGCGGTGGAGCCTCTGCGTCGTTTGCTTGTTGAACAACGTAGCAACCCTGCTTGTGGGTACGAGGTTGTTGGAGTTGTGACAATGCCCGACAAGGTTATAAACAAACGTGGAAACCAGTTGCTGATGAGCCCGGTGAAAGTTTTTGCGCTGGCCGAGGAGCTTCCGGTGCTGCAACCCGAGTCGCTGAAGGACGAAAGTTTCCAGGCTGCACTGCGTGAATGGGCTGCGGATTTGCAGATTGTCGTGGCGTTCCGTATGCTGCCCGAGAGTGTCTGGAATATGCCGCGCTTGGGAACGTTTAACTTGCACGCATCGTTATTGCCGCAGTATCGTGGAGCTGCGCCCATTAACTGGGCTATAATAAACGGTGACAAGGAGACCGGTGTGACAACTTTTTTCCTGAAACACGAAATTGATACCGGTGACGTTATCTATCGCGATGTTGTTGCTATAGATGAGAATGACAATGCGGGTTCTTTGCACGATAAATTGATGATTCAGGGTGGCGATACAGTGATGCGTACCGTTGAGGCTATTGTTTGTGGCAGGGTTGCGTCTGTTGAGCAGTCGTCAATGTATGTGAACGAGGAGGAATTGCGTCCGGCGCCTAAGATTTTTCGTGATACCTGTCGCATCGACTGGTCGAGGAGTGTGGAGCAGGTGTATGATTTTGTACGAGGAATGTCGCCCTATCCGGCTGCGTGGTGCGAATTGCGCGATGCTTCGGGAAAGGATATTGCGCTGAAGGTGTATAGTGTCGCAAAGGAACTTTGTGCTCACGAAAAGAGTGCAGGGGAGTTGCTTACAGACGGAAAATCTTATATAAAGGTAGCTGTTGAGGGCGGTTATGTATCTCTGCTCGAAGTACAGCTTGCCGGCAAGAAGCGTATGCCGGTAGCCGACCTCTTGCGTGGTTTCTCAATAGAGGGTATGAGCCTGCGACTGGATTATTAAATTAAGGTAACTTTATTAAAGGTTTTCAGCATCGCTCTGCTGTTTGCGTTTCTTGCTGTCTCAAAGCCTGCGAATGGGTGAATTGTGAGGCAGAATAACGTCTGCAAGTATCTTATATTGTATAAAAACAGCATTTTTTCTGAAATTTATTTGGATTTAATACAATTATTGCTTTTCTTTGCGCTGTAAATCGAATATTAACCTATAAAAACTATTGCCTATAGAAAAATCTCTACTTCAATCTAAAAGAAGAAAGTAATGGAGAATTTAAAGCAGATGACCGATGATATGTTGGTCTCACTTTATTTGAAAGGCAATAATGCAGCATTTGATACATTGCTCGGCCGTCATCAGGATAGGTTATTTAATTATATCTATTTTATAGTACGTTCAAAGGAGGTTGCAGAAGATCTCTTTCAGGAGACTTTTATAAAGGCTATTGTGACTTTGCAACAGGGTCGTTACACAAACGACGGAAAGTTCGCGGCGTGGATAACACGCATTGCGCACAATCTTGTCATTGACCAGTTCCGTACCGAGAGAAACGAAAATCTTGTTTCTAATGACGAGGCCGAGTACGACCTCTTGAACGATGCAAAGCTCGTTGAGGGTAACATTGAGAATCAGCTTGTTAATGAGCAGGTGCTTAAAGATGTCCGTCAGCTTGTCGATGAGCTTCCCGATTGTCAGCGTGAGGTTGTTTTTATGCGCTATTATCAGGACTTGTCGTTTAAAGAGATTGCCGATATTACCGGCGTGAGCATAAATACGGCATTGGGGCGTATGCGATATGCAATACTGAATATGCGTCGCATTGCGGCCGAGAAGGCTATATCGTTGGTAATGGAGTGAATTTCGTTATAATTAGTGTGCGGGGGTGAGAAAAATTTTTCTCACCCGCGCACACTAATTTGTATCTATACTCGTTAATAGTATATAAAAAGAAATTTAATAACCATTTGCCTATGGATAAAATATCTACCCCAATTACAGAACAGCTTCTTGTTAAGGTTCTGAAAGATGAGCACTATCCTGAACCGTCTGTTGCTTCTCTGGAATTTATAAGAAATTTTGCACGTAATTTTAAGGTCGAAAAGAACTTAAATGCAGGAGTAGGGGAACTGGTCCTTAACTAACCCGCACAAAAAATACCGCCGATCGGCGGTATTTTTTGTGTGTGGATAATATCTTTTTATTCAAGATTTTTCTTCTCAAGACCGTAGTTGTACTTTTTATCAGCAACCTTCAGCAGTAGCGATATAATCACTGCTATTGCGCCGAACAGAGCAAAAATTGACATTGGTACAGTGTAGTCGGTGGTGCCATTCGCGGTGTTGCTCTCGATTACGCTGCCAATGAGTACCGGAACCATAGAAAGGCCGATGTTCTGAATGTAGAATATTATAGCATAGGCCGAACCAAGCTGTTTCATTGGGATAATCTTGGGCACAGAGGGCCACATAGCCGACGGTACGAGTGAAAATGCAATTCCCAACAGAATCATTACAATTACAGCGAACCACCATACGTTGAGCAGCGGCATTGCAAACAGAATGTGTACCACTGTCAGCAACAATGAACCGATGAGCATAAGTGTAGCACCTTTGCCAATTTTGTCGTACATTGAACCGAACAACGGTGTCAGCAGTATTGTACCAAAAGGCAGCAATCCGGGAATCATTCCTGCAAGGTCGGGGCTTACGTTGTATTTTATAATCATAAGGTTGGTCGCGAACTTTAAGAATGGGAACACTGCGGCGTAGAATATCAGACACAGGAATGTGATGAGCCAGAATCCTTTGTTGCAGAATATAATCTTGAGGTCGCTGAGCTTGAATTGCTCCTCATCTTCGCCTGCTGTCTCGCCTGCGACTGATGAGTTATCGAGCTTTTTGTCCATTACGCAATATACAATATACGAAATAAGGCCTATGCATAATGCTGCTGCGCCGAACATTACTGGTGATGATACTAGTCCGAATGCCTGCGCTATAGGCAATGCAAAGAATAGGGCGCACGCTGTACCAACACGGGCAAGGGCTACCTGCAAGCCCATTGCAAGTGCCATCTCGTGACCGGTGAACCATTTGGCGATAACTTTTGTTACGGTTATTCCGGCTATTTCGCAACCCATACCGTAGATGGCAAAGCCAAGGCACGCAACGGCTACCTGTGTGGGAATGCCGAATACCTCACCCTCGAACGCGTTGTCAACAGCATACCACTTGATGGCTGCTCCCACGAACATAAGCACGGTACTCATAAGACCGGTGAAACGTACTCCCATCTTGTCTAGAATGATACCTCCGAAGAAGAGCATAAACAGGAATACGTTTATGTATCCGTACGCTCCCGAGAATGTACCGTAGTCGCTGCCGCTCCAGCCGAGGCCTTTGATGGTTGTCTTTACTGTGCGCTCTTCGCTGACCATATTTCCGTTGTCATCGGCATACATAATGTTGTAGGTGTTGCCGGTGATAATGTCGGTTTCGCTCTTGATGGGCTTGAGACTTATTTTTGAGAGTGAATCGGCCGAAAGGTATGTTCCGTCCTCAAAGTATACAAGCTTGCCTTTTGTGGTGAGGGGGGCTTCAAGAGGGCCCATCACATCGGTAAAGAAGTAGGCCATCATCATTGTGAACGACACAATAATGAGTGCGGTCCAACGTGCCGCTTTTGAGTCGCTCAACTTTCTTTGGATTTTTTGTGTTGTTGTCATAGTTATATTTTTATATCATTTTCTACGTAATTTCTCCTGTCGGGTTTACTTTAACCACTTCTCTAACCAGGCAAAGAATGTGCGCTGCCACAAAATTCCGTTTTGTGGTTTTAGTACCCAGTGATTCTCGTCGGGGAATAGCAGCAACTGCGCGGGTATTCCTTTTAGGCGTGCAGCGTTGAACGCTGCCATTGACTGAGACGACAGTATTCTGTAGTCGCGGTCGCCGTGTATGAGCAAAATAGGGGTGTCCCATTTGTCGACGAACTTGTGGGGGGAGTTTGCGTATGAACGCTTGACTTCCTCTCTCTGCTCGTATGGGGCGCCGCCAAGATCCCAGTTGGGGAACCAGCTCTCTTCGGTCTCGTAATATTGTTGTTCCATATTAAAGAATCCGTCGTGGGCGATGAATGCCTTGAAGCGCTTCTCGTGATGTCCGGCGAGCCACATTGCCGAGTATCCTCCGAAGCTTGCGCCTACACAACCGAGACGCTCTTTGTCGACGTAAGGTTCCTTGCTGATATCGTCGATGGCTGTGAGAAGGTCGCTCATACAGTTCCCACCGTAGTTGGTGCTTATCTCTTTGTTCCATTCGTGCCCGAAGCCCGGAAGGCCGCGGCGGTTGGGGGCAATGATAATGTAGCCGTTGGCTGCCATAATCTGGAAGTTCCAACGGTAGCTCCAGAACTGGTTAACGGGTGACTGAGGACCGCCTTCGCAGAAAAGTAGCGTGGGGTATTTCTTCGTCGGGTCGAAATGCGGCGGGTATATTACCCAAGAGTGCAGGTCCTTGCCGTCCTTGGCCTTGCACCAGCGGGCCTCGACCTTGCCTGTTGCAATCTGGTCGAATATGTGTTTGTTTTCTTGTGTCAATTGCTTAACCTCGGAACCGGCTTCGGCTTTCATTGTATATATGTCGGCGGGGGCGCTCATCGATACGCGTGTCATCACAAGGTCGTTGCCGAGCATTGCTACGGTGTTGTAGTTGTGGTCGCCTTCGGTCATCTTGGTGAGTTTGCCATCGGTGGTGATGTTGTATACCTGTGTTGTGCCGTGCCACGTTCCGGTAAAGTAGAGGCTTTTGCTGTCGGGTGACCAGCAGTAACTGTCGACGTTGCTGTCGAAGATGGCTTTTTTCTCTCCGTTGGGCTTTTCGGTTATGTATTTGCGCTCGCCGTTTTCAAGGTTCATTACGCAAAGACGGTTGAGGTCGCTCTCGTAGCCGTCGTGCTCCATACTGAGCCACGCAATGCTCTTGCCGTCGGGCGAGAAGAGTGGCATTGTGTCGTATCCGTAGTTTGAACGTGCAGCATCGGGCTTGCAAAGATTCTCGGTTGTTCCGCTTTCAAGGTCGTAAAGATAAATGTCGGTGTCGGTGCTGACAGTGTAGTCGCGTCCGGTCTTCTTGCAGCAGGAGTATGCTATCTTTTTCGAGTCGTTGCTCCACGCAAGTTGCTCGCTGCCGCCGAATGGACGGTTGGGGCAATCGTATGTGGTGCCTTCGAGAAGGTCGGTTCCGCTATCGATGCTCTTGCCATCGAATTTTGCAATAAAGGGGTGGGGAGTGTCGGTAAGCCACTCGTCCCAGTGTTTGTACATTAGGTCGTCAACCACGAATCCTTTTGCTTCGGGAAGGTCGGGGTGAATGTCGGCTGTTGTGGGTTTGGTCTTTATTCGCTTGATGAGTATTACTTTTTCTTCGTCGGGCGAGAAGAGGAAGCCTTCAATGTCGCTTGCGTCTTGTGTCAGCTGCTTGCGCTCTGTGCCGTCGGGGTTCATTTCCCACACTTGGTTGCTGCCGCTCTCGTTTGATAGATAAGCGATTTTTGTGCCGCCCTTTATCCACGCCGGGCTGCTCTCGTTTGCTGTGGTTGTGGTAAGCTTGGTGTCGTTGCTGCCATCGGCGTCCATAATGTTCAGTGTGTGGTGGCTTTTGTTCTTTGCGACGCTGTAGTAGCTTACTCCGTAAACTATCTTGCTGCCGTCGGGTGATGCACACGGGGTGCCTATACGTCCCATTGCCCAAAGAGCTTCGGGTGTCATTAGCCCGCCTTCGATTTTAATATCGGACTTGCCGATTATCTCGGTCGTGGTTTCTTTTTGCGTATTGCAACATTCGGTGTTGCTGCACGCGGTGAGCATTGTGCCTGTAATTGCCATTGCTGCCATAATTGCTGTTCCTCTTTTTTTCATCGTTTGGGTATTTTGTATTGTTTTTTTATGTTGAGTTGTATATTTATACACTTATTCGGTTAAGATGCAAAAATACATATATTTATTTGAAATTCAAATTAAACTTATTAAATAAATTCCTCTTATTATATATTATTCAGTATAGTAACTTTTGCAGATTATGTTGACGGATAACAGTGTTGCGTTAAATGTTAAGAATCAGTAAAAAACTTATCTCTTGTCGTGAAGCCTTGCGGAATGCCTTAATTTATATGAGGTTGCTTCTTGTTTTAGGGTATAAATGACATTTTTTCTCTATTTTATAACTTTTTGCGATAAAATATTTTAAAAAAATGTAAAACAATAAATAAAATGTAGTAACTTTGCATTGTGTTTAGAGAAAGAGGTTGCTGAAACGCTAAAAAGGGAGTAAGCATTAATTTAATATTTGTATTGTTATGAAGAAGTTTTTCTATGTAGCTGTTTTGGCTCTTGCTATGACATCTTGTGGTGGTAACGCTTCAAACGAGGAGGCTGCAAAAGAGTGCATTGACAACATTGCAACTGAGGTTGTACCCGCTGCTGCAACAGAAGTAATTCCTGCTGCTGCTCCTGGTCCCGATGCAGGTGGTAAGGTTGCTACAGAGGTAGTTCCCGCAGAGTAATTCTCGGAATTTAGAAGTTTAGTGGCTCTTAATCTCTTTGTCTTTGACAAGAGATTAGCCTCTATTCTTCGGATAAATGGATTCTTATCCTGTAAAAAAGGTTTTGATATAACAGACCGACCGGTGGGTCGGCCTGTTTTTTTGTTCTTTAACTTTTGCAGGTATTCAAAAAAGATACTATTTTCGCGTAGATTTGTTTTTTTATGCAAAATCACATTCAATGATTGATAAAAGCGTTTTTAAAGATAAAAAGGCGATATATTATACTCTTGGCTGTAAGTTGAATTTCTCGGAGACTGCAACTATAGAGCGACAACTGCAAGAGGCCGGAATACGTACCGCAAAGCGTGGCGAGAAGGCTGATATTTGTGTTGTGAATAGTTGTGCTGTAACGCAAGAGGCCGAAAAGAAGTGTCGTCAGGTTATACACAAACTTGTGCGTCAGAACCCCGGGGCTTATGTGGTCGTTACAGGGTGTTATGCGCAACTGTCGGCCGAAAAGTTATCTAAAGAACTTGGGGTCGATGTGGTGCTCGGAATTGACAAGAAAGGCGATGTGCTTGAGCATCTTGGCAATCTTGAAAAGCACACCGGTGAGGGTGAGTGGTATGCGCAACCTACAAAGAATGTACGTAATTTTGTGCACTCTTGTTCGCGTGGCGACCGTACACGTTATTTCCTTAAGGTGCAGGACGGCTGTGATTACTTCTGTACCTATTGTACAATACCTTTTGCACGCGGACGCAGTCGTAACCCGCATATTGCGGAACTTGTCGAACAGGCTCAAAAGGCGGCTGCCGAGGGCGGACGTGAGATTGTGATTACCGGTGTCAATATAGGCGATTTTGGTAAATCTACAGGCGAGAGTTTTGTGTCGTTGGTAAAGGCTCTTGATGGTGTTGACGGAATATCGCGTTACAGAATATCATCGATAGAACCGAATCTGATAACAGATGAGATAATTGACTATGTATCTCGCTCGCGTGCTTTTATGCCGCATTTTCATATTCCGCTTCAAGCGGGTAGCGATGAGGTTCTTAAGCTTATGCATCGTCGCTACGATACAACTTTCTTTGCGCAGAAGATTGCAAAGGTGCGCGAGGTGATGCCGAATGCCTTTATCGGGGTTGATGTGATAGTGGGTACGCGTGGCGAGAGTGAGGAACTTTTCGAGAGGGCCTATGAATTTATAAAGGGGCTTGATGTTTCGCAGTTGCACGTTTTCAGTTATTCGGAACGTCCGGGTACGCAGGCTCTCAAAATTGATGGCGCTGTATCACCGGCCGAAAAGCATCGTCGCAGTCAGTTGCTTATATCGTTAAGCGAGGAGAAACGTATCGCTTTTTATTCGCGCTTTGTGGGCCGTGAGGCTGTGGTCTTGTTCGAAAAACCGCGTGCAGGAATGCCTATGGGTGGTTTTACGGCAAATTATATTCGCGTCGAAACGGTGGCGAAGTCGGAATGTGTGAATCGTCTTGTGCGTGTGCGCTTGGGCGATTTTAACGATGAGCGTTCGGCTCTTGTGGTCGATGAGATTATTGGCTTTGAGGATTAAGACGTATGGCAAAGGTTGCAGTGGTTATTCTGAATTACAATGGCGAGGAGGTGTTAAGGCGCTTTCTACCTTCGGTGGTCGTTAATTCCGCTGGTGTCGAGGTTGTTGTTGCCGATAATGCTTCGACCGATGGTTCGCTTTTGTTCTTGAAGGATAACTATCCGCAAGTGCGTCTGATAGCTCTTGAGAGTAATTACGGCTTTGCGGGCGGATATAACAGGGCGCTTGCGATGGTCGATGCCGAATATTTCTTGTTGCTGAACTCCGATGTTGAGGTTACTCACGGTTGGATTGAACCGCTTGTGGCTTTTATGGATAGCGCTCCGGGCGTTGCGGCTTGCCAGCCCAAGATTCTTTCTTATAAATCGAAACGCAATTTTGAGTATGCCGGGGCTTCAGGCGGTATGATTGACCGTTACGGTTATCCCTATTGTCGTGGACGGCTTTTTTCTACCGTGGAGGAGGATAAAGGTCAGTATGACGATATTTTGCCTGTCTTTTGGGCATCGGGCGCAGCAATGATGGTGCGCAGTGCCGATTTCCGGTCGGTAGGAGGCTTTGATGAGCGTTTCTTTGCCCATATGGAGGAGATTGACCTCTGTTGGCGTATGGCGTCAAGGGGGCTTGGGGTATATGCTGTTCCGCAGAGCGTGGTCTATCACGTTGGCGGGGCGACGCTTGACAAGGGTAACCCCCGAAAGACCTACTTGAATTTTCGCAATAATCTGTTGATGCTTTACAAGAATCTGCCCGAAGAGGAGCTGCGCCGTGTGCTGCGTGTGCGCTTGTTGCTTGATTGTGTTGCTGCGTGCCGTTTCCTTTTTACGTTTGCGTGGGGCGACTTCTGCGCCGTGGTACGTGCGCGTCGCGATTACAGAAAAATGAAAAAAGAGTATAGAGCGGTGCGTGCCGATAATATAGCGCACTCTGTTACTCGGAACTTAAACGGAATGAGCCGTTTTTCAATACTTTGGGAATATTATGTCCGCAGAAAAAAATACTATTCACAACTGCATAAATAATGGAAACAGCACTCTATCTTATACCTGTTACGCTGGGCGACACTCCGCTGCATAATGTGCTGCCACAATATAACAGTGATATTATATCCGGAATACGGCATTTTATTGTTGAGGATATTCGCTCGGCGCGTCGTTTCTTGCGCAAGGTCGATGCGCAGTTCGATATTGACGGTTCGCAATTCTTTGAGCTTAACAAACACACCTCTCCCGAGGCTGTGGCGGGCTATCTTAAACCGCTTGTCGAAGGTAAGCCTATGGGGGTTATTTCCGAGGCCGGTTGTCCGGCGGTTGCCGACCCCGGTGCTGACGTTGTGGCAATAGCGCAACGTAAAGGGCTGAGAGTGATGCCTCTTGTGGGGCCTTCGAGCATAATATTGTCTGTTATGGCATCGGGGTTCAATGGACAAAGCTTTGCTTTCAACGGCTATCTTCCTATAAAACCCGATGAGCGTGCAAAGAAATTGCGCCAATTGGAACAGCGTGTATATGCCGAAGAGCAGACGCAGATTTTTATTGAAACTCCTTATCGTAATGCAAAGACAATAGAGGATATTATTGCTGTTTGTCGTCCGCAAACCAAACTGTGCATTGCTGCCAACCTGACTTGCGAGGGGGAATATGCGCGGACACGTACCGTGAAAGAGTGGAAGGGCAAGGTGCCCGACCTTTCGAAAATTCCCTGTATATTCCTGTTGTATAAATAAGGAAACCGGCAACAGTGGGGTTGTGGCGGGGTTTTATGGGCTTTATACAAATGGGCAGGGTTGTGCTCCTTACTCTTTCTCTTTTAATATCTCCATCAATTTGAACATTTCGTCGCGATATTGGGCGGCATCGATAAATTCCATTTTTGCTGCGGCTTCTTCCATAAGGCGACGTGTGCGTTCGATGCTCTTTTTGAGTTGCTCGGCGCTCATATAGCCAACAATGGGGTCGCAGGCAATGGGTGTCTGCTGTGGTGCATTGTCGTATGCCTTGTTGCCTCTCTTGCCGGTGTCGCGCTTCTCGCTTGTGAGTGCATTGCTTATCTCCTTTTTTATTTGCGTGGGGGTTATATTATGCTCGGTGTTGTAGCGTATCTGTTTCTCGCGGCGGCGGTTGGTCTCGTCGATGGTGCGGCGAATGCTGTCGGTTATCTTGTCGGCATAGAATATTACCATTCCGTTTACATTACGTGCGGCACGTCCGGCTGTTTGTGTGAGCGAGCGGTGGTCGCGCAAGAATCCTTCGTTGTCGGCGTCAAGTACTGCGACAAGCGAAACTTCGGGCAGGTCTAATCCTTCGCGCAGAAGGTTGACGCCAATGAGTACGTCGTAAAGCCCCTCGCGCAGGTCGGTCATAATCTGTATGCGGTCAAGAGTGTCGACGTCGCTGTGTATGTAGTTGCAACGCACACCGTGCTGTTGCAGGTAGTCGGTGAGCTCTTCGGCCATACGCTTCGAGATGGTGGTTGCAAGCACGCGCTCTTCGCGCTCAACCCGCACTTGAATCTCTTCCATAAGGTCGTCGACCTGATTCTCGAGCGGACGTACCTCTATTATGGGGTCGAGCAGTCCGGTGGGGCGTATCACCTGCTCTACAATAATGCCTTCGCTGCGCTTGAGCTCGTAATTGGTAGGGGTGGCGCTAACGTATATGGTCTGCGGTGTGAGCTCTTCGAATTCTTCGAACTTTAGCGGACGGTTGTCGAATGCCGCGGGTAGGCGGAATCCGAACTCCACAAGGTTTTTTTTGCGCGCTCTGTCACCGCCGTACATTGCGTGAATCTGGGGTACGCTAACGTGGCTCTCGTCTATAATGAGCAGAAAATCTTTTGGGAAAAAGTCTAAAAGGCAATAGGGACGTGTCCCAGCCTCGCGTCCGTCAAAATAGCGTGAGTAGTTCTCGATGCCCGAGCAGTGGCCAAGCTCGCGCAACATTTCAATGTCGTATGTTACGCGTTCTTGCAATCTTTTGGCTTCGAGTGGCTGGCCAACCTCTTGAAAATACATTACGCGGTCGGCAAGGTCTTTCTCAATCTCGGCAATAGCGCGTTCGGTGCTCTCTTTTGTGGTCATAAAAAGGTTGGCCGGGTAAATCTTGTAGTCGTCGAAAGTGGCGATGCGTACGCCGGTGACACTGTCAATCTCTTCAATGCCGTCAATGTCGTCGTCCCAGAATGTGATGCGCAGGACGTGGTCGCTGTAGGCGAGACTGACCTCGACTGTGTCGCCCTTTACCCTGAAGTTTCCGCGTGACAGGTCTACGTCGTTGCGGGTGTATAAACTGCCTACCAATTTGCGAAGAAAGACATTGCGGTCAATCTTTTGTCCTACGCGGACCTCTATCACATTATTGTAAAAATCGCTGGGATTGCCCATTCCGTATATGCACGAGACTGACGATATTACAACAACGTCCTTGCGTCCTGACAGAAGTGCCGATGTCGCGGCGAGGCGTAATTTGTCTATTTCGTCGTTTATGGCGAGGTCTTTTTCAATATAGGTGTCGCTCGATGGTATATAGGCCTCGGGCTGGTAATAGTCGTAGTATGATACGTAGTATTCTACAGCGTTGTTTGGGAAAAATCCTTTAAACTCGTTGTACAGTTGCGCTGCAAGGGTTTTATTATGGCTCAGGATAAGGGTCGGACGGTTAATCTCCTTAATGACATTTGCCATAGTATAGGTCTTTCCGGAGCCTGTTACGCCAAGCAATGTCTGCGAGGGTACTCCGTTGCGGATACCTTCGACCAATTGTGCTATTGCCTCGGGCTGGTCGCCCATAGGTTTGTAATCGGATACTAATTCGAATTTCATATAGCGCTTTTGCTTATTAAAGCGCGAATATACGAAATTATTATTACAACAAAAACGTTTTTTTCTTTCAGGTTTTTTTCGAGGATTTAAAGAATGTCTTATTTAAATATTTTAAATAATAGAATACGTAATTTGCAAAAATATTTTATATTTACGCCGATAAACTTTGTATATCAATAAAAGTTAAATATTATGAAGAAATTTGTTACAAATGTGTTGTTTGTATCGATGCTGCTTTTTGCATTCACAATGAACGCTCAGCACGTTGTGCAACCTCCTTTGATGGGGTGGAGTTCCTGGAATACATACGGATTCCAGATTAACGACTCTGTTATTCAGGCTCAAGCCGATGCGATGGTTGAATTGGGCTTTAAAGAGTGTGGTTACAATCACATAAACATCGACGATGGCTTCTTTGGGGGTCGTGACTCCGATGGTAATTTGCTCATTCACCCCGAGCGTTTCCCGAATGGCCTTCGTCCGCTTGTTGACTATATTCACAGTTTGGGGTTGAAAGCCGGAATATACAGCGATGCCGGTCGGAATACCTGTGCTTCGTATTGGGGAAATCCCAAGGACACAATTGGTAGGGGTGTGGGACTTTATGGTCACGATGAGGCTGACTTTGACCTCTATTTTAATCCCGAAAAGTGTAACTTCGATTTTATAAAGATTGATTATTGCGGTGCCGATGCCGGTAATAATGATGAAGGGCTTGACCTTAACGTCGAACAGCGTTACAAAGATATTGCCAATGCTATAAAAGCCGTTGGACGCAACGATGTTACCTGGAATATTTGCCGTTGGGCGTTTCCCGGTACTTGGGCTTGCGAGATTGCCGATTCGTGGCGTACAACAGAGGATATTTACCTTGGTTGGGAGTCTGTAAAGAGTATTATCAACCAGAGCCTGTATCTGTCGGCGTATACAACTTACGGGCATTATAACGATATGGATATGCTCGAGGTCGGTCGCGGCCTTACCGAGGAAGAGGATAAGACTCACTTTGGTATGTGGTGTATAATGAGTTCTCCTTTGCTCATAGGCTGTGATATGAATGACATAAAGGGCAATGCTCTTTCGCTTATGCAGAATAAGGAACTTATTGCTCTTAACCAAAATACTTTGGGACAGCAGGCTTATGTGGTTAAGCGTGAGAATGGCTGCTATGTTCTTGTGAAGGACGCCGAAGAATTGCAAGACCGGAAACGTGCGGTAGCGTTCTATAATCCCACAAATTCCGCAGCTGCTATAAGTATAAATTTTTCAGCGCTTGACCTTGCCGGTAATATAAAGGTTCGCGACCTTTTTGAGCGTGAGGACGTTGGCGTGAAGAGTGGTTCAATGTCGGTCGAGGTTCCTGCGCACGGAACACGCATCTATCTGCTCGATGCCGAGGAGCGTCTTGAACGTACTGTTTATGAGGCTGAGACTGCTTGGCTTACAAAATATCAGGAACTGAAGAATCACGAAACGGAGAATACAGCAACATATCTCGATTCTGAAATATGTTCGGGTGGTGTAAAGGTGGGCTATCTTGGCGCCACTGCCGAAAATGACCTGCAGTGGCGCAATGTATACAGCTTCGAAGGCGGTGAATATGTGATGCGTCTGTCGTTTATCACCGGTGATAACCGCTCGTTCAAGATAAGCGTGAATGGTGGCGAACCTATTGAGACAACTGTGAATTCCGGTGGTTGGGGTACTGTTGGAACAAAGGATTATAATATTGTACTCAACAAGGGTAATAATGTTATTCGTCTTTTTGCCGAAAGTGGTTGGCTGCCCGATATTGACTGTATGAGGCTGACCTCTCTCAATGCGCCGGTTGTTCCTAAAGGGGATTATCCGGTAGTCTTTGACAAGGAGCAGGATTATACAAACTCTTCGCGTCGTTTGAACAGTGTGTCGCTGAATACTCCTTCGGGCGGTGAGCAGACATTGCAACTGCCTACTCCGCTTAAAGTATACAGTCTTGTGGACAATGGTTGCTTTAACGCAATGCCGGGCGAGGTGGTAACCCCGACCTTTGGCTTTACCGGAAATTGGATGAATGGCTTTGTCTATATTGACCGTGGACAGGACGGAGCGTTTGAGGCTGTACTCAATGCCGATGGCTCGATACCCGCGGGTAGTGATATTATGGCATTCTCGTACGCCGAACCGGTTCTTGGCGGTGCCGGATATAATAGTTTGGGCGAGAGGGTCACTAATACGAATGTTCTTAATCCGCCGGCTTTTACAATTCCGACAGACCTCGCGCCGGGGTTCTATCGTATGCGTTACAAAGTCGATTGGGCTTCTATTGACCCTGCCGGACGCATTGAGGACGGTAACGGAATTATAAAGAACGGTGGAGCTGTTTGTGACGTTGCAATAAATGTACACAATGCAAACGGAACGTTGTCCGTAAAGGCCGAAAACGGACGTCTGCTGGCTGTCGACGACACAGCTCTTCCGGCCGAGGTTCCTTTTGGACAATCTCTTGCTCTTAAAATAGTGCCCGATGAGGGTTATGCTCTTGATTATGTGGAGCTGCGTCACGGACATAATCTTGACGGGGAAAATGTGCTGCACGGCGTGCAACAGTATGCTGTAAGCAGTGTTCCGGCATTCTTGCTTAAAGGAGATGTACTTACAATTCCTGCCGAATTTATAGATGGTGATGTGGAATTGCGTGCGGTCTTTGTAGAAAGCATCGAGACCGGTGTGGCCGGGGAGTATTCTCTTGCTTTTGAAAAGGAGGCGGCCCGAGTTGGTGGCGCGGCTGCGGTACTCTCGCTGAAAGCGGGTGCTACGTCGTGGACACAGAATATTTCGGGCAGTGAATCTTACTGCGATTATACAGAATCGTTCTTTACACTTTCTAATACAAAGTCATTAGAGGTTAGTGTAGCCGAAAGTGCTTCGGCGCTTAACTACTATTTGTATGTTGACCTCAATAACGACGGCTCTTTTGTTCCGTTGTTCAATAAAGAGGGGTTGCCTGCGGTATCGAGTGAGCTTGTGTCATATTCGTACTATAATGGCAAGGATAGTGACGGTAATTCTGTAGATGTGTCGAACAAAATGCTTCCGCTTGTGACTTTGCCCGATGCGTTGCCCTATGGGGTGTATCGTGCGAGAATAGTAGGTGATGTGAATAATATTTTGCCACAGGGTACTATTGACCTTCCCGAACGTGGCGGCGTTGTGGTGGATTTTCTTTTGAACATTGTCGACGGCAACTGTTCGTTGAAACTTTATACTACAAACGGAACTATACTCGGTGGCGGCAATACTGCTCTGCCGTTGAATATAACTCCTCTTGCTACAGCTCTTGATATTAAATTGCTGCCGAGCGTGCCCGGTTTTGCGGCCGATGAGGTTGTGGTGCGCTATGGACACGCTCTTGAGGGTGAACAGTTTGTAAACGGTAACAAACAGTGGGCCGAAGAACGGTTTGATGTCTCATCGGACGCTTTGACAATTCCTTGTGAATTTACTGCGGGCGACGTGGCGGTATTTGCCGATTTCAAGCCTGTAGCCGACAGTGAATGGCAGCTTGTGTTCAGTGATGAATTTAATGCCGAAGACTACTCGCAACCGCTTGATGAAAAGTGGATGCGTTGTCAGCGTTATGGTGCAACCTGGAACCGTTGGCTCAGCAACAGCGAAGAGGTTATTTACATTAAAGACGGTAATCTTGTTGCGCGTGCTATCCCGAATCCTGATACCGCGAGCGACCCTGTACCGATGATTACGGGTGGAATAAAGTCGAATAACCGTTTCGGTTTTACATACGGGTATGTCGAGGCGCGCATTCTTACCGGCTCCTGGATTGGAAATTTCCCGGCCTTCTGGCTTATGCCCGAGGACCAGAGCGCCGGTTGGCCCGACTGTGGAGAGATTGATGTCTGGGAGACAATTGACACCGAGCAAAGGTCTTATCATACCGTACACAGTAACTGGACGTATGACCTTGGACAAACAGGCAATCCAAGATCGAGCTTTAACGTTGCTGTCAATAACGACAGATATCATACATATGGCCTTATGTGGGACGAGACGTCGCTTGTGTGGTATGTCGATGGAAAAGAGGTCGGACGATACGAAAAATCGAGCAACCAGTCGATGCTGTCACAGGGACAATGGCCGTTTGACAAGCATTTCCACATAATTCTTAACCAAAGTGTGGGCAACGGTGCCTGGGCGAAAGATGCCGATGTTACTCACACTTACGAGACTCTTTTCGACTGGGTGCGCGTGTATCAGAAACCCGGAATGCTGAATACCGACGGTACAGTGGGCGTTGTTGGTGTTGACGAAGAGCGTCAGGTCGATGTGCGTATTGTTGAAGGTGGGGTTAGGGTAGCTGCCGATGCTCCTGCGAATGTCGAAGTGTACGACCTTGCGGGGCGTAAGGTTGCCGAAACTTACGTTCGTGATGTGTTGTTTATACCTCTTGCGCAGGGGGCGTATATAATTGAAAATTGCAAAGTGTTCGTTAAGTAACGTTTTGCGTGATGATGAAAGCCGTTTGCTGTGCCTTGCGAGACACGGCAAACGGCTTTTTTGTGATTGTTATTTATGCTTTTTATAAAATATTAAAAATAAGATTAGAAGAAATTCGTTGTATTTTCGGTTGGAATGTGCTATCTTTGCCGACTGAATTGCGATAATAGGCATTATCGTGGTTAGGGATAATTCGTAAAAAATGAAAAAGAGTCTGTTTGTACTTATATTGGCTGTGGTTCTTGCATCGTGCAACTCATACAATAAGTTGATGAGCACGGGTAACATAGACTATAAATATGAGGCTGCAAAGGCATACTAT
Source organism: Bacteroidaceae bacterium (assembly GCA_045661225.1). Lineage (GTDB taxonomy): Bacteria > Bacteroidota > Bacteroidia > Bacteroidales > Bacteroidaceae > HGM04593. The sequence goes on along the minus strand of JAZRFF010000003.1, from coordinate 21,603 downwards.
CTCGAGGGTAAGTATGACTATTCTGCACAGTTGCTCGAGGGTATGGTTACAATGCTCAAGGGTAGTGATAAGGCCGAGGAGTCTCTTATCCTGTTGGCAAAGTGTTATTATGACTCCGAGGATTACGAGACTGCATCGCAGTATTTTAAGGTTTACTATTCAAACTATCCGCGAGGCGAGTTTGCCGAGTATGCCCGTTTCTATTCGGGAAAATCGCTTTATATGGATATTACCGAGCCTGAACTTGACCAGTCGGGGACAATGCTTGCTATAAGCGAATTGCAGTTGTTTATGGAGTATTTCCCGCTGAGTGATCTTAAGAGCGAGGCGCAGAAGATGATTGTAGAAATGCACGACCTTCTTGTTGAAAAAGATTATCTGTCGGCTAAACTGTATTACGACCTTGGCGACTTTATGGCCTATAAAGGTAACAATTATCAGGCTTGTATAATAACGGCGCAGAATGCATTGAAGGATTATCCTTATACAAAATTACGCGAGGAGCTCTCGATACTTATTCTGCGGGCAAAATATAAGATGGCGCACAATAGCGTAGAGGAGAAAAAAGCTCTTCGTTACCGCGATACAATAGATGAATATTATGCCTTCAAGACTGAATTTCCCGATAGCAAATATTTGCGCGAAGCCGAGAAATTCTTTAAGGAGGCAAAGGGTTATATAAAAGAGTGATAATAATAAAACAAAATAGAAATGGATTACAAAAAGACTAATGCTCCAACAAACACTGTCACACGTAATATGGCAGACTTTGTTAACGAAACAGGCAATGTGTACGAATCGGTAGCTATCATCGGCAAGCGTTCGAACCAGATTGCAGCAGAGATGAAAGAGGAACTATTGAAAAAGCTCAACGAGTTCTCGTCTTCAACCGACAATCTCGAGGAGCAGTTCGAGAACCACGAGCAGATAGAGATCTCACGCTACTATGAGAGATTGCCAAAGCCTACACTCATTGCAGCGCAGGAGTTCCTCGATGATAAAATCTACTTCCGTGACCCCTCTAAGGAGGTTGAGGAGGAGTTGTAATTAAAATTCCTGTAATCAATGAAATTCCGTCTGTACCAACTGTTCTCGGTTGTCGTAATTGCATTGCTTATGTGGGCAATGTTCGAACCGATAATGAAATTTACCGAATCGAACGGGGAACTTATGGTTATGAGCAATTTTAAATTGCTCTCTCCCGATGGCTCGGTGTCGAGGGCGGTTATTGCGCTTGGAATAGTGCTTGTGTTTGCGGTGCTGGTGAATTTGTTCTCTTTGATTGTGTCGCTGTTCAGTAATTTTGAACTGCAAAAGAGGACTGTCATTCTTTCAATGCTTCTGCTTGCCGGGTATTATGTGCTGTTGCTTGTGTACTCGATAATTCTGCTCGATGGGGCGATGCTTGAGGTTGATATTCCTGTGCTGTTCCCATTCTTCGGGATAATATTGAATGTCGTGACTTTCAATCTTGCCCGTCGTGAAGAGGCGAGGATTATTGCAAAAGCATCGGGCTTCCGTTTGAGAGATTGATGTTGTTTATACTGCATAAAAGGAGTGATTCGGAGTCACTCCTTTTTTTGTGCTTTTTTGCGAGGTGTTTGTGCAACCTCTCTCTGTCGTGCTTTATGTTTTTCAGGGAACAAATACTGTTTGCCGTTGTTCTATTTAAAAAAAAGGAATTATGAACAAGTTGAAAATTACAGTATTTGCCGACCCTGCCTGCACTTGGTGCTGGGGGAGTGTGCCGGTTATCAGGGCGTTGGATTATCGCTACGGCGAGCGTGTGGAAATATCTTATGTGATGGGAGGAATGATTGAGGATATTCTCTCCTATAATAACCGCCGGCTCTCTATAGGTGGCGATATAGCCTTGTCTAATAGGAATATCCACAAGCATTGGGTTGAGGCGTCGTCAATTCACGGAATGCCGGTAACCGAACAGGTGTCACATCTGTTTTCTCAGGACAGGCGCTCGACAATACCTCTGAATCTTGCCTATATTGCTGCGAAAGTCTATGTGAAAGCCAATGGGTCTACACTTGATAATGCTGCCGGAAGGTTTCTGCGTGTTTTACAGGAGATGACGGCGGTCGATGGTGCGCAGATGAATGACGAGGATAATATCGTGGCTACATCGGCTCTTGTAGGGTTCGAAGGAAAATTGTTCCGCAGTATTTATCGCAGTGATGATGTTAAAAAAATATATGCCGAAAACAAATTGCTATGCAATAAATACGAGGTTCAGAGCTTCCCTACCTATCTTTTGCAATACCGTGGCGAGGAGATGATGGTTCGTGGGTTTACAACATACGAGACTCTTTGTCACTGTATATCGCAGTTGTCGTACGAGAAGGTTAAACCGCTGAACGATGGGCGTGAACTCTTCACTTGTGAGAATGTGCGCAAGTTTATAGCCAGGTATGGCAGCGCCTATCCGGTCGAGGTTGCAACGGCTTTTGCACTCAAGCGTACAAATGGGCATACAGCGCTTAATGTGGAGTCGTATTCGGGATTGCCCGATGTGGTTGACGAACTAATAAAGGATAAACGTATGGCTATCACGCCTAAAGGTAACGGGTTTATGTTCTATGTGCTAAAGGAAAAAGAGACTTTCTCGCAGAAAAGAGGACACGAATTTGCCGAAAGTGTATGAATGACAAAGGGGGAGCGCGCTCCCTCTTTGTTATTGTCTGTGAATGTGTTAGGCTCTTTGTCTGCCTTCGTGGCGATTCTGGCGTAAGAACAGGATAATGATTATTGGAGTTTGCAAAAAGTGTTTTTGTGCAGATTTTTTTCAGTTCATTCGTTTGTAGATATTTTTTACTTGTTTATAAGATAATTTTTGTATTTTTGCACTGTGTGCGGAATAAAATGCAGGCAATCTTGTATTTCGCTCATTTTTTTTGATGGCTTTATAGGTGGGGTGGATAATAAATGGTTTTATAATCGGTGAATTTTGTAATAATATGCATAAAATTTTCTCGACTATTGTTTTAGTGTTGCTTGTTCTTTCTTGTTCCACGACAAAAGAGTACAAGGTGAGAATGTACACAACCGCCGGTAATATAGACCTCAAACTCTATAATGAGACACCTCGTCACCGCGATAATTTCGTTAAACTTGTTAAGGAGCATCGTTACGATTCGTTGCTTTTTCATCGTGTCATAAAGGATTTTATGATTCAAGGCGGTGACCCCGATTCAAAATATGCGGCACAGGGCGTGTTGCTGGGCGATGGTGACCTTGGTTATACTGTTGCTCCTGAATTTATGCCCGAAAAGTATTTTCATCGTCGTGGTGTGCTTGCTGCAGCGCGTGAGTATGACGACGTGAACCCTACGCGTGCATCATCGGCGAGCCAGTTTTATATTGTATGGGGGCAGGTCTTTACTCCCGAGATGCTGCAAGAGTATAAAAAACGCTACGAAGAGCGAATGGGGCGTGAGATTACAATAACCCCCGAACAGGAGGCTGTTTATACAACGGTAGGTGGTACTCCGCATCTTGATGGCATTTATACAGTGTTCGGCGAGGTTGTGAACGGGCTCGAGGTCGTCGATTCTATTCAACGCAGACCTTGTGACAGCAATGACCGCCCATTGAACGATGTGAGGATATTGAAGGTTGAACTTTTAAAATAATGTGTATGCTGAAGGTTGGTGATGTTGCTCCCGACTATTTGGGAATCGATGAGAGTGGTGCCGAGGTGCGCGTAAGCAGTTACAGAGGGCGCAGGCTTGTGGTCTATTTCTACCCGAAAGATAGTACTCCGGGCTGTACGGCCGAGGCTTGTTCGTTGCGCGATGGAATGAGCGACCTTGTTGCTGCGGGATATGCGGTAGTGGGTGTGAGCGCCGACAGTGTAGCGTCTCATAATCGCTTCAAGGAGAAACAGCAATTGAACTTTCCGCTTGTGACCGACGTCGAGAAGGCTACCATTCAGGCATTTGGCGTGTGGGCCGAAAAGAAGATGGCCGGCAGAACCTATATGGGCATTGTACGTACCACATTTGTTATAGACCCCGAAGGAAAAGTGGAAAGGGTTATAACAAAGGTCGATACAAAGAACGCCGCAAGGCAGATATTGGAATTTTCTTAAACTATTTATAACTAAAATTTATTACTATGATTTTCGATTTTTTAATGTTTATCGGTGCTGTAGCAGCCGAGGCCGCAGCCGAGACTGCAACCGATGCTGCAAGCTTCGTTGAGAAACTCTCGGGAATGACTCCCCAGGAACTTGTACACGCTATTACGGCGTTGAGCGTTTCGCTTGCCGGAAAATTGGTGAAGGTAATCCTTATCTGGGTTGTTGGACGTTGGATTATACGTCACGTTGTTAAACTCTTGAAGAAAATTCTTGAAAAGCGCAATGTAAGCCCTTCGATTAACTCTTTTGTGTCGAGTACAATAGATGTGGTTGCGATGATTGTTATTATAATAATGATTATCAGCGTACTTGGTATTGACACATCTTCGTTTGTAGCTCTTTTTGCTTCGGCCGGTGTTGCTGTGGGTATGGCATTGAGCGGTACATTGCAGAACTTTGCGGGTGGTGTGATGATTCTTCTGTTCCGTCCCTTCAAGGTTGGTGATTTTATTGAGGCTCAGGGTGTTTCGGGTGCTGTTAAGGAAATTCAGATTTTTAACACTGTACTCACAACCGGAGATAATAAGGTGGTACTTTTGCCTAACGGTCCTGTGTCGACCGGTATAATCACCAACTACTCTCGTGAGTCGTTGCGTCGTGTAGACTTTACATTCTCTATTGCTTATGGCGATGACTTTGAGAAGGCTAAGAAGGTTGTTCTTGATATTGTTTCTAAGGACAAACGTGTGCTCACAGCTCCTGCTGAGCCTTTTGTTGAACTTGGCGCGCTGTCGACAAGCTCTATCGACCTTAAAGTACGTCTGTGGTGTAAGCAAGAGGATTACTGGGGTATATATTTTGACCTGAATAAGACTGTTTATGAGGTGTTCCCAAAGGAGGGCTTGAATTTCCCTTATCAGACACTTACCTTGCACGTAGAGAACAAGGCTTAATTCACAGTTTTGCTGTTAATCAAGGAGAGGAGTGCTTTGCATTCCTCTCTCTTTGTTAAATATTTACTTTCTACTGTTATTTTTTAAAACATAAAATAAGTTAAAAAAGATTTATTTAGTAACTTTGCACGGTTTTTTAAAGGCAGGGTGTCTCGCGTCTCTTTGCGTGAGGTTGTTCCCGCTCTTGAAATATGCTGTGAAAAGTTTTATAAACAATGGATACGAAAAAAATTATTGACTTTAGTCCTAAGTTCTTCGGTTGTATGAAGGACTATTCTCGTGAGAAGTTCGGTGCCGATGTGATGGCCGGAATAATTGTAGGTATTGTGGCTATTCCGTTGGCTATTGCCTTTGGTATTGCGAGTGGAGTAGGTCCGGCCGAAGGACTCATCACCGCAATTATTGCAGGAGTGTTAATCTCGGTCTTTGGAGGCTCGAAAGTGCAGATTGGTGGCCCTACAGGTGCATTTATTGTAATAATATACGGGGTTATACAGCAATTTGGCCTTGGCGGGCTTGCTATTGCTACTATTATGGCGGGTGTTATTCTGATAATTATGGGTCTCTGCCGTCTTGGTGCTGTAATTAAATTTATGCCTTACCCCATTATCATTGGTTTTACGGGCGGTATTGCTATAACTATTTTCTCGACACAGATAAACGACCTTTTGGGGCTTGGAATAAACAACGTGCCTGCCAATTTCATTGATAAGTGGATATGTTATTTCAATAATATTGGCAATATTGATGTTTGGAGTGCTGCAATGGGTGTGCTTAGCGTCGTGCTTATTGCTGTTACTCCGAAATTCTCGAAGAAGGTTCCCGGTTCGTTGCTGGCTATTGTGGTGATGACTCTTGTTGCTTATCTGCTGAAAGAGTTTGCCGGTGTGAATACTATAAAGACCATTGGAGACCTCTACGAACTACCCAAAGGGCTACCCTCATTTGTTGCTCCAACGCTTGCGCCTGGTGTGTCGTGGTGGGCAACCTTTCAGGCACTTGCGCCGGTTGCGTTTACAATTGCAATGCTGGGCGCTATAGAGTCGTTGTTGTCGGCAATGGTGGCCGATGGCGTTATCGGCGACCGTCATAATTCTAACACCGAGCTGATTGGTCAGGGTATTGCAAATGTGATAGTGCCTTTCTTTGGCGGAATTCCTGCTACAGGTGCTATTGCCCGTACTATGGCTAACATAAACAACGGTGGAAAGACGCCTGTTGCTGGTGTCATTCACACACTTGTGTTGCTGCTTGTGCTGTTGTTCCTGGGTGGCCTTGTCGAACTTATCCCAATGCCTTGCCTTGCAGGCGTGCTTGTGATGGTTGCCTACAATATGAGTGGCTGGAGAACTATTGCTTCAATGTGCAAAAGTTCAATGTCGGGTACAAGTGTTCTTTTTGTAACACTTTTGCTCACTGTATTCTTTGACCTCACATTGGCTATAGAAGTTGGCCTTGTAATGGCAATCGTCCTCTTTATGAAGCGCGCGATGGAGAGTGCTCATATTTCGGTTGTCCGCAACGAAATGGAGGTTCATCACGATGGCGAGAAAGATGAGGTGCTCTGTATTCCCACAGGTACCGAGGTTTTTGAGATTGAGGGACCTTTCTTCTTTGGTATTGCCAATAAGTTCGATGAACTTACTCGCAACACCGATGCAATGCCTATACGCGTTGTGCGTATGCGTAAGGTGACATTCATTGATGCGACGGGCTTGCATAACCTTGAGATTTTTATAAATGCATCGAAACACGAAGGACGCCACGTGATTCTCTCGGGTGTGCACGATAATGTTGAAAAAGCGTTGCAAAAGGCCGGTCTTGTGGCACTTGTCGGCAAGGAGAATGTGTGCAACAACATTCACGCGGCTTTACAGCGTGCTACCGAGGTCGGTAAGGAGAAGGGGCTGTAAGCTAACCGGTTCAATTCTATGGGCGGAAAGTCTGAAACATCGGGGGTGTTGGTCTATATTACTGCATTAGTGATAGTGGTAATATGGGGGTGTACTTTTGTGCTGACCAAACTGCTTATAAACGCAGGGTTGCGTCCCGATGAGATTTTCCTCTTTCGCTTTGTGCTTGCTTACCTGCTTATGTTGCCAATATCGGGTAAAAAGCTTTTTCTTGATAACTGGAAGGACGAGCTGCTTGCCCTCTCGCTTGGCCTTACCGGCGGTTCGCTCTACTTTGTTACCGAAAATTACGCATTGGCATACGGTTACTGCTCTAATGTCTCGCTCATTGTCTGTATGACGCCGTTGCTTACAGCAATTGTGCTTGGGTGTATTTACCCGAGCGAGCGTCTTGGAAAGAGCGGGGTAGTTGGCTCGCTGGTAGCCTTTGTGGGAATGGCGCTTGTGGTGTTTAACGGAAATTTTATTCTGCGTCTCTCGCCGCTTGGCGATATTTTGGCGTTTGCCGCGTGCATCTGCTGGGTGTTGTATTCTCTTGTGGTCAAGCGTTTGCAGGAGCGTTACGGAAATATGGTTATTACGCGCAAGGTGTTCGGGTATGGACTGCTTACAATATTGCCATTCTTGTTTGCAAGGGGCGTGAACGTGGATATTCTTTTGGCGGGTGGTCCTGCTGTGTGGGGTAATATATTGTTCCTTGGCTGCGTGGCGTCGATGTTCTGCTTTCTTGGGTGGAACTGGTGTATGGCACGAATGGGGGCCGTCACTGCTACGAACTTGCTCTACCTTAACCCGCTTGTTGCTATAATAACATCGGCGCTTGTGCTTGGCGAGCGCGTAACGTGGGTGGCGCTGTCGGGTGCGGCGCTTATCCTCATTGGCCTTGCCTGCCTGGACGGGAGATTCGGAGGCAAAAAGCATAAGAATAAATAAGAGTGTAGTTATGAAAAGGTGTTTATTTGTTTTGTTTGGGGTGGTTGTTGCTCTGTCGGTGCTGTTTGTGTCTTGTAGTAGCGATGATGGTGAACTTTTAACTCCTTGCGAAATATATATAACAGCAACCGAGGGTGGTTCTGTCGCTTTTGAAAAATTCCCTGTTTCATTAAAGAAATTTAAGCCGGGCTCCGCTGTTACTGTTGTCGCTACAGCCGATGATGAGTATGAATTTGTCGGCTGGTTTGTCAATGGTGACGAAACTCCTGTAAGTTCCGAAGCAATATATACCTTTATCGTAAGCGAGGATTTAACTTTGATTGCAAAGTTCTTCCGACGTTTTATTGATGGTCACGAGGTCGTTGACCTTGGTTTGAGTGTAAAGTGGGCTGCTTGCAATGTTGGCGCCACCAGCCCCGAAGGTTACGGCGACTATTTTTCCTGGGGTGAAACAACCGGCAAGAACGATTATTCTTGGAGTACCTATAAATACTGCAACGGTAGCAGCTATACATTGACCAAATATTGTACTCACGGTGGTTACGGCGCGGTTGACAACAAGACCTCTCTTGAGCTTGCCGATGACGCGGCACACGTTAATTGGGGTGGCAGTTGGCGAATGCCTACACTCGCTGAACTGGACGAGTTACGCACCGATTGTGTCTGGACCTGGACAACCCAAAGTGGTGTTAACGGCTACCGTGTTACCGGGCCTAACGGTAACACTATATTCCTGCCCGCTGCGGGATACTGTAGTGGTACAGAAGTTGACAACAGAGGTTACAGTGGCAGTTGTTGGTCGAGTTCGTTGGAAGGTGGTTTTGGCTACAATGCTTACTATTTGTATTTCCAAAGTAATAGTAAGCACAGAAACTTTGATTTTCGTTATTGCGGCCGTACGATACGTCCTGTAACGGAGTAAATGAGTAAAGCTTCGCCTTTACACCTTGCTCCACTCGCTTGCACTTTTCCGCTTTAACCGCACTGCGTGCGCTTGAACCTGCTCTTGCTCGGCATAGTAAAAGTAAACTTTTCCTCTGCTCTCGCTTACTCGCAGCTTTCACTTTTCACCTTTCACCTTTCAGTTTTTAACCGCCCACTCGCTTGCACAAGCTTTAAGCACATTTTGTGCTTGAACCAGCTCTTGCTCGGCATAGTAAAAGTAAACTTTTCCTCTGCTCTCGCTTACCCGCAGCTTTCACTTTTCACCTTTAACCTTTCAGTTTTTAACCGCCCACTCGCTTGCACTTTTCCGCTTTAACCGCACTTTGTGCGCTTGAAACTTGGCTGCGCTCCTTGGGTGCGTAAATAAATTTCCGCTCACTCGCTTGCACAAGCTTTCACTTTTCCGTTTTCACTTTTTCGTTTCAATCGCACAAGTTGTCCTCGCTGTCTGCCGGAATTTCAGCGACATTGTGTTGTGATTTTAACGGTGCCGGAAGGGTTAAAAAGATTACTTTGGCAATAAAAGGAACTGTGCCCAGTAGCAGGAGTAATTTCTAAAACAATGGGCAGCGTTCGGGAGTCACAGCGAAGCGACGAGGCGGCTCAACCGAAGAATGTTGCCCCGCAGGGCAACTTATGAGCAAAAGAGCCACCGAATGACGGACGCGTCTGCCCGTTTTTTGCGCACTTTTTTCTAAAAAAAGTGTGAGTAAGATTCCTGCCTTTAGAGCAAGAAAAGCTCACGGGTCACCGAGAATTTAAAGTTGGCAATGAAACTTCCCCCCCTTTCAGTTTTCAGTTTCCCATTTTAACCGCACTACGTGCGATTGAAACTGCTCCCGCTCGGCATAGTAAAAGTAAACTTTTCCTCTGCTCTCGCTTACCCGCAGTTTTCACCTTTCAGTTTCAACAGCCCTCGGCATAGTAAAAGTTACTTATCATTAGCTTAAACTTTCAAACTTTCCCTATCGAGCAAGAACTCATATATGTTCATAAACACAACGCCGTTTTCGTCTTGATACCGCTTTATTGAGTCTTCGGTAATTACAAACTTCTGAAAACTGTCCGATATGTGCGTTAACGAACGTAGTTCTTGTTCCCGTTTTTCTTCATTAGGCAACCTCAAAGCCGATTGTATGTAACATCGTTTACTACCTTCGTTGCATACAAAATCAACTTCCAATTGTTTACGCAGGCTTTTGCCCTCCTCATCTTTGGTGTTTACTACTACAACACCCACATCAACCATCAACCCGCGAGTGCGAAGCTCATTGTATATGAGATTTTCCATTAAATGTGTTATCTCGTGCTGACGGAAATTTATACGGGCATTGCGTAATCCTAAATCAGCGAAATAGTATTTGGCAGGAGTGTCAATGTACTTTTTTCCTTTAATGTCGTATCGTATTGACTTTTCCACCATAAATACCTCTTGCAATATTTCGAGGTAGAAACTTATGGTATTTGGAGATATAGAAACATTCTTGACAGACTTGAAGGTGTTTACTAACTTGTTTGGATTGATAAGACCTCCGATTGATGAAGAAAGAATATTGATAAGTTCCTCCAACTCCTCTTCGTTCTTGATTTTATATCTCTCCAATATATCGGTAATGTATGTTTTCTTAAAGAGTGTCTGAAGATACTTCATCTTCTCCTCATTACCCTGCATTGTTGCAATCATCGGTAGTCCTCCAAAAGTCATATACTCTTCCATAGCCTCCTCGCGTGAACCCTCAAAGACAGAAAAAAACTCACTAAACGATAAAGGTGCAACTTTTATCTCATCACCACGACCACGAAATTCGGTAATAACGTCGCTTGACAGGAATTTGGAGTTACTGCCTGTCACATACACATCAACATTTGGAATTTTAAGATAACTATTCAGTACGTCCTCAAACTCTTCCACCCATTGTACCTCATCAAGCATCACATAATGCATACCCTCTTTTGCTATACGGGCATCAATGTATTCAAGTAAGGCATCAGGATTTCGTAATTTCTTGTTACGACGGTCCTCCAAATCAACTTTAATTATGTGCTCATCATCAACTCCCTGAGCCTTTAGATAATCGCTGAACAAGTTGAAAAGTAAATACGATTTGCCACAACGACGGATTCCGGTTACCACCTTTATCATTCCATTGTGCATACTCCTAATGAGTTTGTTTAGGTATAAATCACGCTTTATCTCCATAATCCTACTGAATATTATTGCGTATATACGCACTTTTGTTCAACAAAGATAAAGAAAGTTTTTAAACCGACAATATAACTGAATTAAAAATTATTCAACCAAGCTATTCACAATACTAACTTTATTAACACGCTGCCATACTCGGGAAAGGCTTCTTTTTCCACATTTTAGCACATCGTTGCTAAAAAAGATGCAAAAAAACTTGCAAAACGCTATTTTGCTGATGTATATTTGCGGTATACTATTTTCCAAACCATTATTCCCTGTCGGGAATAGACTGTGTGCCCTGTTGTGAAACACGGCACACTTTTTTACCCTCGTTCGACAGCAGCAACAGCAATGGTCGCTCGAAGAGCGGGTTGCGATTGGTTGGTGCTGTCAAACACGGCACACTTTTTGGTTTGCGCACAGAACGTCGTTCGACAGCAGCAACAGCAATGGTCGTTCGAAGAGCGGGTTGCGATTAGTTGGTGCTGTCAAACACGGCACACTTTTTTTTGTTTGTACACAGCACGTCGTTCGACAGCAGCAACAGCACAAGTTTTCCCCTTTAACCGCACTGCGTGCGCTTGAAGCTGCTCCCGCTCGGCATAGTAAAAGTAAACTTTTCCTCTGCCCTCGCTTACTCGCAGCTTTCCGTTTTCACTTTTCAGTTTTCCGTTTTAACAGCACTTTGTGTATATTCTTCGGTAGTCTTTACCCTTAACGCTGTAACCTTATATTCTCACTTTTGTCGTTCTGCAATGTTCTTTTGTGGCCAAAAGCCCCGGCACACGGGAAAATCAGTCGAAGCGCCCTCTTGCTCGTAAACCGCCGCAGGGCGCTGTTACTCGTCCGGACGCTTCTTGTCACTTAATGCTTTCAATCGCACTGCGTGTGCTTAAAATCACATCGCAATGCCGCTAATTAGGTAAGCGAGAAGTTTTTTGTATTTCCCTTATACCGAAATTTCGCCGGCGAAGCTCACTCCCATACGGCGGCGCACTTCTTCAATGGGCAGTTCCTTGCCTAATAGATACATAAGCTTTGTTATTGCAGCCTCTACCGTAGAGTCGTGTCCACTTATTACGCCCGCTTCCTGTAACTGCAAGCCTGTCTCGTAACGCTCCATATGCACACTTCCGCCTGCGCATTGGGTTATGTTGACGATTATCTTTCCTTCGGCTGTAGCCTTTGAGAGTGCGTCTATGAGCCACTTTTTCTGCGGGGCGTTACCTGCGCCGTAGGTGCGGAATATTATACCTTTCAGTTCTTTGGTGCAGAGTACTTTCTCGACAACTTCGCGCTGAATGCCCGGGAAAAGCGAGAATATTATAATGTTGCTGTTATATTCGTGGTGGGGCTTTAGCTTGAGCCCGGGAATATATTTTCTAATGTTTCGGTTATAGAAATGAATGTCGGTGCCGGCCATCGCAAGCAAGGGGTAGTTGTTGCTGCCGAATGCTCCGAAACTCTCGGAGTTTATCTTTGTGGTGCGGTTGCCGCGCATAAGTTTCTCGTGGAAAAAAATACACACCTCGGGTACTATGGGCGTGCCGTCGGGGTGTTTGGCTGCTGCAATCTCAATGGCGGTAATAATATTCTCCTTGCCGTCGGTGCGTAGTCCGCCTATAGGCAACTGGCTGCCGGTGAGAATGACGGGTTTCATAAGGTCCTCGAGCATAAAACTGAGCGCCGATGCGGTGAACGACATTGTGTCGGTACCGTGAAGAATCACAAAACCGTCGTATTTATCGTAATTGTCGGTGATTATTGTCACTATACGGCTCCAGAGTGCGGGTTCCATATCCGACGAGTCGATTGGAGGGTCGAACGTTATTGTACCAATGTTCAGGTTGAATTCTCGAATCTCGGGAATGTGTTTGAGCAGGTGGTCGAAGTTGAAACTCTCGAGAGCTCCGGTCTCGGGGTTGTGAATCATACCTATAGTACCGCCTGTGTAGATAATAAGTATTGATGTTCGGCTGTTGCTCATAGTCTTATAGTATTTCTTTAATGTCTAACAAATTGCTCACCTCGTATGTTGGCGCGAACGGCAGGTTCTGCACGTTTTTGGGGTTGTAGAATATCTGCGGCATTCCAATGCCTGCTGCGCCGGCAATGTCTGTCTCGAACATATCGCCTATCATAATGCTCTCACCGATGCTTGCGCCTGTTCTCTCAAGTGCATACTCAAAGAGTCTGGGGTCGGGCTTGTTCACTCCAATATCCTCGGACAAAATGAGTGCATCAAAATATCCATCGATGCCTGCAGTGCGCATCTTATGTGACTGTAGTTCCGTAAAACCGTTCGACAGTATGTACATACGGTATTTGGGGCGCAGGTAGTCGAGCAGTTCGCGCGCTCCGGGCATAAGATTGCCTTTGGTGGGAATGCGGCTCAATGCCTCGCGGCAGAATGTGTCGGCAAGCGTCTGGTCGTGTATGCCTGCAACCTCCAGCGGGTGGCTGTAACGCCTGCTGTTGAGCTCGGCCTTTGTAATATTGCCTTTGCCATACTCCTTCCACAGTTCAAGGTTATAGGGTGTGTATATACTCATATAATGGTCGAACGATTCAAAGAAACGCTCGTAACCTAACAGGGCATATGTCTCGCGGAACGCCTCGCGCGAAGCGTAGGAGAAATCGTATATGGTGTCGTCGAGGTCTATAAATAGGTGCTTGTATCTTTGCATCGTGCTTAGGTGTGTGTTCGGGGTACAGGCGCTCGGCGTTAAGGAGCTTAACAGCCACAAAGTTAATAAGAAACGGGCAGAAAATAAAACATACTCGCATTTTTGTTCTTCTTGTGCTGCTGTGCCTCTCTGTATCGCTGCTTAAAAGATTTTAATTCGCTTTTGCGCAATAAATAATGCGCTTTTTTTTAGCGTTGTTGGGGTAAAAATGTTTATTTTGCATCGGATAACTTAATAATTATGGGAATTTTGTATATAGTACCCACTCCGGTGGGTAATCTCGAAGATATTACTCTGCGCGCGATACGCATACTCAAAGAGGCGGACTTTATTCTTGCCGAGGATACCCGTACGTCGGCTAAACTGCTCAAGCACCTCGATATTCAGGTGCCTATGTATTCGCACCACAAATTTAACGAGCATAAGACTGTGGGTGCGCTTGCCGAGCGCATAAGAAATTGCGAACGACACGTCGCGCTAATCTCGGACGCCGGAACGCCGGGAATCTCCGACCCCGGATTTTTGCTTGTGCGCGAGTCGGTGCGTTGCGGCATAGAGGTACAGTGCCTCCCGGGTGCAACAGCCTTTGTGCCGGCGCTCGTCTGTTCGGGGCTGCCTTGCGATAAGTTTGTGTTCGAGGGTTTTCTGCCGCAGAAGAAGGGGCGTCAAACGAGGCTTAACTTTCTTAAAGATGAGCAGCGCACTATAGTATTCTATGAGTCGCCTTACAGGGTGCTTAAGACTCTTACTCAGCTTGCCGAGGTGCTTGGACCTGACCGTCAGGCGGCTGCAGTGCGCGAAATTTCCAAACTGCACGAGGAGTGTGTGCGTGGTTCGCTTGCCTCGCTTGTCGAGCATTTTACAAAGAACGAACCGCGCGGCGAGTTTGTTCTTCTTGTAGGCAGTGCCACCGAGCCTGTCGATGAGGAGTAGTGTAACATTAGAATTCTTATCCTATGAAACAGAATGAGGTCTCTCTGGGGCGTTTTTTGCGTATTGTGCTACTGGGTATGGCGCTCACTATCGCATATTTTGTCCTTGACAGTCTTAGTGCTGTCTTGTTGCCCTTTGCAATAGCGTGGCTTTTGGCTTATCTCTTGCAGCCGTTGGTCTCCTTTGTGCAGAACAAGATGCGTCTGCGTTTCCGTATGCTCTCAATTGTGGTTACGTTGGTTTTTATCTGTCTGGTTGTGTACGGAATGCTTATGCTTGTGTTGCCGTCTATGATAAGCGAAATGTTTGCTTTGAAAGATGTCACAATGGCGTTTCTCAGTCAGAATCTCACCAACAGCACTATTCCTGAACCTGTGATAGAGCTTTTCAAGGGTGTTGCCGAGAGGAACGGCCTTGCCTCGTTTTTAAGCAGTGGGGTTGGTGCCGAACTCAATCAGGTTGCGCTCGACAAATTGCAGATGTTGGTCTTTGGCACGGTTGATGTTGTGCAAGAGGTGTTTACGGTGGGAATAATTCTGCTTTATCTCTTTTTTATATTGCTCGATTTTGAACGCCTTTCCGACTCGTGGAAACTTTATATCCCCAAGCGTTGGCGTGGTGTGGCCGGGAAATTATGGGGCGACCTTGTAAACGGTATGAACCAGTATTTTCGCGGGCAGGCTCTTGTCGCTTTTTGCGTGGGTGTACTTTTTTCATTAGGCTTTATTATTATAGATTTTCCTGTTGCAATAGCTTTTGGAATGTTCATAGGTATGCTTAATCTTGTACCTTATTTGCAAGCCCTGTCGCTCATTCCTATGGCGTTGCTTTCTATGCTTAAAGCGGCAAACACCGGTGGCGATTTCTGGCTGATATTCCTTTCGGCGCTTGCGGTGCTCGCGGTGGTTCAGGCTATACAGGACCTTTTCCTGGTGCCACGCATTATGGGACGTCGTATGAATCTGCACCCGGCGGTAATTTTGCTCTCACTCTCAATCTGGGGGCATCTGCTGGGCTTGTTGGGAATGATTGTGGCATTGCCTCTTACAACGCTTATCCTGGGTTACCTCAAACGCTACCACGAGGTGTCCGATGAGTACAAGGACGATGAAGAGAGTATCTTCAGGGAGGCTATTGACACAACTACCTTTGCCGGAAACAATATTGCGTCCGATGCTGGAAAAGTAAACACTGAAACCGATGAAGCAACGGAGTAGGTGATGCTTTCTACTCTTTTGTGATTAAAAAAAAGTACTATTATTGCAAAAAACGGTCTTTATTTTTTGCGGATTTAAAAAATGTTGCTATCTTTGCACTCGCTTAACGGCGATTAGGTAGACTCGCTAGCTCAGCAGGTAGAGCACATCCCTTTTAAGGATGGGGTCTTGGGTTCGAGCCCCAAGCGAGTCACGGAGTAAGAGAACAGCGCACTGTTCTCTTATTTTTTTATATAAATTCTGCGCTTTTTATGATTACCCGCTGTTATCTTGAAATAACAAATATATGCAACCTTGACTGCATCTTCTGCCCGAAGACCGACAGGCCCAAGCGAACGCTTACGGCAGAGGAGTTTGACACGCTGACCGACCGTTTGCGCGGCGAGGTTAAGTTCCTCTATTTTCATTTGATGGGGGAGCCTTTGTTGCACCCGTCGTTGCCTCTGTTTGTGGCTATGGCGCGAGATAAAGGGTTTGTGCCGGTGCTCACGACTAACGGAACTTTGCTCTCAAGGGCACATTCGCTCATTGATGCACAGCCGCATAAGGTTCAAGTGTCGCTTCACTCGCACGAGGGTAATGGAAAGGAGAATCCGCAGCAGTATGTCGACGAGGTGATGTCCTTTGCAAAGGCGGCTGCCGAACGTGGCGTCATTATTGTGTTGCGTCTGTGGAATCAGGGTGGTTACGACAAGGAGAATGAGTTGTTGCTCGACCTTGTTGCCCGACACTGTCCGCGTCCTTGGCACGAGCGTCACGATGGCTGGCGTGTGAGTGATAATATCTATATTGAGTATGGGCGTATGTTCGAATGGCCCGATGCCGAGCGTTGCGAAAATGCGCGCGAGGAGGCTTTCTGCTATGCTCTGCGCAATCAGGTGGGGGTGCTTGTCGATGGAACGGTGGTGCCTTGTTGTCTTGACCACGCCGGAGCTATACCCTTAGGCAACCTCTTTGACCGTCCGCTTGCCGACATTCTCTCGTCGCCGCGGGCAAAGGCTCTTTATGATGGTTTTACGCGTCACGTAGCGGTTGAACCTCTCTGCCGCCGCTGCGGTTACGCTAATGTTATAAAAAAACTCCTTGGACGGGGCGAATAGTACGCCGTTGCGGTGCTCTCGTTGCTTGTAGGGGTTTAATAAAATCATCGGGTCGCATACGCGGCCCGATGATTGTTTATATCAGCCTCTTTTTATTATTGGGGCAGGGTTATACTGTTAAACTGCTGTATGTTGCTTGGAGTGTGCTCGCGCAGGATAATCTCCTTCATCTTAGCGACAATATCGGGGTATTGTGCTGCAAGGTTGTTGTCCTCGTGGGTGTCGGTTACAAGGTCGTACAGACTGCAATTGCCGTTCTGCACTACAAGCTTCCAGTTGCCCATACGCAGTGCCATCATATTGGTCTCGTGGAACTCCCAGTAGAGAAAATCGTGCTGCTGCTGCTCACCCTCGCCAAGCAGTGTGGGGGCAAACGAGAGACCGTCGAAGTAATCGACAGCAAGGCTCTTGTTGGTGTAACGCTCAACATAGTTGTCAATGCCTGCAACGTCGCAGAATGTGGGCATAAGGTCGTAGAAAGCAAGCTGATGCTCGTTAGTTACACCTGCCTCAATCTCGCCCGGCCACCAAGCGATGAATGGTACTCTTATACCGCCTTCGGTTGTCGAGCGCTTTGTGCCACGCAGTAACTTTTCGGTATTGAAGTAGTCGGGGTCGCCTCCGCCCTCGGTGTGGGGGCCGTTGTCGCTGGTGAATATTACAAGGGTGTTCTTGTCGAACCCTTTTTCGCGCAGTTTGTCAAGCACCTCGCCTACATAGGCGTCAAGCCTTGTTACCATTGCCGCAAATTGCTGGTGCGCAATGTTTGTGGGGTTGTAACGTGACCCTGCATCGCCACCGTAGCTCTTCTCTTGACAGAATGCTCCTTGGTAGGCCTGTAGAATAGAGTCGTTGGGCTGTGCAAGTTCGGCGTGTGGCAGGGTGTATGTAAATATTCCGAAGAAAGGCTTGTCGGCTGTCTGCTTGTCAATCCACTCCATAGCCTCCTGGTGAATGAGGTCGGCCGAATAGTCGCGGCGGTTCTTGTAGTCCTCGCCGTGCATACCGTAGTTTATGTTGTTTTGCAGAATTTCGCGACGTACCCCGGTGTCGCCGGCCTCACGGTCATACGAATTTAGGAAATTCGGGTAGTAGAGGTGTGCCTGGAATTGACACATAAAGCCGTAGTATCGGTCAATGCCGCGTTTGTCGGGTGTCGACTCCGACCCTTCGTATCCGCCTGCCCATTTACCGAACATTCCGGTGGTGTAGCCGTTGTCCTTCATAATCTCGGGCAGTATAATGTGGTTGGGATCGTAGGGCTCTTGGCCTGTCTGAGTGGGGTCGGTTGTCTTGCCGTATGTTATAGAGCCTATGCGGTACTCTTTGTTACCGCGTACCTTTGTGTGTCCGGTGTGCTGGCCTGTCATAAAGCAGGCGCGTGACGGAGCGCTGACGGGGCTGCCTGCGTATGCCTGTGTAAAGCGCATACCCTCGGCTGCCATTCGGTCAAGGTTGGGGGTGCTTATGTACTGTTGTCCGTAGCAACCGACGTCGGCGTAACCGAGGTCGTCGCACATAATGTATATGATGTTGGGGCGTTCGGCCTCTTGTGCCTGCATTGTTGCCGACGCGAGCAGTCCGCAACCGAAAAGTAGTAATTTATTGTTGTTCATACTTTATTGTGTTAATCGGTTTTTATTTCTTGATGAATATTTTAAGGTTTTTGTATCCTGCGGCTGTGTTTATGCGCAAGATATAAAGACCTTCTTTTACGTTGCCGGTGTATAGGCTTGTGCCGTTGACCTTTGCAATGAGCGCTGCGTCGACGGTGTATAGGCTCATACTCTCTATGCCGTCACCGATGGCTGTAATGTAACTGCCGTTAATGTCGACGGTGACAGCCTCGGTTGCCGCAACCTCTTGTACCGCTGTGGGGTAGCTGCTTTCGTCGGTGTTTGGGGTAAAGTATGCCTTAAGGTTTACGTTGCGGTCTACTGTGAATGTGTAATTGGTCTCTGTCGATACAACGACGCCTTCTTCGCGCCAGCAGATGAACCTTGCGTTTCCAATGGGGGTTGCTGTTGCTGTCAGCGTTGTGCCGTATGCGTAACCGTCGGCGCTTTGCGACAGGGTTGCAGTGCCGCGCTCCCACGAATTTACGCTGATAGTTACGGTGCGTTCCTCCTGTGGATAGACAACCTTTATGTGCAGGTCGTATATGAAGCCTATTACGTCATCTTCGGCAAGGTCGAGCCCGTTGCTGTTCACGCGCAAGCGCATACGTGTCTGTACATTTGCGGCCCACTCCGGTACGGTAACCTCGGCGTGGCATTGTGTGCCGTTGATGTTGAGCGGGCAGGCTGTTTCGAATATTCCGTCGCCGTTCCAGTCGAAGTGTGCGACAACTGTTGTTGCGCTCGATGCGTTGCTTGCAAGAGTGGCGTCGACGTTGAATGTGCCTCCCTTGGTTACTGCGCCTTTGTCGCCGGCATATACTACGTGCCACGTGCCGGGCTTTGTCTGCGATTCATATACTATATTGTCTGTTGCGCCTTCGCCCTGAATGTTTATTCTCTTCAGGTAGTTGTCGCCTGTGCTTCCGCAGGGGTTGTTGTATATGTGCAGACGGCGTGCGTATGCACTGCGTTGACGGCTGAAACGGAATAGGCTGTCGCCATCAACTTTTAGCGTGCTGCCGCCACTTGTAAAGTAGAAGTATCCTTTTTGCTCTTTGCTCGCATTGAGTTTCCATTTTGTCTGTAACTGCTCGCCGGCAATAATATTGCCATCGACGATGCCTACAGTTGTTGCCGGTTCGGCAGCCGAAGCTATAATCCAGCCGTCGGCGTTGCTTGTGCCCACAAAGTACCACTCTTGAAACTCGTCGAACGCATCGGGGACGGCGAGCGCTACTGTTCCGTCGGTTATAGTGAGGCTCTTGCCCTCTTTGCTCTCTACGCTGTAGCTTGCTCCAATGCTGCCTATAGCCGTGCTTGCCTCAAAAGGACGAATTTCGTATAGGTCGGGTGTTTCGGTGAGTGTCCAGTATGAACCTACGCGGGTTGTGCCTGCTTGCCAGGTGATGACATAGTCCGACGCTCCGTCTTTGTTGAGCGCGCGTGGGCCGTTGTTCTCTTTGTCGTAATTTGCACAGTCGGTAGAACTCAGATAGTAGCAACCGGCAATTTCGCCGCTTGTGGCAGAGGTCTTGCCTACATAGTATTCTGTGGGAGTGGTGGTTGTGTAAATCTTTGAGGCCGACGATGGTGTAAGGTCGCAACTGCCTATGTAGCGTCCGGTCGCGGTGTTCTTAATGTAGTAGCAATTGTTGTTGCCCGTAGGAATAAACTGCCAGAATTGCGCCTTCGTCGCGTTTTTCGACTGTACCGTCATACGGTTGTCGCTCTCCTCGGTGATGTAGTTTGTACCGGTGTTCTTCCAGGTAATGTAGTACACCTTACCGTCGCTCTCTTCGGGTGTGGGGGTAGGGTCGGGCTCCGGTTCCGGTTCGGGCTCCGGAGTGGGGGTTGTTGCGTTTGCTCCCAGGAATATCTCGCTCAGGCCGAAGAAACAGCCGGCGTTGTCGGAGCCTTTTGTTATTGTAAGCGTTAAAGTCGCGGTGTTGCTGCAATTGATGCTGTTGGCGCTTTCAATTGCCCACACTTTATGTACGTTGCCTTGTGTGCCTACGTTTGCGGCAATATCAATGTCGGCGAGTGTGCCTAATTGGGTTCCGTTTATGTCGGCTGCGACATTCCAACGTCGTGTGACACCGTCGTTGTTCTCCTGGTAATTGCTTGAACCGTTGAGTGCGTGTATGTCGAGATTTATGTTCTTGAATGTCAGGCCGGTGGGAATTCCGCTTATGCTGAATGTTAGCGTGATAGTGGGGTTGGTGTTTCCGTTTACATTAGGGCAGATGATACTGCTTGTGACGGCTCCGCCATCGCCCTTTAGGGTGTGTGACGATTGTAGGGTTGCGGTAGCTCCCTCTATCTCCGTGCCGTTCTCGTTGACAACGGTTATGGCAACGCTGCCGGCATCGGTGCCTGTACGGTTGAACCTCAGCCCTATTCCCGAGGTTGCTGTTGCCGGCTGAACAACCAGCAAACAGAGTGTCAAAATCGTTAGGTGAAGTTTTTTCATTTTTATAGAATTGGATTATTGTTTCAAAAATAATTATAATTTAAAAACTTTGTTTGTTTTTCTTTGTTTTTTAACAAAAAGGGTATGATGGTTGCCCATCATACCCCGGCACTTAATTACATTTATTTTATGAGAAAATAAATCGATTTTTAATAGCCGCTCCGCGTCTCGTGGGTTAAGTTGACTCGCGCACTTTGCGCAATCCACGCGGTGTGACTGCGCCACACGTCGCGTGACCTATTGCTGTGCGCTTTGTCGATTAAAATTTATTTTAATTCCACAAATTACCCCATTGACAACTTTGTTGTCGAGCCTGCTTACGCTCGCTGTGTGCGTGAACAAGTTCCCGCCCGCTCGCTTAATCGCAGCCTTCGCCGATTAAAATTGGGGCTAATTGACTCGCGCACTTTACGCAACCCACGCGGTGTGACTGCGCCACACGTCGCGTGACCTATTGCTGTGCGCTTCGTCGACTAAAATTGCATTTTAGTTCCAAAGGTTACCCCATTGACAACTTTGTTGTCGAGCCTGCTTACGCTCGCTGTGTGCGTG
>JAZRFF010000002.1:0-21071 GCA_045661225.1 Bacteroidaceae bacterium | reverse complement strand
AATATCGCATTGCCAAGCGTGCCAAGGAGCTTAATCTCGATGCTATTCACGACACTGTTCACGAAATGGCAAAGGACGAGGCTCGTCACGGCAAGGGCTTTGAGGGGTTGTACAACCGCTACTTTAAGAATTGAATAAAGAGGAAATTAAAATAGTAAGAGTGTGCACAGGGTGCACACTCTTTTTGTTTAAAATGTCGTTTCGTGTCTGTTCCTCGACTTATTGTAGCGCCTCATTTTTAATGCGGCAGCGCTCCTGATTAACGGAACCTGCTGGTTGAAGTGCCGGTCGTGCGAGTAGACTATGAGTCTCTTTTACTTGAATTGTGCCATCATCTGCAGTGCGGTAACTGCGCACTCGTCGCCTTTGTTGCCTAAGCGTCCGCCACTGCGCTCCTGTGCCTGCAGGAGATTGTTGGTGGTTATAAGACCGAATATGACCGGTGTGTTGTACTCGACATTCAATTTTGCGAGTCCGGCTGTTACTCCCTCGCAGATGTAGTCGAAGTGCGGAGTGTCGCCACGTATCACGCAGCCTATTGCTATCACCGCATCGTAATTGCCGCTTTTTACCATCTGCGATGCCCCGAATATCAGCTCGAAGCTGCCGGGAACGCTCGCGAGTGTTATATCGCTCTCGTTGACGCCGTTATCGATAAGTGTTTTTATTGCGCCATCGCGTAGAGCATATGTAATATCGCTGTTCCATTCGGCGTAGACAATGCCTACTTTACGTCCTTTGCCGCTTGCAACTTTGCTTGGGTCGTAATCCGAGAGGTTTTTGAGTTCTGTTGCCATATTCCGTATTATTAAAAAAGGCTGTCACATTGAATGGACAGCCTTTGTATTGTTTTATTCTATTTATTTTACCGAGTTTAACTGTCTCTCAATCTCGCCGCTTATAACAAGAATGCTTGCAGGATACTCGTTCTTTATTCTGTTGTAAATCTCAACAGCCTTGTCGTTTTTGCCCTGCTGTTCGTACATAGCAGCAACATCACGCAAGCAGAATGGAGATACAGCGTCGTTTTCTGCGTCATCTGCGGCGTCAAGGAGAAGGCTGATAGCCTTGTCTGTGTTGCCGGTGTGTGCATAGCAGTTGCCAAGAGCGTGTTTGACTTTTTGTGCAATAATTCGGTCGTTACCGTCGAATTCCTCAAGGTAGCTGATTGCCTCTTCGTAATTCTCCTGCTTCGCCAGGGCAAGGCCTGCATATACGTTTGCAAGGTTGCCGGCATTTGTACCGCTGTACTCATCGGCAATGGCCTTTGTGCCAAGGTTTATGCCGTCACCATCAAGAGATTCGGCATAGTTGCCGGCCTCAAAGTTGTTCGATGCGGCAACAAGTGCCTTGTTTGCCTCTGTCTCACGGGGTTCTACAACGAATTTTGCGTATGCAAGGTAAGCTGCCACTAACACAATAATAGCTGCAACAACGCCGGTGAATGTCTTTTTGTTCTTGATTACAAATGCTTCAGACTTTCCAAGTGCCTCATCGGCAAGGATTGGAGTCTCGTTCTTCTTTTTGCTCATAATTTTATCTTTTTTTATTATTTTCATTTAACCGATTGCTTTTGGCAACGCCTATTAGGCAATCTTTAACTAAGGTGCAAAAATAATCAAATTATTGTTTGCTGAAAAATAATAGGAGATTTTTTTATTTTTTTGTGGACTTATCTTCTGTTTTTGCGTAAATTTGCGCTAAGGAATATATAGTTTTTACAGACAGCAATTTAACCCAATGAAGATTAATACACTCTCACTGCTTGATTACCGGAATTTGCGCGAGGTGAATATAACCTTGTCGCCGAAGATAAACTGTCTTATAGGCAGCAACGGAATGGGAAAGACAAATCTTCTTGATGCAGTCTATTACCTTTCATTCTGCAAAAGCACTATTGCCGGCACCGATAATTCCAATATTCTGCACGATGAGCCTTTCTTTATGCTACAGGGTAACTATGAGAGTGACAGCGGTATTGCCGAAGAGGTTTCTTGTGGCTTGAAGCGTGGCGACAAGAAACTTTTCAAACGCAATAAAAAGGCCTACGAGCGTCTGTCGGACCATATTGGCACAATTCCGTTGGTGATGGTCTCACCTGCCGACAATGAACTTATCGCAGGTGGCAGCGAGGAGCGTCGCCGCTTTATGGACGTTGTAATCTCGCAATATGACAAGGAATATATGCACGCGCTCATACGTTACAACAGAGCTTTGCAACAGCGTAACGTAATGTTGCGTGCCGAGCGTATGCCTGACGGTGAAATATTCTCACTTATAGAAGAGATGCTGGCTGTAGAGGCTATGCGCATAAATGAGGGACGCAAGCGCTTTATAGAAGAACTTATTCCAACCTTCTCGCAGTATCATAGGGTGATAACCGGTGGCAACGAAGAGGTCTCTTTGCGTTACCGTTCGCACCTGAACGACGAGAATCTTGTGGAGCTGCTTGCTGCATCGCGCAACGATGACCGTGGCCTTGGCTACACTTCAAAGGGTACGCACCGCGACGAACTGGTGATGTCGCTTGACGGATACCCCTTGAGGCGTGAAGGCTCGCAAGGGCAGAACAAGAGTTTTCTTGTTGCGCTAAAGCTTGCCCAATTTGAATTTCTGCGCAGTAAGGGTGGCGAAATGCCGCTGTTGTTGCTCGATGATATATTTGACAAACTCGATGCGCAACGTGTGGAACAGATAGTCTCGCTTGTGTCGAGCGATGCCTTCGGGCAAATATTCATCACCGACGTGAATCGCGAGCATACAGATAGTATTCTCGAGGGTATTGAGAGTGAATATAAACTGTTCGAGGTTGTGAAAGGGGAAGTTTCACTGCTTAAAGAGAGAAAAAAATGAGACGTGGAGAGATAAAATCAATCTCGGAACTTGTGCGTGCAACTTGCCGCGAAGAAGGTCTTGAGACCCCGCTCAATGAATATAGGCTTATTCAGGCGTGGTCGCAAATGCTTGGAAAGGCGGTGCAGACATACACAAAAGAGCTTAAGATATATAATCAGGTGCTTTTTGTGAAAGTTACATCGTCGGTGCTTCGGCAAGAATTGTTGATGAACCGCAAGGCGCTTGTAAAAAGGCTCAATGACCACGTTAAGGCACAAGTTATAACAGATATTGTATTTAGGTAATAAACGGCGAACATAATACGGCTCTCAATGGTTTGTATGGCGATAGACATTGTAGAGTAACAGTTAATTTTTTTTTGTTATGCAGAATTCGGACGTGAAAATAAGGCTCGTGATTTTGAGTTTCCTGCAGTTTGCCGTTTGGGGAGCCTATTTAATCTCTATGGGACGCTATCTTGACAGCGTGGGACTGGGTAGTTCTATAGGCTGGTTCTATTCGGTTCAGGGTATCGTTTCAATCTTTATGCCGGCTCTTATGGGCGTAGTTGCTGACCGTTGGGTGCAAGCACAGCGTTTGTTGGCCTTGTGCCACTTTGCAGCAGCGCTGTTTATGGGAATAACGGGTTACATAGGTATGGTTAAGGGTGGTGAAGTGACCTTTAACGACCTTTTCTGGACCTACACGCTATCTGTGGTGTTTTATATGCCTACGTTAGCACTTTCAAATTCTGTCTCATATACAATCCTTGGCAGGGAAGGAATGGATACTGTTAAGGTATTCCCGTCTATAAGGGTTTTTGGAACAATAGGTTTTATTGTGTCGATGTGGATTGTCGATCTTACGGGTTTTCAATTCGGATATGAACAGTTTATTACTTCGGCAGTGTGGGGCGTGTTGCTTGCACTCTATTCGCTTACGTTGCCCGAATGTCCGGTCGCGGTGCGGGGTGGCAAAAAAACAGTCGCGTCGGTTCTTGGCTTAGATGCTTTCAGGCTTTTCGGACAGCGGAGAATGGCTATATTTTTTATATTTGCAATGTTGCTCGGTGCGGCCTTGCAGGTGTCTAACAGCTTCGCGAATGTTTTTATTGGTAGCTTTGCAGCCGACCCTGCTCTTGCCGATACGTTTGCAGTGCGTCACACAACAATGCTTATATCGCTGTCGCAACTATCCGAGACACTTTGTATATTGCTTATACCTTTCTTCTTCAAACGATACGGAATAAAGACTGTGATGCTCATAGCTATGCTTGCCTGGACTTTGCGCTTTGCATTTTTTGCCGTTGGTGACCCCGGCTCTCCCGGAGTGTTCCTGTTTGTGTTGTCGATGATTGTGTATGGTGTCGCTTTCGACTTCTTTAATATCTCGGGGTCGCTGTTTGTCGACAAAGAGGTGCCGGCCGAAATGCGTTCGAGTGCGCAAGGTCTTTTTATGCTTATTACTAACGGTCTTGGGGCATCAATGGGCGTTATTGTGGCACAAATGGTAGTGAATGCTTTTACTCATCAGGTTGCTGTGTACGATTTTGCGAATATGAAACAGGTGTTGTACACAGTGGGTAACTGGCCTGCGGCGTGGCTCGTCTTTGCGGGGTATGCACTGTTGATAGCGGTACTTTTTGCATTGCTTTTTAAGGATAAAAAAACATAATACAGTATGGTTGAATTGATTGTTGCCGATATGATGTCAAAGGCGTCGGACCGTCGTGCTCACGTGCTCTTGTTGCAAGAGAAAGAGGGGCTGCGAAAGATAATTGTTGCGCTGGGGTTGCTCGAGGCGCAGGCTATTGCTTTTTCGCTGCGCGGGATAGATACTCTCAGGCCGCTTACGCACGATTTGTTCGGTTCGTTGTCCGATGCTTTTGAGATTAAACTGCAATATGTACTTATAAATAAAATTTGTGACGGTACTTTTTACGCACAGCTTCATTACCGTCAGGGCGATGAACTGCGTGTGATTGATTCCCGTACAAGCGATGCAATTGCACTTGCGCTACGTGCAAGTGTGCCTGTATACATTGAGGACGAACTTTTAAACAGAATGTGCGTGCGCGACGAGGTGAATGGCGCAATATCAATTCCCATTACTGCGGCCGACGAAAGTACTCTGCGTGCAGCAATGGAGAATGCTGTGAAAGATGAAAATTATGAATTGGCAATGAAACTGAAAGAGGAGATAGATTCTCGTCATTCGGCGCATAACGAAACGGATAATAAATAAACACAAATCTATATACTATGGCACTTTTCTATGTCCCTGATATTGCTGACAGGTGGGAACTGTCGGACGAAGAGGCTGCGCACGCCTTGCGTGTCCTGCGTCTTTCGGTGGGAGACAAAATTGAAATTACTGACGGCGCAGGTCGTCTTTATGTTACAGAAATTGCATCTATAGCCGGCAAGCACTGTTATGTACAGCCGGTCGAGGCTGTCGAGGTACGTAAGAATTGGAATGGAAATTTTCATCTTGCTATTGCGCCTACAAAAAATATGGATCGCATTGAGTGGCTCGCCGAGAAGGCTACCGAGATTGGTCTTGATGCTATAACTTTCCTTAATTGTCGTTTCTCGGAGCGCAAGGTTGTAAAGTGTGAACGTGTCGAACGAATAGTTGTCTCGGCAATGAAACAGTCGTTAAAGTATACAAAACCGTTGGTGTGCGAGATGACTGACTTTAAAAAGTTTGTTACAACCGAACGTGGCGGAGCAAAGTTTATAGCTCATTGCTACGATGGTGACAGACGACTCTATAAAGAATTATTACAACAGGGAGAGGACGTTACTATACTCGTTGGTCCCGAAGGGGACTTCAGTCCCGAGGAGGTGGAACTTGCGGTTAAGGCGGGTTATGTGCCTGTGAGTCTTGGCGCTTCGCGTCTGCGCACCGAAACGGCCGGGCTTGCTGCGTGCCATACATTTATTTTAAAGAACGAGTGCTGATGTTCCGCTATTTTATCTATTTTTCATACGATGGGGCGGCCTACCACGGTTGGCAGGTGCAGCCTAACGCTGTAACAGTGCAGCAGGTGCTCGAAGAGGCGCTTGCGACACTTGTGCGTCAACCGGTGCCTCTTGTTGGTGCGGGTCGCACCGATGCCGGTGTAAATGCGGCCTGTATGGTTGCGCACGCCGATTTTCCATCAGAGGTGGATTCTCGTCAGCTTGTGTATAAACTAAACAAAATTCTGCCACCTGATATTGCTGTGAGCAATATACGCAGAGTGCGCGACGACGCACACGCTCGTTTCGATGCTCTTTCGCGTTGTTACAATTATAGGGTGGTTACCGCAAAGTCCCCATTCAGTCGCCGTTACGCTTGCAGGGTGTCGCCTGATATTGATTTTGCCGCAATGAACATTGCTGCAAAGGCTCTTTATGAATATAGCGATTTTACAAGTTTCAGCAAGTTGCACACCGATGTTAAGACTAATAACTGCAAGGTCACTCACGCCGAATGGCGTCGTGTCGGAGAGCACGAGTGGTGCTTTGAGATTGAGGCTGACCGTTTTTTGCGTAATATGGTGCGTGCAATAGTTGGAACACTGCTGCTCGTGGGGCGTGGCAAAATGAGTATCGAAGAGTTCCGTGCAGTTATTGAGAAAAAAGAACGTGGCGAGGCCGGTGACTCGGCTATGGGCGAGGCTCTGTTTCTCGTAGATGTTAAATATCCGTCAGAGATATTTCTATGATGTGGGTTGCGCTTGCTTTTGTGTCGGCGGCATTGCTTGGCTGTTACGACTTTTTTAAAAAGGTGTCGCTGAAAGATAATTCTGTAATAGCGGTACTCTTCTTGAACACTCTTTTTTCTACTCTGTTGTTTGCTCCCTTTATTATATTGTCGCGCACAGGGGTAATAACAAGCGGGGTGTTCTTTGTTCCCGAGGCCGGCGTTGAGACGCATCTTCTACTGCTGCTTAAAGCGGTAATAGTGCTCAGCTCCTGGCTGTGTGGGTATATAGGCATAAAGCATCTGCCTATAACTATTGTTTCGCCTATACAGTCGACACGTCCTGTGCTTGTGCTGTTGGGTGCGCTTCTGCTTTTTGGCGAGTCGCTTAACCTTTTCCAGTGGACGGGAGTGCTGCTTGCGGTGCTGTCGGTTTTCTTGCTGAGCCGTAGTGGCAAAAAAGAGGGTATTCATTTTTCGAGCAACAGATGGGTGGCGTTTGTGGCTCTTGCTGCACTTTTCGGTGCTGCGAGTGCGTTGTATGACAAATATCTGATGCGTTCGCTTGAACCGTTGCTTGTGCAATCGTGGTTCAACCTGTACCAATGTCTCCTTATGGGGGCTATAGCTATTGTGCTTAATGTGCTCTCGCCGGCACAAAGACGCCGCCGTTTCCATTGGCGTTGGTCAATTCTCTTAATATCGCTATTTTTGGGTATGGCCGACTTTTGTTACTTTTCGTCGCTTGCGCACGATGGAGCGCTCATTGCTGTTGTGTCTATGATACGTCGTGGCAGCGTAGTCGTGTCGTTTGCCTTTGGTGCACTTTTGCTGCACGAAAAGAACCTCAAGAGCAAGGCTCTTGACCTTATTTTGATAATTATTGGATTATTCTTTCTATATTTGGGGTCGAAATGAGAAGATTGCTGATTATATTTTTTATATTGTTGGGTGGCGCCGTGGCCGATGCCGCGGCTCAGAATATGCGAGCGCTTTTTCTTGATGCTCCCGATGAACGGTTCCCGTTGCTGACAAAAAGCCGCAGAGCCGACTGTGTCGATTATATTGATGCCGGAATGGAGGCGCGTGTCACAAACGTATTCGACGGCGAGAGTGTGCTAAGAGTGCTTACACCGGATTTTTTCTACCTTGAGACTACGCCCACGTCGTCGGTGCAGGGGCGTTTGCTGCCTGTTGGCGGTGATTCTGTCATCTGTCTTGTAGAAAGCGTAAGAGCTGAGGCCGAGGGTAGTCGTGTCGCTTTTTTTAATCGCAAATGGGAATCTCTTTCTCATAAAGAGTATTTTGCTGCGCCTGCAATAAGCGACTTTTTTATATCGGCCGACAGTGCTGAACTTTATTCCGACAAGTGTGATATATATCTTGTATCGTTAACTCTCACCAGGGACGAACATACGCTTACGGCTGAATATACTATGCCGGCCTATATGAGTGTCGATGATGCAGTGCTCGTGAAGCCTCTGCAGCGCAAAATCGTTTACCGTTGGAACGGTAGGAAATTTGTTAGGGAGTGACAATTGTCGAATCGGTCTTTAATTCCTGTATATCGCCGATATTGTGTTTGTTAAGCAGCTTGCGACTGTCGTTAAGGAACAGTTGCAGTTTTTGTCTGGCATTCTCGCACTTTGTGACGGTGGTCGTGGCGGCCGGGTAGATGGTGAAGTCACGCTCGCCATTATTTTGTTTGGGTGCAATCCACGTGAGCAGGTATCCAAGCGACGATACGCGTGTGTAGTTGAGAATCTTTGTAAGTTCCATACCTATCATCATACCTCCGTCGGTGCGCCTTAGCGACATATTCGATAGCAGATTGCCGGTGGAGTAGGCAACTACATTCTTTTTGCACTTATCGTTATATTCGCGAATTTCTATGGGTTGAATGACGTGTGGGTGATTACCTATAATGTGGTCGACGCCTTGTTCAATGAGCCAATCGCTCAGTTCTTTTATCCTTTGCGGCGGCAGCGATACATACTCATCGCCCCAATGCATACAAGCGATTATTACGTCGGGGTTGAGGCTCTTCGCTTCGGAAATATCCTTTGTAATAACCTCTTTGTCTATGAGGTTTACTATCATAGGCGACGGAGCCGTGCGGCCGTTTGTGCCGTAGGTGTAGTTGAGCAATGCAATTCGCACTCCCTTTTTCTCAATAACAAGAGGGTAGCGCAATGTGCGCTCCTGGGCATTGCGGTATACTCCGCAGTGTGATACGCCTATGGAGTCGAGCAGGTCGAGTGTGTAAAGTGCTGTTGCCTTGCCTTTGTCAAGGCAGTGATTGTTTGCAAACAGAATAACGTCGAACCCTGCACCGATGGCTGCGTGCAGAAAACTGTCGGGCGCACAGAACGACGGATAACCGCTGAAACCGTTTCGGCCTATGGGGGTTTCGAGGTTGGCGACAGCAATGTCTGCTTTTTCTATAAAGTTCTTTATGTGACGGTAATTCGATGAGAAACTATATAGCCCATCGGCGGTTCTTGCGCTTTTCAGCTGTGTCTCGTGCTGCATTATGTCGCCGGCGAAGAGTAGGTTGAGCTTTTGTATGGGGGTAGGTATATATTGCGCAAGGGCATTGAATGCCATTGCACAATATATGCCTAATATAAGGAGTTTCCCTTTCAATTTATTTGTAAATTTCGCGTTTGCCGGCCAGCAAGGTGTTTTTCATTAGTGATACAATGGTCATAGGGCCTACTCCGCCGGGAACCGGGGTTATGAACGAGCATTTTGGTGCGACATTGTCAAAATCTACGTCGCCACAAAGGCGGAATCCTGATTTGCGGGTCGGGTCGGGAACACGAGTAGTGCCTACGTCTATAACCACAGCACCCTCTTTTACCATATCGGCCTTCACAAAGTTTGGTTGCCCCAATGCGGCTATGATAATATCCGCTCGGCGACACTCGTCGGCAATATTCTCGGTGTGGCTGTGGCATACCGTTACTGTGGCGTCTCCGGGTGTCTGTTTCTGCATCATAAGGTTTGCCATAGGCTTGCCTACAATGTTGCTGCGTCCCAGCACGACGCATTTTTTACCTTTTGTATCAATGTTGTAACGTGCAAGCAACTCCATAATGCCGTTGGGTGTTGCCGAAAGGAAGCAGGGTAGCCCTATTGCAAGACGTCCGGCATTGACAGGGTGAAACCCGTCAACGTCCTTGCGATAGTCTATAGCCTCGGTTACCTTTTGCTCATCAATGTGCTTGGGTAGTGGCAGCTGGACGATGAATCCATCGACATCGTTGTCGTTGTTGAGTTCGTCGACCTTTTTCAGTAGCTCCTGCTCGGTTACGTCGGCCTCGTAGCGTATGAGTGTCGACGTGAACCCGCACTCCTCGCACGCTTTTACTTTGTTGGCAACGTATGTCTCGCTACCACCATCGTGTCCCACCAGTATGGCTGCTAGATGTGGACGTTTGCCTCCGCTTGCGATGATGCTCTCGACTTCTTGTGCAATCTCTCTCTTTATTGCAGCTGCAACAGCCTTGCCATCGATTATCTGCATATTATGTATTTTTTGAATGTTACTGCTTTTTGACGCCTTATCACATTCCTCTCATTCCTTTGGGCATCATTCCCGGGAATTTTCCGCCTGCCACGCTTTTCATTGTTTTGCGTATCTGCTCGAACTGTTTCATCAGACGGTTCACCTCCTGCATAGTCGTTCCGCTACCACGTGCTATGCGCTCCTTGCGAGAGTTGTTTATGATGTCCGGGTTGGCACGCTCCTTTGGAGTCATTGAACGAATGATTGCCTCGACGCTCTTGAATGCGTTGTCGTCAATGTCCATATCTTTTACAGCTTTTCCAACGCCGGGTATCATTCCCAATAGGTCTTTTATGTTACCCATCTTCTTTATTTGTTCAATTTGTGCAAGGAAGTCGTTGAAGTCGAACTGGTTGCGTGCCAGCTTGCGTTGGAGCTTTTTTGCTTGTTCCTCATCGAACTGCTCTTGAGCACGTTCAACAAGCGAAACGACATCTCCCATACCCAAAATACGGTCGGCCATTCGGCTGGGGTGGAACTGGTCTATTGCCTCCATCTTTTCGCCTGTACCGATGAACTTAATGGGCTTTGTCACAACGGTACGTATAGAGAGCGCGGCTCCACCGCGTGTGTCTCCGTCGAGCTTTGTAAGTATTACGCCGGTAAAGTCGAGACGGTCGTTAAACTCCTTGGCTGTGTTTACTGCGTCCTGACCTGTCATTGAATCGACCACGAAAAGTGTCTCGGTGGGGTTGACAGCCTCTTTGATTGCAGCAATTTCGGTCATCATAGCTTCGTCAACAGCCAAACGTCCTGCCGTGTCTATAATTACAAGATTGTAACTCTTGGCTTTTGCCTCCTTAATGGCGTTTAAGGCAATTTGTACGGGATTCTTGCTATCGGGCTCGCTGTAGACGGGAATGCCGATGCTTTCGCCAAGGACCTTCAGCTGGTCTATGGCTGCCGGTCTATAGACGTCGCAGGCAACCAACAAGGGGTTGCGGTTTTTCTTTTTCTTTAGGTAGTTGGCGAGCTTTGACGAGAATGTTGTCTTACCGCTACCTTGAAGACCTGACATAAGAATTACAGCGGGGTGTCCCTCGTAATTTATTTCTGCAGTCTCGCCACCCATCAATGATGTAAGTTCGTCGTGTACGATTTTTACCATCAACTGGCTTGGGTGAATAGATGTGAGCACATTCTGACCGATGGCTTTGTTCTTTACGGTGTCGGTAAAGGTTTTTGCTACTTTGTAGTTTACATCGGCGTCAAGAAGCGCTTTACGCACGTCTTTGAGTGTCTCGGCTACATTTACTTCGGTAATGCGACCCTCTCCTTTGAGTATCTTGAATGAGCGTTCTAACCGCTCGCTTAGGTTTTCAAACATCTTTCTTGGTTTTATTTATTGTTATACTTGTTTTTCTGCTTATTTTTCAATGTTGATTATGCCGCCTGTTGCGGTGTCGAAGAGTACCTTGGTCTTGTTGCTTTTGTTGAAAAGTGACTTTGATAGAATCTCGGTCGTTCCTAACTGTGCTGCCGGTATCTCTTTTTTAACGAGTTGTCTTGTGCGGGTGTAAAGCTCAAATTCGGCTTTACCGGGAATGTTGTAACATATACCCTCTTTTTTTATTGGTTTCCTTTTTTTCAGCTCTTCCTCGGTAGGCCTTTTTACGCTTTTCAGGTCGCGTAAATTGTAATATATGGGCTCTCCGGCGAGGTTGTCTTTGTCAAGGAATCCTAATTTCCGCGAGAAGCGCAGCAACACTGCTTTTGCCGTGTCGCAGTTCTCTTGCGGAGTGATGGAGTATCGTATCTCTTGCCTGATGGTGTCAGTGGTGCCAACAAAAAGTTCCATCAAGGCTTTTTCCTGTTTGTCAAGTTCGCTCAACATCAGTTGCATTGCCTGTCCGTCTTTTGGCATATTTTCGGCCTGACCGCGGGTTATGGCGAGCTTGCTCTCGCGTATGGTGTATATCTCCTTTGCTGCAAGTTCTGCCATTTTTGCCGATGAGGTGGCCTGAAGCATCTCCTCGGTCATATATTTGCTTGCATTGTCACGCACCGCTCTGTTCGGGTTTTGTTCGGGCTTTTCCTCTTTTGCCGTTGCGGGCTTGGTGTTTATGGATTCAATTATTCCTTCGTCGTTTAGTGTGATGTTGCTTGCCGAACTATTGTTTAGCTTTATTGTGTACATTTTTTCGGGTGATGGAGTGCCTTTTGTCGTTACAATAGCGCCCTCCAGTTCCCATAAGCTGTCGGCTTTGTCAATCACATTTTTTATGCGCAGATATCTGTCGGCATATCTGCTGAATTCGCCGGGGGTCTTCTTTATGCAGGTGGCGTTGACTGTTATCTCGACCTTTGTGTCGGGAAGGTAATATGTGACACCTTCGTTCGCTCCTGCAAAAAAAGCATTGACATCGGTCTGTGCGTTACATATCATTGCTGCGAGTAAAACAACGAGAAGCAGTGTTCTTTTCATAAATGTATTGTTTTTTCTTAGGCACAAAATATCTAATTTGTTGCGAAGATAGTAATTACTTTTGAATTCGCATCGAAAAAAATGCTGCAACTTATTTATTAGGTGCTTCTTTACCTTTTTTATTGCTTTTATGCTAAAAAAGTCGTCGTTTGCGCAATGGTTTTTCGGAACTTTATTCTATTTTTGTAAAAACTATCCTCTGTTGGTGTAGTGTAGAAATGTTGGAAAGAAGATGGATAAAATTAAGTTGCACAACAAAACCTTTGTAAAATCTATCCCGTATGACAGCATTAGCTGTGAAGTAAAAAAGATAGCGGATAGAATAAATCGTGATTACGCCGGACGACGTCCTCTGTTTCTTGGCGTGCTTAACGGGAGTTTTATGTTTGTTGCTGAATTACTTAAAAATGTCGATTTGGAGTGCGAGGTGGCTTTTGTAAAACTGTCTTCTTATAGCGGAACGGATTCAACAGGGGTCGTTAGCGAATTGATTGGGCTTTCACAAACGGTTACAGGGCGTGATGTTGTTGTGCTGGAAGATATTGTTGATACAGGGGTGACGATGAAGGCGTTGCTTGAACGTCTTGCAGCGGAAAATCCAGCCTCGGTCGAGATTGCATCGCTTTTTGTAAAGCCGTCGCGTCACAAAGTTGCAATTGATGTGAAATATGGGGCATTTTCAATCCCTGACAGGTTTATTGTGGGCTTTGGTCTCGATTATGATGGTCTGGGACGCAACTTGCCCGATGTTTATGATGTTGAAGATTAATTATTTATACGATGCTTAACGTTGTTATTTTTGGAGCACCCGGCAGTGGCAAGGGTACGCAGAGTGAGAGAATTGTTGAAAAGTATGGTCTCGATCATATTTCAACCGGTGATGTGTTACGTGCAGAAATAGCTGCGGGTACTGAGCTGGGCGTGCTTGCTAAAGGGCTGATTGACCACGGTCAGTTGATTCCCGATGAACTTATGGTGAGTATTCTTGCTCATAAACTTGACCAGCTTGTGGATAGCAAGGGTGTTATCTTTGATGGTTTCCCGCGGACTATC
Source organism: Bacteroidaceae bacterium (assembly GCA_045661225.1). Lineage (GTDB taxonomy): Bacteria > Bacteroidota > Bacteroidia > Bacteroidales > Bacteroidaceae > HGM04593. Next base: position 7,497 of record JAZRFF010000002.1, on the reverse strand, counting down.
GCTCAGGCCGAGGTGCTTAAAGCTATGCTTGCCGAGCGTGGTCAGGAGGTTACGGCAATGATAGAGCTTGATGTTCCCGAAGAGGAACTTATGGTGCGACTGATAAAACGAGGCGAGGCTTCGGGGCGTGCCGATGATAACGAGGAGACCATAAAAAAACGTCTTGTCGTTTATCGTGAACAGACATCTCCGCTAAAGGAGTGGTACAAGAAAGAAGGTAAGCATTGTTATATTAACGGCCTTGGCGAACTTGAACGGATTTTTGCCGATATAACAGCGGCGATTGATGCCAGAATGTGATTGCAGGCGGCGTTTTTGGAAAAGTTCCGCTGGTGTGCGGCGGTAATAGTGCTTTTAATGTGTTAATTGTGTGAGGCAATAACTTATGGCGGAATCGAATTTTATTGATTATGTGAAGATTGTCTGTCGCTCGGGCAGAGGTGGACGAGGTATGGCGCATTTGCATCGTGCGAAATATATCCCTAATGGCGGTCCCGATGGCGGCGATGGCGGAAAGGGTGGCGATATTATCCTGCGTGGAAATCGTAACTATTGGACATTGTTGCACTTGAAGTATCAACGCCATATATTTGCCGGCAATGGCCAGAATGGCGGAATAAACAAAAGTACCGGTGCCGACGGCGAAAGCAAGATTGTTGATGTACCTTGTGGTACTGTGGCTTATAATGCTGAGACCGGAGAGTTTCTGTGCGATGTGATGGAGGACGGCCAATTGGTAACTCTTCTTAAAGGCGGTCGTGGCGGGCTTGGTAATGTGCATTTTGCCACACCTACAAGGCAAGCTCCCCGTTTCGCTCAGCCGGGGGAACCTATGCAGGAGATGACGGTTACGCTTGAGTTGAAGCTTCTTGCCGATGTCGGTCTTGTGGGTTTTCCCAATGCCGGAAAATCGACGCTTCTTTCGTCGGTGTCGGCGGCAAAGCCCAAGATTGCGAATTATCCCTTTACTACGCTTGAACCGAATCTGGGAATAGTGTCCTATCGTGACGGAAAGTCGTTCGTGATGGCCGATATTCCGGGAATTATTGAAGGTGCAAGCCAGGGCAAGGGATTGGGACTTCGTTTCTTGCGTCATATTGAGCGTAATTCCTTGTTGCTTTTTATGGTGCCGGCCGAGGCTGATGATATTAAAAAGGAGTATGAGGTGCTGCTTAACGAACTTGCAACGTTCAATCCTGAAATGCTCGACAAACAGCGTGTGCTTGCTGTTACAAAGTGCGATTTGATAGATGAGGAACTGAAAGAGATGCTTTCGGAGAATCTTCCGGACGACGTGCCTTGCGTGTTTATTTCTGCTGCAACGGGCGAGGGCGTGCAGGAGCTTAAAGATGTGCTGTGGGAGCGCTTGAATAGTGAAGAGAACCGGCTTGCCGCTGTAAAACGTGAGGAACTTGTTCATCGTAATTACGATGCGCGTATGCTTGCAAGCGATTTTGCCGATTGGGAACCTGATTTTGATGACGCTGCCGATGAAAGCGTGGAGGAGTACGATGAATTTGACTTTGATGAGGAGTAATGTGTATTATATTATATAAGGTATTGCGCTGTTGCCTGTGGGTGATGGCGCTTTTTTATTGTTGATGAGAAAAGGAATTGTATTATTTAACAATAATTAACTATTTAAATCCTCTGTTTGAGCGGCTTCTGTTGCTGATTGTGCTCTAAAAATGGATACTTTTGATGCTTTTTGTTCAAAAATGCAATAAATTCTTTTTTATTAGAAAAATAATTTTTACCTTTGCAGTCCAAAATGGACTATAGTGTTCACAGGCTTAGAAATATTTAAAAACAATATATAATAATTAAAAATTAAACAAAATGCCTACAATTCAGCAATTAGTAAGAAAAGGCAGAGATGTGATTGTAGAGAAGAGCAAGTCGCCCGCACTTGACAACTGTCCGCAGCGTCGTGGTGTGTGTGTACGTGTTTACACTACAACTCCTAAGAAACCTAACTCTGCTATGAGAAAAGTTGCTCGTGTACGCTTGACTAACCAGAAGGAGGTTAACTCTTACATTCCTGGTGAAGGACACAACTTGCAGGAGCACTCAATCGTTTTGGTACGTGGCGGTCGTGTTAAGGACCTCCCTGGTGTACGTTATCACATTGTTCGTGGTACTCTTGATACCGCAGGTGTAGCTAACCGTACACAGCGCCGTTCAAAATATGGTGCTAAGCGTCCTAAAGCTAAAAAGTAATTCTTGACAAAGAACAAGCGGCAGCAAAGTGATTCCGGCTTGTAAATATCGGGATATGACTTTTTTAAAACATAATTTTTAACTTGTTTTGGTTTGTTGGAAGTTATAAAGGTTGAGTAAATGTTTCGGTGGAAGCATTGAAGAATTTGCAATAACGCAGCCCACACAAAACGTAAATTTTCGTAAGAGAAAATGAGAAAAGCAAAACCAAAAAAACGTGTGATCCTTCCGGATCCCGTTTTCAACGATCAGATGGTATCTAAATTCGTTAACCACCTGATGTATGACGGAAAGAAAAACGTATCGTACACTATTTTCTATGGTGCTCTTGAGCTTGTTGGTAACAAGATGAAGAGCGAGGAGAAAACCCCACTTGAAATTTGGAAGCAGGCTTTGGAGAATATTACTCCTAAGTTGGAGGTTAAGTCACGCCGTATCGGTGGTGCTACATTCCAGGTTCCTACCGAAATTCGTGCAGACCGTAAGGAGTCTATCTCAATGAAGAATATGATTATGTTCGCTCGTAAACGTGGCGGTAAGTCTATGGCTGAGAAGCTCTGCAACGAGATTATGGACGCTTACAACAATCAGGGTGGTGCTTTCAAACGTAAGGAGGATATGCACCGTATGGCTGAGGCTAACCGTGCATTCGCACATTTCCGTTTCTAATCCTTAACAGCATAAGAAAATGGCAAACGAACTTCAATTTACCCGTAATATCGGTATTAGTGCTCACATCGATGCTGGTAAAACTACTACATCGGAGCGTATTTTGTTCTACACCGGTCTTTCACACAAAATTGGTGAGGTGCACGATGGTGCTGCTACAATGGACTGGATGGAGCAGGAGCAGGAGCGTGGTATTACAATTACCTCTGCTGCTACAACAACATTCTGGAACTGGAACGGTACTCAGTACAAGTTTAACTTGATTGACACTCCGGGACACGTGGACTTTACAGCCGAGGTTGAGCGTTCACTTCGTGTGCTCGACGGTGCTATCGCTGCTTTCTGTGCTGTAGGTGGTGTTGAGCCTCAGTCTGAGACTGTATGGCGTCAGGCGGACAAGTATAATGTTCCCCGTATCGCTTATGTAAACAAGATGGACCGTTCAGGTGCTGACTTCTTCTCGGTAATGCGCCAGATGAAGGAGGTTCTTGGTGCAAATCCTTGCCCTGTGACAATTCCTATCGGTTCAGAAGAGAAGTTCCTTGGTGTAGTAGACCTTATCAGAATGAAGGCGCTTGTTTATCGTGATGGCGCTCTTGACTATACTGTAGAGGAGATTCCCGCTGAGCTTGTTGACGAGGCTAACCAGTGGAGAGAGCATCTTCTTGAGAAGGCTGCTGACTTTGACGAGGAGTTGATGATGAAGGTTCTTGAGGATCCCGAGTCAATTACAGAGGAAGAGCTTATTGCTGCTATTCGCAAGGGTACACTTGCTATGGAGATTACTCCTATGACTTGCGGTTCTTCGTTTAAGAATAAGGGCGTTCAGCCTTTGCTCGACTTTGTCTGCGCATTCTTGCCTTCACCTCTGGATACTCCTGCTGTTGAGGGTATGAACCCCAAGACAGACGAGATGGAGACACGTCGTCCCAGCGAAGATGACAAGACTTCGGCTCTTGTGTTTAAGATTGCTACAAACCCATTCGTTGGTCGTCTGATTTACGTTCGCGTATATTCAGGTAAGCTTGAGTCGGGTTCATATATTTACGATACTCGTTCGGGTCGCAAGGAGCGTATTTCACGTATGTTCCAGATGCACTCTAACAAGCAGAATCCTGTTGAGGTTCTTGGTGCCGGTGATATTGGTGCTGTGATTGGTCTTAAGGACGTACGTACCGGTGATACACTTTGCTCGGAGGACGGTCCTATCGTACTTGAGTCAATGTCATTCCCCGATCCTGTGATTTCTATCGCAGTAGAGCCTAAGACCCAGAAAGACCTTGACAAGCTTGCTAATGGTCTTGCTAAGCTCGCAGAAGAGGATCCTACATTTACTGTAAGAACCGATGAGCAGTCTGGTCAGACAATTATCTCGGGTATGGGTGAGCTTCACCTCGAGATTATTATCGACCGTCTGAAACGTGAGTTTAACGTAGAGTGTAACCAGGGTCGTCCTCAGGTTAGCTACAAAGAGGCTATTACCGGTACAGTTCAGGTTGACGAGACTTACAAGAAGCAGACTGGTGGTAAGGGTAAGTATGCTAAGATCCTTGTTTCTGTAGGTCCTGCTGATGCAGACTTTAAGGAGGGTAACCTTCAGTTTGTTAACGAGGTTAAGGGTGGTAACGTTCCCAAGGAGTTCATTCCTTCGGTTCAGAAGGGCTTCCAGACAGCTATCAAGTCGGGTGTGCTCGCGGGCTATCCTATGGAGTCTTTGAAGGTTGTTCTTCTCGATGGTGGCTATCACCCCGTTGACTCTGACCAGTTGTCTTTCGAGGTTTGTGCTATTCAGGCATACAAGAATGCTTGTCAGAAGGCTAACCCCGTTCTCCTTGAGCCTATGATGAAGCTTGAGGTAGTGACTCCCGAGGAGAGTATGGGTGATGTGATTGCCGACCTTAACAAGCGTCGTGGCCAGGTTGAGGGCTTTGAGACAAGCCGTACAGGTGCACGTATCGTTAAGGCTATGGTACCTCTGTCAGAGATGTTCGGTTACGTGACATCGCTCCGTACCATTACTTCGGGTCGTGCTACATCGTCAATGACATACGATCACCACGAGCAGGTAAGTGCTTCTTTGGCTAAGCAGATACTCGAGGAACTTCAAAAGTAAAAAAATAAAGCCAGCCGGTTAGCGAATGACTCTTAACCGGCTGGCAATTATAAATTTTATAAACCATTAAATGACATGAGTCAGAAAATTAGAATCAAACTTAAATCTTACGATCACAACTTGGTTGACAAGTCGGCTGAGAAGATTGTAAAGACTGTGAAGGCTACAGGCGCAATCGTTAGCGGTCCTATTCCATTGCCTACACACAAGCGTATTTTTACAGTAAACCGCTCAACCTTCGTTAACAAGAAGAGCCGTGAGCAGTTCCAGCTTTCCTCTTTCAAGAGACTTATTGACATCTATAGCTCTACAGCTAAGACTGTTGATGCTCTTATGAAACTTGAGTTGCCTTCAGGTGTTGAGGTCGAGATTAAAGTGTAATTTTAATGTATTTATCAACTTATTTAAATTAAACTGAAATGCCAGGATTATTAGGAAAAAAAATCGGAATGATGTCCGTTTTCAGTGCCGATGGTAAAAATGTTCCATGCACTGTTATCGAAGCAGGTCCTTGCGCAGTTACACAGGTGAAAACTATCGAGAAGGACGGTTATGAGGCTGTTCAGCTCGGTTTCCAGGACCAGAAAGAGAGCCGTGTCAATGCTCCTCTTACAGGTCACTTTAAGAAAGCCGGTGTGACTCCCAAGCGCCACTTGGCCGAGTTCAAGGAGTTTGAGACTGCACTCAATTTGGGTGATGTCGTAACAGTGGATCTCTTTGCAGATACTGCTTACGTTAGCGTAACAGGTACCTCAAAAGGTAAGGGATTCCAGGGTGTTGTAAAAAGACACAATTTTGGTGGTGTAGGTCAGGCTACTCACGGTCAGCACAACCGCGCTCGCAAGCCGGGTTCTATCGGTGCTTGTTCATACCCTGCGAAGGTGTTCAAGGGCCTTAGAATGGGTGGACAGATGGGTAACGCTCGTGTTACTACACACAATCTTCAAGTGTTAAAGGTTATTCCTGAGCACAACCTTTTGGTTATCAAGGGTTCGGTTCCGGGTTACAATGGTTCAATCGTAATAATTGAAAAGTAATGGAAGTCAACGTATTAAATATTAAAGGTGAAAGCACCGGAAGAAAGGTTACGCTTGACGAATCTATCTTCGGCATCGAGCCAAACGAGCACGTTGTATATATGGCTGTAAGACAGTATCTTGCTGCTCAGCGTCAGGGTACACACAAGTCTAAGGAGAGAAGCGAAATGTCGGGTTCAACACGCAAGCTCGGTCGTCAGAAGGGCGGCGGTGGCGCACGTCGTGGTGACATCAACTCACCTCTGTTGGTGGGTGGTGCGAGAGTGTTCGGTCCTACTCCTCGTGACTACAATTTCAAGCTTAACAAAAAGGTTAAGCAGCTTGCTCGCAAGTCTGCTCTTTCTCAGAAGGCAATTGAGAATGCTATTGTTGTTGTTGAGGACTTCAATTTTGACGCTCCTAGCACAAAGGCATTTGTTGAGGTGTTAAATAATCTTAAAGTTTCTGAAAGAAAACAGCTCTTCGTTTTGCCATCTAGCAATAAAGCAGTATATTTGTCAGCCAGAAATTTGAAGGGGACTCAGATGGCTATTGCTTCGGACATTAATACCTATGGTATTATGAATGCCGAGGTTTTGGTTGTTACTGAGAGCTCACTTGAGATAATTAACAATACACTAACAAGAAACTAAGGAGGCATAATAATGGGAGTTTTGATTAAACCTATAGTCACTGAGAAGATGACTAAGATCACTGACCAGTTCAACCGCTTTGGTTTTATTGTTCGCCCCGAGGCTAACAAGTTGGTGATTAAGAAAGAGATTGAAGCGTTGTACAATGTAACAGTTATCGATGTTAATACTATGAACTATTCAGGTAAGAACAAGAGCCGTTACACAAAGGCTGGTTTTGTGAAAGGTCGTACAAACGCTGTAAAGAAGGCTATCGTCACACTTAAGGAGGGCGATACTATTGATTTTTATAGTAACATTTAATAAAGATGGCAGTACGTAAATTTAAGCCTACAACACCGGGCCAGAGACATAAGATTATTGGTACCTTCGAAGAAATCACTGCTGCGGTACCAGAGAAATCGCTTGTAACCGGTAAGCGTTCGACAGGTGGACGCAACAATGACGGTAAGATGACTATGCGCTACAGAGGCGGTGGCCACAAGCGTAAGTTCCGTTTTATCGACTTCAAGCGTAATAAAGACGGTATTCCTGCAACAGTTAAGTCAATCGAGTACGATCCTAACCGTTCGGCTCGCATTGCTCTTCTTTGCTATGCCGATGGTGTTAAGTCGTATATAATTGCTCCTAATGGTTTGGAGGTTGGCGCAGTTTTGATGTCAGGACCTAGCGCTGCTCCTGAGGTTGGTAATGCTCTTCCTTTGAAGAATATTCCTATCGGTACAGTGGTTCACAACATCGAGCTTCGTCCTGGACAGGGTGCTATCCTTGTTCGTTCAGCCGGTAACTTTGCACAGATTGTTTCTCGTGATGAGAACTACTGCGT
>JAZRFF010000001.1:0-6382 GCA_045661225.1 Bacteroidaceae bacterium | reverse complement strand
CACGCACACAGCGAGCGTAAGCAGGCTCGACAACAAAGTTGTCAATGGGGTAACCTTTGGAACTAAAATGCAATTTTAGTCGACGAAGCGCACAGCAATAGGTCACGCGACGTGTGGCGCAGTCACACCGCGTGGGTTGCGAAAAGTGCGCGAGTCAATTAACTCCAATTTTAATCGGCGAAGGCTGCGATTAAGCGAGCGGGCGGGAATTTATTCACGCACACAGCGAGCGTAAGCAGGCTCGACAACAAAGTTGTCAATGGGGTAACCTTTGGAACTAAAATGTAATTTTAGTCGACAAAGCGCACAGCAATAGGTCACGCGACGTGTGGCGTAGTCACACCGCGTGGGTTGCGCAAAGTGCGCGAGTCAACTTAACCCACGAGACGCGAGCGGTTAAACGCCCCTTGTAAAGTCGTAAATTTTAAAAAAATAGTAAAAACTCCTTCACGATCGTGAAGGAGTTTTTCTTTTTTCTTGCAGCCGGTGTCTCTCTCGCTTGCAAAAGCTTTTTGTCCACCCCGCCATAGAATACAATGCGAATGGGAAGTAATTCTACAGCTCCTTGTGGATTTTTCTTGAAACGTGAATCAATAGTTTGTAAAAAGTAAATATTCCCCTTCGGCGTGAACGGTAAAGGTGTCGCCTGTACATTCGTTAAGGGTGCCTTGCCACCAATTGTTGAAGTCGTACAATGGGTAGCGCAGGCCGTCGGCGCTGAATCCTTTTGCCGTTATACTGAATATTGAGACTTGTTGCCCGGGGTGGCAGTGGTGGACGGTTGTGCCACGGCAGGGAGTGAACACTCCGTAGTCGGTGTAAGAGCGTATATCGGCGCCTGAGCGTGCGTACTCCACAAGGAGGCTTATGTTGCCTATAGTGTGGTCTTCGCGCCTTCCTGTGGCGGCTACAATGGCTATCCTGCGTTTGCCTTGTGCCAAAAGGAAGCGTACGGCTTTTGTCTGGTCGTTGCTCTCTTGCTCGGGGACAATGTGTAGCAGATGCCGGTATTTTGCCTTTGTCTGTTCGCTTATTGAGTCGCCGTCGCCTACAATGGCATCGGGGGTGTGTCCGCCGGCAATATAAGTGTCGGCGGCACCGTCGCAACAGACAACGTATGGGGCTGTCGCGAGCAGCTCCAACGGTACCGGGGCGGTGGGGTACTCTCCGCCTGCAATTATTACTGCGTCAATGGTGCTCATAATGTGGCTTCTTGCATCAGTTTTTTCCATTTATAATACCCAAAGATAGCTATTATTGCGTAAACGGCATAGAGAACGGCTGTAAAATAGAGTTCTTTGTATGTGTATAATGCAATGTAGGCTATGTCGACGATGCACCACACCCACCACTGTTCTATGTATTTGCGTGCGAGTAGCCACATTCCTACAATGCTCAGCGCTGTGGTAAAGGCGTCGCTGACGGGGACTGTGCTGTCGGTGTATGTCGTGAGTATCCACGTCAGCAGCAGCTGCGCGACGACGAAGGCCGTGGCGGCCTTCGCCCACGCACGCCGTGGGGCGTGCGTGATGGGCTGTTCGCCCTTGTCGCGCCCCCGACGCCCTGTGATGTGCACTCCGCTCTTCCACGACAGCCAGCCATATACCGCAATGACAAGATAATAGATGTTTATTCCAAAGTCGGCATATAGCCCCGCTTCGTAATATACAAATATATATATAGCCGGCATAATGATACCTGCAATCCAAAGGTATATGCTCGCACGGTACTCCAGCCACAGATATATGATGCCTGTTACCACGCCCAGAATTTCGAGTGCCATAGCTCCTGTCATAGTTCAATGTTCAAGTGGGTGAGAAAGTGTGCGCCGGCCTGAGCTGCGTATCCCGCATAGTCGTATCGGTGACGCGTGCCCTCGCCGTCGGTGTAGAACCCGCTGCCGGCATATCCGTTATTCTCGTATTCGGCGTTAAAGATATTATAAATTGTAATACCTATGGTAATATCTCTCGTTTTTCGTGGTGCGAAGCTGTAGGCGAGACGAAGGTTGCTCACGCAGTAGGCGTCTAACTGATGCTCGCGGCGGTGAGTGTTGCTCATATACTGCTTGCTCACGTACTGTGTGTGCAGTGACGCCTCGAGGCCGCGCCAATGGTACGACAGGGTGTTGTTTACTATTGCCTCGGGCGAGAAGGCAAGCGGAGTGTCGGTGTGACGTATCTCCCAGCGCTCGAATGTGTTGTCGTCATAAAGGACCTCGGTGAAATTCTTTACTCTGTTGCGGCTCAGGGTGGCGTTTGCACTCCAGTTGAACCCGCAATCCAACTTTATTCCCGCCATAATCTCTACTCCGGCGCGGTAGCTGTGAGGAATATTTGCGGCAAGAGGCTCGCCAATCTCGTTAAGCTCGCCCGTTGGCACAAGCTGGTTCTTGTAGTCCATAAAGTATATGTTGGCTCCGGCCTGCAGGGTTCTGTTGCCGAACAGGTATCCAATCTCGTAGTCGGTAAGACGCTCGGCGCAAGGACGTTCGTGCAGCTTGCCGTCGGTGTAGTTGTTGCGCGTGGGCTCTTTGTGCGTTACGCCCACCGAACCGAACAGACGGCTATGCTTGTCTATCAGCCACGACACGCCGGCCTTGGGGTTGAAGAAATTGAAATGCTCGTCAATGGCAAGCTCCTGCAACGCTCCGGTGGCGCTGTTCCATTTGTCGTTGCAGCCTTTGATGCTGTAGCTTATATGTCGGTACTGAAGGTCGGCGTAAATGTTAAGCCCCTTTGCGACGCTCCAGTCGGCCTTGAGGTATATGTTGGCATCGTTCTTTGCGCCGTTGTTGCGGTAATATTCGTGCTCGGGGGTTATGTCGCCTGTGTAGTTCTTCACCCACAGCACCTGCCCGAAGTGTCGCCCGAAATATCGGTTCACTCCACCGCCTAAAGAGGCGTTTATGTGCTTGTTCCGGTAGTTCAGCGAGAATACTCCTCCGCCAAAGTGGTTGTCCATCGCTTTTTTGCGTATAAGGTCGCTGCGTGTGACACTCTCGTTGCCGTTGTCGAAAGGTTTCAACGCGTACTCCACGAACTTGCGGTTGCTTTTGTACTCTTTGTAGTAGCCATCGCCTTTGGTGTAGTGCAGTCCCAGGTTCAAGCTCAACTCCTTGTTGAAGTCGTGGTCGAAAAGCAGCTGGTAGTTGCGCTGTGTGTAGTTGTCGGTCTGGTCGTCGTAATAATGCGCTACTCCTTTATCGTTGGTGTACATATATCCGCAACTGTTGTAACGGCGTCCGTATTCCTTCATCTCCTCTTTGCTTGCGTAGTTCCACGCGTGATAGGTCTCTTCGTCGCCGGCAAAGGTTATCAGGCGCAGCGAACTTCTGTCGGTGTAATATGCCGCTTGAATGTAGTACGAATTAAGCTGTGTTGAGGCACGCTCAATGTAGCCGTCGCTGCCAATGTTCGACAAGCGAACGTCAAGTGCCCAATGGTCGGCAACGAGGCCGGTACCCACGCGTAACGTCTCGCGGTGTGTGCCGAACGAACCGCCCGAGGCGCTGATGCCGGCATAAGGCAGGGTGTTGAACTCTTTTGTGTTTAGATTTATGCTCGCACCGAATGCTCCGGCGCCGTTGGTCGATGTGCCTGCACCGCGCTGAATCTGCACGTCTTTTACCGACGATGCAATGTCAGGAATGTTTACCCAAAAAACCGAGTGGCTCTCGGCGTCGTTAAGGGGAATGCCATTGGCGGTGACGTTGATGCGTGTTGCGTCTGTGCCGCGTATGCGCAGGCTTGTGTACCCAATGCCCGCTCCGGCATCGCTGGTAACGACTGCGCTCGGTGTCATACTCACAAGGTAGGGAAAATCTACACCGGTGTTTGTTTTTTTCAACTCCTCGCGCCCTATGTTCGTGTAGGCGACCGGAGTACTCTCGGTTGCGCGGTTCGAGAAGATTTCCACTTCCTGCAGGTTGGTCAGCAGGCTGTCACTCACAATCTCCTGTGCGTGTAGCAAGGAGGGCAGGGCTGCCAACAGAAGGCAGCCGGGCAATGCTCTTTTTTTCATTGCAAATTTCAATTTTTTTGGAGCGCGAGGGGCAAAAAAAGAATCCTCCACGCTCCGTTGTTAAACGGAAAATGGGGATTTTTCCTGTACACGCATTTTGCTCGTGACGCGCTGCCGTGCAGCTTCCGTTACTTGTGGCAAAATGCGATTCTCTTCCTACGCCGGCATTATCCGGATCAGGTTCCTGGGTATGATCTCAGCCTTTGTATGGTAAAAATTTTTGTCTTTACCTACAGTTTTTAGGCACCCCGTTATTGAAATCTGGTACAAAGTTAATATAAGTGTGTGAGTTTTTTTACTTTATATCTCGGTTATTAACCTATTTTAACAATTCGGGGGGGTAAACTCGTTTCCTATACCTATCTTTGCACCGCAATAAAATGTATATCAATTTTAATAATAATTATTTATGAGAAAATTTACACTACTAATCGCGTCGCTGTTTTTGTCAATCGGTGCAATGGCGCAAACTCCGGTTTTGGAGCTTACTGCTGAACAAATAGGTACTGCTTATCCTTATGCACTCTCTGATGAAGATGCTGCAAAAATTTTTGCTTTAGGTGATGTGACTATAGAGTTTGACGTAACAATGCCTGCTTCGCTTGGAGGCAGAAAGGCACTTTTGGTTGCTGCAGACCCCGAACAGCAATTGACTTCTGTGGCTGTAAAAACAAATTCTCCTTATTATGGTTTCGGTATCAATGGTAGTGATGCCGGTTATTTTGCTTCTTCAAAAGATGGAGACCGTTTTACAGGTGGTGCTAATGAGGGTGCTTTGTCAGGTAACAAAAGATGCATAATTACTTATGTGGTGGATAATACCAACAAAGTAATAACAGTTGTTGCTGATGGCAAGATGATGTACTCGTGCGTGTATCCTGTTATAGAGTACGAAATGCCGAATTTTAAAAATGTTAAAAGTAGATATCCCAACGCGAAAATTTACATTGGTGGCGGTGTGACATCTAATGGAAATATTGATACTTTTAATGGTACAGTAAATTCTGTAAAGGTTTATGAAGGTGCAAGAGCAAATACATATTTCCGTTTCAAGGCTGTAGATACTAATAATCAATCTACATACTACCTTGTGGCTGATGAGACAAAAATTACAGTAGGTAGTGCTGAAGAAAAAGGTGCAGAATCTATATTCTACTATAATAACAATACTTTATCTTCTTATTATGCTGGTAAGAATATTACATATGGCAACCATACAAATGTCGGTGGTGCAGCTACAAAAGCTATAATACATTCTTCTAACTCCAAAAATCCATATAAAATATGGGTTGCCGGAAAGTATATTGAATCTAACCAGAGTCAGAGCAATGGTATAGGTTACTATACACGTAATTTAAATACAAATCTTCCTGGTACATCAGGTTCGAATTGGACAGTAGAGGCTGTCACAGCGCTTCCTGTTACTATTGGTGAGGCCGGTTATGCGACATTCTATGCTCCGGTTGCTGTACGTCTCCCCGAAGGAGTTACCGCACATACTGTTGTAGTTGATGGTGATGCAGCAAAATTGAGCGATGCAATAACAGAAGTTCCTGCAAATACAGGTGTTATTCTGAGAGGAGAGGGTGATGTTGAACTTACAATTATAGGATCGGCTGCGGCTGTTGGCGAGAATCATCTTGTTGGTAATATTCTTGATACAGCAATCAGCGGTTACGTTCTTGCAAACGGCGCTAATGGCGTTGGTTTCTACGCTACCGAGGATAATTTTGTTAGTAAGGCCAACAAGGCTTATTTGCCCGCAACAGCAATGTCGAGCGCAGCATTCTACGGCTTCCTCTTCGAGGGTACAACAGGTGTTGAGAATGTAGTTGTTGAGAGTGCTCCCGACAGCGTGTACGACCTTACAGGCCGCCGCATCGACGCAATAAACGCTGCCGGCATCTACATTGTAAACGGTAAGAAAGTGCTGGTTAAGTAAGAGCTGTGGTTGATAAGTTTACTTAATCAAACACAGCCGCGCGTGAAGCACTTGCGCGCAGCGAAAGTATAGGTTAAGTAAGAGCTGTGGTTGATAAGTTTACTTAATCAAACACAGCCGCGCGTGAAGCACTTGCGCGCAGCGAAAGGTACTTGTAAAGTAATTCCTTAGACGATTAAGAACGAGATATTTAGATTGTATCGTGGCGGGCTACCGCCTGCCACGATGCTAAAAATATAAACGATAAGAAAAATCATAGAAAAAAGATATGAAAAAGAATTATGTATCTCCTCTTGTATCAGAGGTAAACGTAGAGGCTACAGAGTCAATGCTTGCAACTTCAGTTGCTATTAACAAGGACACAAAGGTAAACCGCGAGCAGCAGCTCAACGACGAGCGCCGCGGCGAGTGGGGTAA